>NZ_JAIUIQ010000015.1:0-163581 GCF_020165735.1 Mesorhizobium sp. B283B1A
GCCTGAAAGCCGCCGGCAAGAAGCCACCAGTGGTCGTGGCCGCGATCGCACGCGAGATGGCCGCCTTCTTGTGGGCTATCGGTCGGGAGGTCGCACCGTCATAGACAGGTCTCGACCCGACCCGCTGCACAGCGTTGGGGGTGGGGCCACGGTGGGGAACTCCCGTCGCTAGTTATGTGGCCGAGCCAACCCGCTCGACGCCCGCCCTCTAGACAGAGGACAGCCCCGAGACGAAGACACGGAAGGCGGTAGAGAGTCTGATCAACCGTCGTCTCTGAGCTCCACCCCCAGCCCTGTGCACCTTCAGCAGATGCAACTGCTTCGCCCACGCCGAGCGGACCATCCGTCTTGCGCTCAGCCTTGACAGGGAACATGAGAGACTTGCTTTCGTTTGAAATGTGACGGATGAGGTCTCGAGTGAAGGAGTCGCGCTTCTCAATCCTCAGCGCTGTGTTGAAGTGCACGCACCTCGGCACGCCCCGTGCCTGGCAGTGTACAAGGAGAAGGTGGGGGCATCGCGTCTATTGGCGCATCGCGCGCGACAAGAAGGCAACCCCATCTCGTTCGAACTCAGGTCCGCCGAGGGGCGGTATGTGGGTCCAGGATATGCTATGTCTCTGAGCTTCCGGCTCGAAGAGGGGCAGGGCTCGGTCTCTATCAGGGATCACAATGACGCCATTCCACTCGCGTTCTGGTTTTTTGAGCGCACTACGCGTGCCGTGGGCGTGATGAGCATGCAGCCATCTCAAAATACGATGGCAACGTCCGGAACATTATATTGGTGAACTCAACACTAAGTGGCGCATAATTGGCAGGCAGCGAACGAACCGCAACCGCCCGTCAACGCAGTCCGCAAAAATCGAGCGAAGTGAAGTGCAGATCAAAGATGTCCTGCTCGCGCCTGGCAACGGCGCATTTTTCTATGACGATCAGGAAGCCATTAGGTCTGGCGCTATCCAGGACGGCTTTATCTATGTCGGCGCACCGACAACGCCTGGATTTAAGTCGATTCGCATGCCAGCATCTTCTATCGGCGTCGGGCTCGTCCTTGCCGACGACACCGTCGTTTGGGGCGACATGATGAATGTCCAGTACTCTGGTGCTGGTGGGCGCGATCCTCTGTTCGACACCAATCAAGTCTCATCTTTAACGTCACGCGTTGTCGTACCGCGGCTTCTTGAAGTCGATGCCTCTCGATTTCGTGAGTCATGCACGAACGTATTGGAATCAAAAGCACGTCAGCGGTTACCTCTGGCTGTTGAGTATGGCGTCAGCCAAGCTCTTCTTCGCGCAGCAGCCCATCTCCAGCGCAAGACGATGGCGGAGATCATATGTGGTGAATTCGATCTCCAGCTGCCAACGCGCCGCGTCCCGATTTACTGCCAGAGCGGTGACGCTCGAGAAATCAACGTCGACAAAATGATTCTGAAGGCGGTGGATGTGCTTCCCCACGGCCTCATCAACTCGCGGCAGAAATTCGGCGTTGACGGCCAGACCTTCGTGGATTTCGTGAAATGGGTTGCAACACGCACGCGCGAAATCGGCAGCCCAGGGTATCATCCGGTGCTGCATTTTGATGTTTATGGCTGGATCGGCCAGGAAATCGGTCTGGAACCGCAACGGATTGCGGACTTTATCTGCAAGGTTGCAGATACCGTCCCGGGTTTCACGCTGAACGTTGAGTTCCCGGCAGATTTTGGTTCGACGCAAGCGCAAATTGAGAATTACGCCGAGATCGTATCGATTTTGGACAACCGAGATTCCAGCGCTCGCATTGTCGTCGATGAGAGATGCAATACGTTAGAGGATGTTCGGCTCTTTGCCGAAGCGAAGGCCGCGCATCTGGTCCAAATCAAGACGCCAGACGTAGGCTCAATCGCCGATACGGTTCGCGCGGTTCTTATCTGCAAGGAAAACAAGGTAGGGGCGTATGTCGGTGGGAGCTGTACCGAAACGGATCTCTCCGCCCAGGCTTCAGTCCACGTCTCTGTAGCGACCCAAGCCGACATGATGCTTGCAAAGCCCGGAATGGGTGTCGACGAGGCATTCTCAATTGTTGGGAATGAACAAAACCGGTTGCTGGCGATACTGAACCGTCGTCGGGCTCAAAACGAAAAAATTGGATGAAAAGCACGGTGTCGCATGCAGAACTCTCTTGAGGGGATTACGGTCGTAGCCGTAGAGCAGGCGGTGGCGGCGCCTTACGCCTCGTCACGGCTTGCGGATGCTGGGGCACGTGTCATTAAGATTGAGAGGCCGGAAGGGGATTTTGCCCGGAATTACGACAAGCTAGTCCGGGGGCAGAGCGCTTACTTCGTCTGGCTCAACAGGGGTAAGGAGTCGGTCTGTCTGGACCTGAGATCGGAAGCCGACCGCGCCGTGCTGGACATGCTTATTGCCAGTGCTGACGTCTTCATCCAAAATCTCAAGCCGGGCGGTATAGAAAAACTGGGGTTCGGGTCTACGGATCTCCGTAAGCGGTTTTCTCGGCTGATCACCTGCGACATCTCTGGTTTCGGGGAGACAGGCCCGTATTCCCATTTGAAGGCATATGATCTCATCGTTCAGGCTGAAACGGGTCTGTGCGCGATCACCGGCAACCAACAAGGACCCGCGCGTGTGGGGGTTTCGGTTTGCGACATCTCGGCGGGCATGACCGCGCATAGTGCCATTCTTCAGGCGCTCTATCACCGAGAAGTCACCGGCGAAGGGACCAGCATTCAGGTGTCACTGTTCGATGCCCTCGCCGACTGGATGAACGTGCCGGTTCTGCAAAACGACTATAGCGGCTACCACACAGTACGCGCGGGCGTGAAACACCCGTCTCTGGCGCCGTATGGCGCGTATCGTTGCGCCGACGGCAAAGAGGTCGTCTTTTCGGTGCAGAATGACCGCGAATGGGTAAATTTCTGCGAGAAATTCCTTAAGCGCCCTGAGCTCACACGCGCACCTGGTTTTGCCGACAACATGGAGCGCCTCCGTAATCGGGTGCAACTTGATGAGATTATCGAACTGCGTTTTTCCGAACTGTCCTGTCACGAAGCAATGCAGGAGCTTGAGGCAGCCGGTCTGGCATATGGCCGTCTAAACGCGGTGGCTGATGTTTCTGGGCATCCCCACGTTCGCAGGGTAACCGTTGGCACGCCCGAAGGAAATATAGAGACGATAGCGCCGGCGGCGATCTTCAACGCGGAGCGTCCCTCGCTGCGCCCGGTTCCGGCTCTTGGCGCTCATACGCAGACTGTCCGGGAAGAGGTTCTGGGGCGTTTGCGCGATAGGGCCGCGTCAGCATGAGCGCGCATCGTGTCGGTAGGTGGACGCGTTCGCGATTTGCAGAAAGCGTGACGGTTCCTTGCCATCCAGTGCGTGCACTCGGCAAACTGTCTGCAACCGCCCTCGCTAACATCGGCCGCAGAGGCACTCCGTGATCAAGGACACCGTTCCGGCCGTTGAAAGCCCGACGTCTGTGCCCCGCTGGAGATCTCTGCTCTTCGTTCCCGCTCACGTTTCCCGCTTCGTGGGGACGGCTCATGAAAGGGGGGCGGACGGCGTCATACTCGACCTCGAGGACTCCGTTCCCCAGGATGAAAAGGCTGAGTCACGACGGCAGCTCCCTGAATCGGTGGCAAAGGTGGGCCGCAAGGGCGCATCTGTTTTGGTCCGCGTGAATCGTGGTTTGCGGGCGTTGGTGGCGGATCTCGATGCAGCTGTGGTGGCAGGTGTTGATGCGCTTGTCCTTCCGAAGACGGATTCGGCGGAGTGGGTATCAGAGATTGCGAATGCCGTATTGGAACTTGAAAGAGAAAGAAATCTCGTACAGGGACGCATCCGTTTCCTTGCCCAAATCGAGACAGCCGCAGCCATGCACAAGCTCGCGGCCATAGCGTCGGCCCATCCCAGGATGGTTGCAATGGCGCTTGGCCCTGAAGACTTCAGTACCTCTGTTGGCGGCACGCCGGAGTTCGACCTTCTCTTGGCGCCGAACCTTTCCGTTCTGTTTGCCGCCCGTGCGGCCGGGTTGCTCCCTCTGGGCTTTGTTGGAAGCATCGGCGAGGTTTCAGACACTGATAAACTTCGTGAGGCCGCGGCGCATGCGCGGCGCCTTGGCTTTGCCGGAGCTTTGGCGATCCATCCGACACAGGTCGCTATATTCAACGAGGCCTTCTCCCCGAGCGCACAAGAACTCAAGTGGGCCCGCGATGTCATCGCCGCACAGAACGATGCGGCCGCCCGCGGGCTGTCTGCATTCTCGTTGAATGGTAAGATGGTTGATCCGCCGGTGGTTCGGCGCGCCCACGACATTCTGGCTCTCGCGGGCCGCAACTGACCTACCTCCGATCAAGGGAGACCGGGCATCTTTCCCGCTTGCTGGCCATCTCGTTTCGAGATAAATACGAAGGGACTGGGAAAATGCCTCAGTTGGGTTAAACCGTGGATATCAGGCAGTTAAAATACTTTGTCGGCGTCGTGGAAGCCGGCAGTTTTACGAAGGCCGCTGCGCTCCTTCACGTTGCTCAAAGCGCTCTAAGCCTGCATGTGCGGCAACTGGAGGAAGGATTCGGCACCCAGCTGCTCGTTCGAGATAGGACCGGTGTCAGTGTCACGGCGTCCGGCGACAGGCTGCTTGAGCGCGCCCGGATCATCCTAAGAGAAATTCAGCTCACTGAAGCGGAACTGACCAACACGGTGGCTGCTCCTTCCGGAGAAGTGACTATTGGCATTCCATCCGGCGCCGCTCGCGTGCTTAGTGGTCCCCTGCTTGAATCTGTAAGAAGCGAACTGCCAAGGATTTCGCTTAAGATGATCGAGGGCATGACGGGACCGCTGGAGGAATGGATGGCTGCTGGCCGCTTCAACCTGGCAGTCCTGTATCGTACTGCCGAGAGCGTGGGGCAAATGACGGTGCTGGCCCGCGAAGAGTTTTACCTGGTGGTGCCGCCGGGTGAACCGCCTTTCGAAGATTCGATCCCGCTCGTCGACTTGCACGCCTTTCCCCTGGCGGTTCCCATGCGCAATAACAATGTCAGGCGTTCGGTGGCTGATGTCGTTGCGCAACACGGTTGTGTGCTCGACGTAAGATTCGAAGTCGACTCCCTATCTACGATCATCAATATGGTCATGGAAGGAAAGGCCTATTCTATCCTGACGCCGTCGGCCATTCAGAAAGAGGCGTCACAAGGCCGCGTCCGGACGGTGAAGATCGTTGATCCCGTGATCACCCGGTCCGTTGTCCTTGCCGTTAATCCGAAAGATGAGCGCTCTCCAGCCGTGTCTGCCGTCCGCAACCTGATCCCCAAGGTCGTCAGGACATTGATCGAGAGCGGACACTGGTTAGCCACGGCTCCGGACCGGGCTTAGGCCATTCTTCAAACCAGCTCTTCCAGTGCTATCGCCGCGCTCCTTCGCGGTTGCTGCGCTCTATCAATCTGTATTCGAGATGGTTTTGCTCGACATTCCATATTTGACCAGGCGCGACCATCGCGATGAAACTGCAGGGAAGCGAGCCCATGGTCGGGATATCGGCTGGTATCGCACTGAATTCAGTCAAGCGGAGCACGCTATGTCCGACGCCACAAGCTATGATCTCTTTATCAACGGCAAATGGCGAGCCGCTAGTAACAGAGCCACTTTGCCCGTGATTAACCCGGCGACGGAGAAGGTATTTGCCTCTGTGGCCTCGGCGGCGGTGTTGGATCTGGATGAGGCCCTCGCTTCGGCAGAGCGCTGCCGCAAGGCTTGGTCCTCACGGCCTGCAAAAGATCGTGGCGAAATCCTTGTAACAGCCGCCAGGATTCTTGCCACAAAGGCAGGCGGCGCAGCGAAGGATTTGTCGGCTGAGCAGGGAAAGACGATTGCCGAGGCCACAGGTGAGTACGCGCGCGCTGTCGAAACGCTGGAGTGGAACGGCACCCACGCCGAAGAGCTTTCGGCCCCGATTCCGTTGGGCCCGAACAGGATGATCGTCCCGGAGCCGCTCGGTGTCGTTGCTGCCTTTACGCCTTGGAACTATCCCGCCGTTCTCATTGCCCGCAAGCTCGCCCCTGCGTTGGCAGCAGGCTGCCCAGTGATTCTTAAAGGGGCGGAAGAGACGCCAAGCGCCGCCGTCCATATCGTCGAAGCCTTGCGCCAAGCGGGTATCCCGGATGGCGTAGTCAATCTCGTCTTCGGTGTACCGGTGCATATTTCGCGGCATCTCCTCAGTTCCCCAATCGTGAAGGTCTTGACTTTCACGGGCTCCACGGCAGTTGGAAAGCAGCTGGCCGCGCTCGCTGCGAATAATTTGCAGCGCTGCGTCCTTGAGCTCGGTGGGCACTCCCCAGTTGTTGTCTGCGAGGATGCGGACCTTGCACAGGCCGTCCCAGCGATATCGGAATACAAGTTCGAGTGCGCGGGGCAGAGCTGCAACGCGCCGAGCAGAATTCTGGTTGCGCGGACACTCTATCAGGAGTTCCTATCCCGAATGACGGAAGCCGCCCGCAAGATCAAGATCGGTCCACCGAATGACCCTGCGACCGAGATGGGCCCAATGGCGAACGCGCGGCGAATTGAGGCCATGCAGCGTCTTGTCCAGGATGCGGTCGATCGCGGCGCCCGCGTTGAGACCGGTGGCACCCGCCTCGACCCCCCCGGTTTCTACTGGCCGCCGACCATCCTGACAGGGGTGCCAAAAGATGCCAAAGTGCTTCATGACGAACCGTTCGGACCAATCCTCACCGTGGCGCCGTTCGACACGATGGAGGAGGCGATCGAAGAAGCCAACGCCACTGAGTATGGCTTGGCCGCCTACTTCTTCACCGCCGCCCCTAATGCGAAACGGGCGCTGATAGATGGTCTTTCGGCGGGCGCTGTCAGTGTGAACTACCTGAAAGGGGTTTCGGCAGATGCGCCGTATGGAGGCATTAAGCAGAGCGGCTATGGATACGAAGGGGGTGAGCAGGGGGTGCGGAGCTTCCAAAGCCTGAAAATGGTCAACGGCCTCGGCTCGTTTGGATGAGATCCAGTGGGAAATAGATCGCGGATCATCGCCGGCAACGACGTCACGAGGAGCGTCGCCGACGCCCTTCAGTATATCTCGTACTACCATCCTCCAGATTACATTCGGTCTCTTTCGCAGGCATATGCGCGCGAACAGAGCCCGTCGGCGAAGAATGCTATCGGGCAGATTTTGCTGAACTCGCGCATGGCGGGCTTCGGACGGCGCCCGATCTGCCAGGACACCGGTCTTGTGGTGGTCTTTGCAAAGGTCGGCATGGAGGTCCGCATTAAATCAGCGGCGAGTTTTGCCGACCTCGTGAATAGGGGCGTTCGCCAAGCATATCTTGACCCCGACAATCCCCTTCGACCGTCGATCGTCTCGGATCCGCTTGGCCGACGATTGAACACGCGTGACAACACGCCGGCAGTCGTCCACGTGGACCTCGTGCCCGGCAACCAGATTGAAATCACCATCGCGGCAAAAGGGGGCGGGTCCGAAAACAAAGCGCGTTTTACCACTCTTAACCCCAGCGCGTCGGTTGCCGACTGGGTGGTCAACACCGTTTCGACTCTTGGCAGCGGATGGTGCCCACCTGGCCTGATCTCGGTCGGCATCGGTGGCAGCTCTGAGAAGGCTATGCTGCTGGCCAAGGAGGCCATGAACGAACCCATCGACATGTCGGAACTGATCGCCAGGGGGCCATCAAGCGCGGAGGAGGCACTGCGGATTGAGCTTTATGAGCGAATTAATGGGCTAGGCATTGGCGCTCAGGGCCTAGGGGGTCTGACAACAGTGGTGGACGTCAAGGTTGCAAGCTTTCCTACCCACGCCGCCTCCAAACCAGTCGCGCTCATTCCCCAGTGCGCCGCGAACCGGCACCTGACGTTTATATTGGACGGCACAGGGCCGGTCCAGCTCCAACCCCCCGACCTTTCTGAATGGCCACAGATCGGAAATGAAGACTTGCACACTGCCGATGTCCGGCGGGTGAATCTCAATGCGCTCACAAAGGAAGAGACTGCATCATGGCGCTGCGGAGAGACCCTCCTTTTATCCGGAAAGATGCTGACAGGCCGTGACGCCGCTCACAAGCGAATGGTGGACTTGATTGATGCTGGAGAGCCGCTTCCCGTCGATCTGCGGGGGCGCGTAATCTACTATGTCGGACCAGTCCGCGCCGTGAGGGATGAGGTCGTGGGGCCAGCTGGTCCAACAACCTCCAGCCGGATGGACAGTTTTACTGAAAAGATGCTCGCCGAGACGGGGATATATGCGACGGTCGGAAAGGCAGAGAGGGGCCCGGCCGCCATCGAGTCGATTGTGAGACACAGAACGCCCTATCTCATCGCGGTGGGTGGCGCTGCGTACCTGATTTCAAAATCGATCAAGACCGCGCGGATCGTGGCCTTTGAAGACCTGGGCATGGAAGCCATCTATGAATTCGAGGTGCATGACATGCCAGTCATCATGGCTGTCGACGTTGAAGGAAACTCTATTCATAATTCCGGGCCACTCGAGTGGCGTATGCGCATGGCCGCCGATACGATCGCGCGAAACATCGGAGTTTGAATTCCCGTAGGCAATCGGTCCTGCGCGTCGCCTAGGCACAGACTCCCAAAGGGCAGTGAGAGGCTTTTTTTGTATTGGCCAAGCTGCGCGTATGGGCTTATGCCAACACCAACATCGCCTGCGGTGAAGGCAGCGGTGGGCTGGCATGACCGGCCCATGGATGCAACTGTCGCCAGACCCAGGCATACTAAACGTAAAGTCCTATTCAGCCCCGCAAAGCCATGAAGTCAAAACTCAACACAGTTCGCCTGGACGCTTGGGACCTTCGAATTCTCGCCGAGCTTCAGGCAGACGGTCGGATATCAAAAAGCGAGCTTGCGAAGCGCGTCCATTTGTCTGCGTCGGCTTGCTCGGAGCGGCTCCGCATACTCGAAACATCAGGGATTGTTGAAGGCTATTATGCGCGGCTCAGTCCATCCCTCACCGGGGGCGTGATTTTCGTAATGGTGGAGGTCGTACTGGATCGTCATCGTCTCGAAGATCAGCGACACTTTGAGACGGCAATTCAAGGCATCTCCGAAATTTTGGACTGCTGGGCGATCGGCGGCCGGGTAGATTACCTGATGCGCGTTGCAGCTCCTTCTATGGCTGCCTACCAGGAATTCATGGAGGGTTTGCTACAGGTTGGAGTCGGAATCGACCAATATTATAGCCTTGTTGTGACGAAATCCGTAAAATCCAATTCGCCCATTCCCTTACCCGCGCCAAGACAACGCTGAGTTGTCCGTGTTTTCCACGGAGATTGACGCAACTTCCGTGATTTCATCGGCCGCGGACGTACATTGCCGTGGAACGTGAAGTGTGTCCGTCGGTATAGTAGCTCTCGACGAGCGGGGACCGAGTGTTCTTCGCCGCGCGATAACGGGAGAGCGACAATGACCCTGACCAATCTGGGAACGAAGCAAGTCCAAGAAAAGGATCGGACCTTCGTCTTTCATCCGTCCACCCACTTGGCAAAACACAGCCGCGGCGAGACGCCAAACCGCATCATGGCCGGAGCGGAAGGCGTTTACATCTGGGATACTGAAGGCCGAAAGAGCCTCGACGGTTTCGGTGGGCTGTACTGCGTCAACATGGGATATGGATGCAGGGAGATCGCTGACGCCATTGCCAAGCAAGCGCATGAGCTGCCGTTTGCACATGTCTATGCCAGCCAAGGCACGGAGCCCGTAGCCCGCTTGGCGGAAGAGGTGGTCGAATATTTCGGGCAGAACATGCAGAGAGTTTATTTTGGCTTGTCCGGTTCCGACGCCAACGAGACTAACATCAAGCTCGTCTGGTACTACAACAACATTCTCGGTCGCCCCGAAAAGAAGAAGATCATCTCGCGACATCGCGGTTATCACGGTTCCGGCCTGGTCACTGGAAGTCTGACCGGTCTTCCGTTCTTCCATAAGTTTTTCGACCTGCCTTTGAACCTGGTGCGCCACACAACGACCCCGCATTACTATCGCCAGGCGCATGAGGGCGAAACCGAAGAAGCCTTCTCGAAACGCTGCGCCGACGAACTTGAAGCCCTCATTCTTGCTGAGGGGCCCGATACGGTTGCAGCCTTCATAGGAGAACCGGCACTTGGGACCGGCGGCATTGTTCCGCCCCCAGAGGGGTACTGGGCGGCCATTCAAAAGGTGCTAGACAAGTACGATATTCTTCTGATTGCCGATGAAGTGGTTTGCGGCTTCGCGCGAACCGGTGCGAAATTCGGCTCCCACCTCTATGGCCTGCGTCCGGATTTCGTCACGATCGCCAAAGGCGTCAGTTCCGCTTACCTCCCCATCTCCGGGTCAATTATCGGCGACCGCGTCTGGTCGGTCCTGGAAGAAGGAACAGAGAAGCATGGGGCTCTCGGCCATGGCTGGACATATTCGGGACATACGCTTTGCGCGGCAGCCGCGCTTGCCAACATTCAAGTCCTCAAGGAAAGAAATATCCTGGAACATGTCCAGGATGTCGGCCCCTACTGGCTTTCTCGCATGAAGGCCGAACTGGAAGGACATCCCATCGTCGGCGAAGTTCGCGGCGTTGGAATCCTGTCAGGTGTCGAGCTGATGCGCGATCCCAAGGCGCGCGTAGCGTTCGAGCCCGAGCTGCAAGTTGGCGTGCGGGCCGCCGCTGCTCTGCTTGAAAACGGGGTCATCGGCCGTGCCATGCCGCACAGTGATACTCTCGGCTTTGCCCCGCCACTGATCATCACCCGCAACGAAGTCGACATCATCGTCGATGCGACGGCGAAGTCTGTTGAAACGACGTACCGCGCCTTGAAGGCGGAAGGCGCCGTATAACATTGCGGACCAAATCACTTGTTTGCGGCTGTTTCCGGTCCTGCCATTTGACCGCGGACGTTGCGCCGCGAGCCCTGCCGGCGCACCTCCCCGCCGGCAGGGCCTATTTCTCAAGCGTTGCAGGTCCTCCGCATCGGCCCGATGTATGGTTTTGGGAACTACGATAATGATCCCTGAGAAGGGCCTATAGCGCCGAGCATCTCGACTTGCTGCCACCTGCAGGCAAGTTGCGAAGACCAAGGCAAGTTTCTGACAAGGGCAGACATGCAATCTGTCTTCGAAAGATTTTTGGAACAGCTTTCGGAAGGCGTCGATGAGGTCGACTTCCGCAGCGCCCTGGCCTATTTGAGCTCACAACTCGATCTGGTCGCCTTCGCCTATCTCTCGCTCCCGCCGCAGGGTAACGAGCCCACGCTGATCTCCAACTATCCGGCGAGCTGGACGGCGCGCTATCTAGAGCACCAGTACCAGAGCATTGATCCCGTGATCGTGCGCGCCCGAGGCGGCGGATGCCCCTTGCTATGTGGCTCTTCGCTACCGGGTGTTGAGCCATCAGAAGCTGAGCATAGGCTCTTTGACGAAGCGGCGCAGTTCGGCATCTGCTGTGGTTTGACGATCCCGATCATTGATCTCAGAGGCAATTTTGCGGCGATGACCTTTGCCGCTGACAAGCGTGATGCTTCATTTATCCGCGCCGCGGAACGCTATGAACACGCTCTCCCTTACGTTGCGACCTGTTTTCACATGTTCGTCCGTCATAAACTTTCGGCTGATCGACTGGTGAACGGCGTCTTGCTGAGGGCGCGAGAATACGAGTGTCTGCAATGGGCCGAGAAGGGCAAATCCAATCGCGATATCGGCTGCATCCTCGGGATCACGCGGCATACGACAACGTTTCATCTGCCCAACGTCCGCAGGAAACTTGGCGTTAGCACAACCAGACAGGCAGTTGCTCGTCTCGTCGCTTCAAGTTCCTGGCGTTACTGAAGCTGGCCATGCCTCCCCAACTGTATACGCTGCCCTGGCGCGAAGCTTCGCCTCCAATGACGGGGAGAGTCGCCCGAAGTGGAGGCTTCCATGATCCAACTGATTGCACCAGACTGCTACGAGGACTTTGCCGATGACCTGCATGCCATGCATCGCCTGCGATACCGTGTCTTCAAAGAACGGCTCGACTGGCAGATAAGAGGAAGGGTGGCTACGAAATCGACTCATTTGATGCATTGAGACCCCACTACTTGCTGCTTCGGGGTTTCGAGGGACGGATAGATGGTTGCGTGCGCCTTTTCCCCTCGACTGGCCCGACAATGCTTCGCGACACCTTCCCCACGCTATTGGAGGGAAAGAGCGCACCTCAGCATCCAAGCATCTGGGAAAGCAGCCGCTTCGCGCTCGACGTATAGATGCTCCAGACGTTCGGCAAAGCGGCGGCATAGGCGGTCCGGTGCTGTGGGTGCCGGTATTTCGCAAGGTGGCATGATCATGCCCGTATCTATCGCGCCAGATGAGATCAGGAGTGGCAGGATCGCTGCTCCTATTTCACCGCTCACCTAACGTCAAATGGCTCGGCCTGGGGAATTCTTGCATCGCAATCCGGGATTTCGGAGTCATCTGATTGCTGCCCGCGAGCAGACGACTGTGCTGTCGCACGGAGCCTCTATTGACGTGATCGCTTCGGCCGGGGGATCTTTCGCGCTGGGGTGTTTTGTTTCGCCGAGTCTCACGAACGCAGTGCGGTCGTACTCCGGTGTCCGCGCCAGTGCGCGCATGTATTGCCGATCGTCGCGGAACGACCGGCTGTAAGCCGCGTCGCCGTTCGATCTGACATCATTGTCGAACCACAGTGCTGGTTGGGCCGACGAGAATCAGCACGTCCATCTTCGCGATGACGGGCGCTCCATCCAGCTTACAATTTCTGAAGCGGATATTCTTCAGCCCGCTTGCCTTCGTGCTGAGGCGATCTGGCCCGCGGCACTCTTGAAGCATCGTTTATGGCCATCGAATGCCTCAATTGCGTTTGTCTCGATGGAGAGCTGCCCGCCGCTTGTTTCGGTGCGTAAGGCGCGCAGCCCGGTTGGCGTTCGTTCTTCGCGCCCTCGACGGTGCGCTCGCTGGAGCATCCCGCCGCGAGATCGCTGAGACGCTGACCAGCGAAGGGCGCGTGCAGACTGATCTGGAAAGATCCTGGCGATCATCTCGCGTACGCCGCGCCGTCTCACGCGGCCGCCCGCTGATGAACAGCGGGTACCGGGACTTTCTCGTCTAAAAGAGTGGCAACCCGTGCTGCAGTTCACCGGGCGAACAGTTGCTTAAAACCAGTCATCCCCATCCAGTTCGCGCGGTCGATGTGGCTGCGAACTGCCTTGCGGGCGCGCACCGGTTCAAGGACCGGGTCGATGCCGAGAATAAGATCGGCCATTTCTTCTACGCTGGCATTGTCGGCGCAGGCGTCGAGAATGCGCAGGTAAACGGTGCGATGTTGTCTGTCCTAGGTCGCGATGCTGTCTGACCAAGGGACTTCGTCGCACAGAGTTGAGCTGCGGGTCCTATTTGTTTCCGCCGATCGATTCATGGCTGCTGCGAACTCGCCAGTTAAGCGCTAATCCGATCAACATATCCCAGAATAATTCGAAACCGGGATTAGTCGCTGAGCCAGTCTTTACGTGACCCGTTCGCGTGAATGCCCAAATCTCTTCGAATCTCCCCGCCACCATCGGTTTCTGGCGCAGCTGATATCGCTGCGCAAGTCCAGAGGCCTGACCCAGGAGCAGGTGGCCGAGCAGCTTGGCCGTCCGCAATCTTTCGTGGCCAAGTACGAAGGTGGAGAGCGGCGTCTCGATGTGATTGAGTTTCTCGACGTCCGTGCGAGATTCTGTCCAGCCTCCAATCATAGTAAGCACCGCGCTGGGTCCGCCGAGTTGACGTTCGTTTCTTGGCGACGGTTCGCTCGGCGGAGCATCTCACCGCGAGATTGCTGAAGTGCTGATCGAAGGCGCGTCAAATGACGGCTACTGACCTCCTTGTCCAAAGAAGCGTGTCGACCCCTGTTCAGCTGGGGAACAGCTACCTCGACCCGGTGGTCACCATCCAGTTCGCGCGGTCTACATGGCTGCGGACTGCCTTGCGGGCGCGGGCTCGTTCTAAGACCGGGTCAATTCCAGAATGAGATTTGCCATTTCCTCTAGGCTGGCATTGTCGGCGCAGGCGTCGAGAATGCGCAGGTAAGTGGTGCGATACTGCCGGTCGTAGCTCGTGATGCTGTCTGACCACGGGACTTCGTCAGCAATGTCTGGCTTCATAGCTCTTTGAATCTCGATTGGCTGGCAGCGTTTGGTTCTCGGCTTGGGATGAGCCCTTTGTCATGAGGTAAACTATAAGGAATAGGAACGATCATTCCCAGAACGATAATTCCTTTTCAGCGCCTATCTCGCCCGTGATCTCAAAGAGGTCATGGCGATCAATATGCGTCGCTTGCGCCATGAACAGGATCTGACGCAAGAAGAGTTGGCTGCACGCGCAGAGCTTAGCATGCGCTATGTGGCTCGTCGGGCTGGACAATCTCGCGATTACCTGCGTGACCGCGACGTAGACTCTCTTGACTGCGCGACTGCGTGGGAAGTCCGGGGGGCAGGCGGTGAACAAGTTCATTGCAGCCGGCCGTCGCCATCGATCTGCGGCCGGTATAATTGTGAAGAGCTTTTACCGCGCGGACCAGTTCGGGGATCGGGTCGAGGCCGAGAGGATCGCCTATTGCTCGACCTCTGGCATTATCGGCCCAGCCATCCACGTAGGTGTCCAGCATCAACAACATCGAGTCGAGTGGCACGCCGAAAGTCATACCTGCGTTCATGCCATAGCGAGCTACGCTCTCATTTCTGCGGCAAGGCGGTCTTCCTCGGAAACGCCGGAGGAAAACGCAGGAAAGCTGCAGGCAGCGCTGGTACATTGCAGGGGTTCGGCAGGGATCGCCTTCTAACATGTGGCCTAAGCGCCGGTCTCAAGGTCGGCAGTGGCAAGAACCCGGAGGCGTGGTCGTGGGCTGCTGTAGTTGACTGAGCCCCGGACAAAACCTGCTCTCCCTGTCCGGAGCCCGTGTGAGTGGATTGAGCGATCTTGCGCAATGAGGCGTCCCGAAAGTGGGCTTTCAACCTAGTCAAAGAAGGCTGCGCATCTCATCAATACGAAATCGGGCAACAGTGAAGTATGTATTCGCTACTAAATGCGAACACCAAGTTTACGCGGCTAAACGGCGTACAAATGTGCAATATGTCCTATTTGTGCAAACAAAAATTATGACTTTAGTTGCATAAAAGCAACGTCATAATTATATATATCTATAATACACGCTTTTAGCTTGCGAAAATTGACGTCTGCGATAGCGTAACGCTGCGACGGATGCTCGGAGATTCTGTTTCGATCATTGATGGTAAAGATGGCCGGCAATCGACGTCCTTTCTTTTCTTGTTGAGAGGCGCAGGTTGAAGCCGTAAGACGGCTGCCAAGTGGCGAGAATGCGAAAACGCCCGTCCTCCAAGCGTCATGTCGTCAACGCTTCTTCGGCGGCTTGCTGAGGGAAGCTATCAGGAAAGCCACACATGTCTGGGTCGAGTGATCTCGCGGATGAACAGCGCCAGAGCGAGCTTTCAAGCTTTGTCATGCGGGAGGTTCAGCGCATTCTTGCCCAATGCGATGAGGCGAGGCAGGGCGACAAGGCTGCCGTTCCGGCTTCGGGTTCCGCTTCCGACCATTCGACGGCCGTGGCCGCCGAATTTCTTGGTAGGCTTGAGGCCGAAGCGGCGCGACGGCTAAGCGCCCATGCGTGTGAGATCGGTTCGCGACCCCGGCCAGCCGATCAGCCGCTCGGGCATCCGGTTCTGAAAGATTTTCCGACAGGCGCGCGCATCGCTGAGTGGGCCGGACCGGTTGCGGGCTCAACGCATATCGAGAGACGTTTCGGAATACCGCGGTCAACGCTGCATTGGTGGCAGCGGCACAATGATGTGGTTGCCTTTCGCAGAGGCTCCCGCAAGCATGCATTTCCCTGGCTCAGTTCATCGACGGCAGGCCTGTGCCCGGAATCCGGGAGGTCCTTTCCTCGATCTCTGATCCCAGATTGGCGTGGCTGTGGCTGATCAGCCCCTCGCCTCTTCTCAAGAGTCGCGTTCCTGTCGAATTGCTTAGGTAAGGCATGAACACCGAAGCTGTTGCGTCGGCCGCACAGGCTATTTCTCTGATTGGATCCATCTGACGATTCGTCGGCATCGGCGGCTGTTGGCGCCTATTTGGCGCGTACTAAATCGGTCAATGTACCAATTGTGCGGTTTGTACAAATGTATAGTTGTTCAATTTGTGCAAGTAAAAACGCGGATTTAGTGATAAAAATACAACTAATACTGATACTTATAACCTGGAACAGGAATTTGAACTTGCACTATTCCGTCCTGCGAATAGCGCCCGAAGCGGGAAGGATGCTTCGCGATGCGCATCTTTTTCGATCGTGGGGACAGGGAGCGGTTCGTCCATCGACGTCCTCGCCCTTTTCAAATCATTCAAGGAGATCAAGTATGAACATCAAGAGCCTTCTTCTCGGCTCCGCTGCGGCCCTGATCGCAGTTTCCGGTGCGCGCGCCGCCGACGCCGTCGTCGTCGCCGAGCCGGAACCTGCTGAATACGTCAAGATCTGCGACGTCTACGGCGCTGGCTACTTCTACATCCCCGGCACTGAGACCTGCCTGCGCATCGGCGGCTATGTCCGTTACGACATCGGTTTCGGCGACGTCGGCTCATACGACGGTGCGACCAATGAGGATCATGAGGACGGTAGCCGCAACCACACCTGGTACAAGAACGCTCGCTTTTCGCTGCGCACTTATACCGGCCAGAGACCGAGCTCGGCACCTTGAAGACCTACACCGAGACCCGTTTCGATTTCGGCAATGATCAAGGCGACTTTGGTACCGATCCCAATCCCGCGCACAATCAGGCCGTCAATCTGAAGCACGCCTGGATTCAGCTCGGCGGTCTGCGTATTGGCAAGACCGACACGGCTTTCGAAAGCTTCATTGATTATGCCGGCAATGTCATCAACGACACGCTCGTGCCTTATGGCGATCACAACACCAATGTCATCCAGTATTATTTCGACGCGGGCAACGGCTTCTCGGCCGTCGTCTCGCTTGAAGAAGGCTCGGGCGACAAGGGCACCATCGACAGCTACGTGCCGCACGTCGTCGGCGGCGTGAAGTACACGCAGGGCTGGGGCGCCATCACCGGCGTCATCGCTTACGACAGCAACTACGAGGAGGTGGCCGGCAAAGTCCGTATCGACGTCAATGTTAGTGAGGCAGTTTCGCTGTTCGCGATGGCCGGCTATGGAACGGACGACAACCTGTCGGATCCGACCTGGGCGATCCCGGGCCGCGGTCGCGGCATCTACAAGCAGTGGGGCGGTAACTGGGCTGTATGGGGCGGCGCCACTTACAAATTCAACGAGAAGACCTCGTTCAATGCCCAGGTTTCCTACGATGAGTGGAAGAACCTCGGTGTCGCCGCGAATATCGCTTACGATATCGTTCCCGGCTTCACGATCACGACTGAAGTCGATTACCTGCATGCAGGCCGCTTCGACGAATTCGGTGCTGGTTCTCCTGCTCCGGCCTTGAACTGGACCGGTGCTGACAAGAAAAACAGCGTAGGCGGTTTTGTTCGCTTCCAGCGCTCATTCTGAGCATTGAACGGCTCATACCCACGTTCGAAGCGGGGAACTGCGAGCCTTCAAATCGTTTATCGGCGCATTGCTTGATCGCGGACCTCCAGTCCGAGCATTTCGTCGATGAGAAGGGGCGCCCTGTTCCCGGGCGCCCTTTTTATGCATTGTGATTAGAGCGCGCAGGCGAGGTGGATCGCGGGCAACTGTGAAGCGGACCGCTTTCTTTGCGTAGAACGGCAGAATCCGCAAACGACGCTGGCGGACGTTCCCGTTGAAAAGAGGGGGCGGCGAGCCGGCTTTCGGCCACCCGATGCCCCCGCAGTCAAGAGGTCCGCGAGGCCGAGGAAGCACGCTTAGATATCATCCAGGATCGACCTGAGCTCCATACTGTCCCAATGTCGACGATCTTCTTGACGGCCCGTACCCTTCGCTTGCCGAGACTCGGCATCAGCAGCATTCCGCCAGCCGAACCCGAACGCACGAGGTAGCGCACCCTGTTGATCACCTCATGAAAATCAAACCTCGCACGGATGGCTCAACGCCCCAGGGCATTGGCGGCGCGATTGTTCCGACTCCTCGCCCGTCAGATCGGACGGGAGGCGTTTGGTTTGCTTAGCGATCTTAGCCATGCGTCCAAGCATTGAGCGTTGATCCGTGCGAACTCGTAAAACCGCCGCGCAAGGGTGGCATCCGTAGTTTCGGCAGGACATCCAGCCGGCTCGTGGCGGGTGCTCGTGCACTGAGCCCGCTTTTCTTCGCCAAGCTCAGGCGGTCTCGGCCCCGCGGCTTCGCCCTTTTGGCGCGGGGCAGCCTGTCGGCTGCTGACGGTCGCCGCCCTGTTGGCCGGCGTGGTTTTTGTGCTGGCCTTCCCCGGTGGCGCGGGGTGGGCGGCTCTCCCTTCTGGGCCCGCCGCGGCATCCCGCAACCCTTCGCTTGCCCGGTCAGGGTCCTCCTCTTCGTTCCTCCTGCGGATGCGGTCCGCCTTCGACGGCTGGCCTTTCCGGTCGCCTTCGCCGCCCACCCTGCTCACATGAGGATTTCGTCGTCAAGGCTGTCTTCGCATATCAACCTCAATGCGTTGTGATCCAAGGTCCGAGCCTGTCGTCTTGGCGCGGTGACAACACCGGTCCAAACTCACATACGGTCGCTGCGGTGTGGCAGCTGCACCAACATCCCGCTTTCGTCGGTAAGGCTCAGGGGAACGCGATCAATCTTCCGGACCCTTGGCGGCAAGCATTTCGGATCCCGGGCGACGGTGGGTTTCGGGCATGCGACGCGTGGGTCGCTGACTTGAGGTGATGTGCGTCCGGCGGCCCGCCTGGCCTCATCGAGGTTAGTCACCGAAATGATGCGCTCCCGCCGGCCAGCGGACTGACCACATTCTGACTTCGTTGAAATTCAAGAGATACGAGCCACCCCAAGGTCGGTCGGAACGTGCCGCTCGGCGTGAAAAATACAATCGGGGAACCACGAGGCTGTGCGTCGCACGTCTCAGACTCCGGACGTTGCCGACCACCAGCATCTGAACAAGGGTGTCAAATAGCGTCGACGTGGTTCGCCTTTTGGCCGGGTGATGAACCTCGTTGTAGATGATGAGCACCTTGCGATCGGAAGCTGGAAGCCAAGGAACTCGCCTGGTTCGATCGGCCGCCCGATCGCCCTTCGGGCCAGATGCTGACGGCAAATACCTGCGGTTCATACCAGAGCTCGCTCTCGTTCGGAGGCGTATTTGATGCGGTCGCCAATCAGTTCCCACTCGAGCACGTAAGGACGAAACGTAAGGCAGCTAACGTCACCCACGCATATTGGTAGGTATGACGAGGTTAGAAACAGGCTATGTTCGCTCTCGGAGAACATGAAATGAATTAGAATCTCGTCCCTTGGAGCGCGTTGCCGATCCACCGATGTTGTTCCTTAGTGGAAGAGACGCCGGCGATGGTACCAGAAGGGGCGAAAGTAGCTTGGATTGGAAATGGCAGCTCCGCGAAGGAGGAGTTTTGCGGCGAGATGAGTCAGCCTCGCAGCCGAGCGCACGATCAATAGGCCGCCGAGTTCTCTGTAGCATTGCTGATGAGCCATCCGGAGGCTCAACGGTTACCCATCACGAAACGCTCCAAGCTCAGCATTAAGAAGGTACACATGATGGTCGATAGGGTTTTTGATCGTAGCCACGCTTTGTATGTGAAGAAAGTTCCCCGAAAAGGTCGTGGTTTATTCGCCAATATCCCCTTCCAAGCTGGCGATATAATCGAGCGCGCTCCAACATGGGGATTTGACGACCGTCAAGCCAACCTCATAGATCTTACTGGTATACTCGAGTATTACTTCGTTCGCGGAAGAAAAAATCAAAAAATCTCTGGTTTCTCTCGTTACATTGTTTTTGGACTTGCCTCGTTGGTGAATCACTCTTCCAATCCTAACGCAGAAACGGTTTGGGCTGATGAAGAATCTGGCGCATGGGCGAGCATTGTAGCAATCAAAGACATAAAGGTGGACGAGGAAATAACACAGACATACACAAATATTCCAGATTACCCTAAAAATATCAACTTCGTTGATTGAGTGCAGACGCGTGGAGAATCTAAATGTCTGATGGCTTTGCTTACGACCAGAGTGTGGCTTCCACATATGAAAAATTTACCAGCTTATTAGGGAAAGTTGCGGAGGCAGACGAAACTGCTGACTTCCTTGAGCGACTTTCCAGAGGAGGAGCAGCTCTTGAGCTCGGTATTGGCAATGGGCGCGTAGCGGTGCCGTTGAGCGAGCGGGGCGTCAGGGTCGAAGGCATCGACAATTCAGACAGCATGTTAAAACTTCTCGCGAAACGTACTGATCTGATCAAAGCCTGGAAGGGGGACATTGCCGATTTCAGCTCAGAACAACGCTACGATGTGGTCTATTGTGTTTATGGCACATTCACCCTGCTCTCCTCGCGCCAAGAGCAAATAGCTTGCCTTCGATCGGCTGCGGAGGCGCTAACAGAGAAGGGGGTTGTGGTAATAGAAGTTCGCGTTCCACCCTTGGATGGTTTTATCGGCGGCCAGAAGACGACTACCACGTACGTTGATCATGAGAATACCTTTATCAATACGCTGCTCCATGACCCGGTAAACCAGAATTTGACGTCAACCATCCTCTGGTTTTCTGGTACATCGGTCAGACGTTTACCACAACGCGTTCGGTACGTTTATCACCAGGAGCTCGATACCATGGCCGAATGCGTTGGGCTGGAGCTGGCGGAGCGTTGGGGGGATTGGGCGAGGGGCGCGTTCACCAACGAATCCCAAGGTCACATCTCTGTTTACAGGCGCACCAGCTTCTAGTTGGTGACCTGCCTCTGAAGGTTCGTCTTAGTGAGAGCCTCGGCGGTTTTGGCCGATCCCAATCTTTGGGCCGCCGGTTGGTCGGACGCTGCCTTGGGCCATTCCTCAACGTTGGGCCGGTACTTGCGCCGACTCACGTTCAAAGGTGACGCTGGCTGCCCGTGCAAGACCGCCCTGGTCTAAGTCCCCGCAATGCCCAACCGCACGCCTATAAAGTTTTTGATCGATCCGCACCGCGTGCGCATCATCGAAGAGACCTGGCCAAGACCGACATGACGCCAACCCATGCTCGGCACCACGGCGCCAAGGGCTGGTCGACAAACTGCCGCGGGCACGCGGGCCGATTCATTCTGCTGTCTCAGTTGCCTCGTTTGTTGCACAGCGCCCGTGATTGCTGCTCTTCAAAGTGGAAAGCTCCTCCCTCTCAAAGCCTCTATCCGGCCGCCATGTCGATGCCGACGACGACCGCGCTCTCGGTAGACGATACCTCTTGCCAGCTTGGCGACTGTTGCGCCAGTAGAAGAGTGAACATCAGAACAGTTCTTCTTGATCACATTGAACGGGGAGGCCAGCATTCCGATTTGCCCGGAGATTACGCCCATCCCCTGCGTTCGCGCGCGTCGAGCTGATCCAGTCGAACAGGTGGCGATCCGCACCAACTGGCTCGTGAACCGCGCCTTCGAGGTCCAGAAGACCATATCTTTAGGCGCGGGCTGCGAGCTTCGATACCAGCTCTACGTTGCTGGATGCCGAACGGCTCGAACTCGTAAGTCAAGCCCGCATTCGCTCGCCTTTCGGGTCGTACATCGGTTTGAGTGAGACTTCCGCGGCAAAGGACTCGCCGGCGATCTCAATCTCGTAGGAAGAGGAGAGCAGAGCCGTCTCGCTTTCGTCCTTGCACGGTACATAGCCAAGGCCGAGAGCTCCACCGAGCGTATGTCCGTAGTCTCCGGAAGCGATTGTTCCGGCGATCCGACCGTCTCGGAAAACGACTTCGTTTTTATGAAGTAGAGGGGCAGGATCTTTAAGGCGGAACTGAACCAACCGACGGTCGAGTCCCGCTTCAAGTTTTCTCAGCACGGCATTGCGTCCAATATATCCAGACTTTGTCGTCTTGACAGCGAAGCCCAGCCCCGCTTCGAGCACGTGATCCCCGCTGCCAACATCGTCGGGGAGGTGCCGATACGCCTTTTCCATGCGGCACGAGTCGATGGCACCGAGTCCGCACAGCTTGAGTCCGACATCGGCGCCCGCCGCCTCGATTACTTCGAAGACATGAGCGGCTTGGTCAGTCGGAATGTAGATCTCCCAGCCCAGCTCGCCGACACTGGTCACTCTATGGGCCCGCGCCAGACTCATGCCGATCTCAATCTCCTGCCAAGTGCCGTAAGGGTTGTTCTCGTTGGAGAAGTCATTCGGACTCACTCTGCCGAGCAGTTCGCGCGAATTCGGTCCCATCACTGCCAGGATGCTTTCCGACGCCGAAACATCCGCGATAACGACGAACTCGTCGCCTAGATGCCGCCTAAGCCAACAGAGATTGGGTTGTAATGTGAAGGCTGACACGACCAGCAGGAAAGCAGTCTCCGTGAGACGACTCACGGTCAGATCGCTCTCGATCCCGCCTCGCTCGTTTAGCATTTGCGTATAGACTATCCGGCCAACCGGCACGTCGACATCATTGGAGCAAAGTCGCTGGAGGAAGGTGGTAGCGTCTCGGCCCTCCACTCGGATTTTTCCGAATGAGGTTAAGTCGAAGATGCCAACGCGTTCCCGTATCGCCAGGTGCTCTTCGCGCTGATTATCGAACCAGTTTTGGCGATACCAGGAGTATCGGTATTCACGCTCTTGACCTTCCCTGGCAAACCAGTTGGCTCGCTCCCAGCCCACCATCTCACCGAACACCGCCCCGCGTGCCTTGAGCTGTTCATGAATTGGCGAGCGTCGAATGCCGCGTGCTGTTGTCATCTGACGAGCGGGGAAGTGGTCGCCAAACGAGAGTCCCACTACCTCGGAAACCCGCTCTCTCAAATACAAACGGTTCTTCTGTAAGGGTTCCATCCGACGGATGTCCACGCCCGACAAGTCGAAGGGCGGCTCGTCGTCATTCATCCACTGCGCCAGCGCTAAGCCCGCCCCCCCTGAGGCAGCTATTCCTGTACTGTTGTAACCACATGCGACCCAATAGCCCCTAACACCAGGAGCTTCACCCAGGTGATATTGGTCGTCCGGGGTGAAGCTTTCCGGGCCGTTGAAGAAAGTACGAATACCGGCTGTTGCCAGCATTGGAACTCGCTTAAGAGCCTTCTCCACAATGGGTTCGAAATGCGCAAAGTCCTCGGACAACTGATCGAAGCAGAAGCTTTCCGGGATACCGTTAATCCCCCACGGCTTCGCCTTCTGTTCGACCGCCCCAAAGAGAATTTTCCCTGCATCTTCCTTATAGTAAGTATATTCGTCAAGAACCCGTAGGACCGGAAGTCGATTTAGCCCACCTATTGGCTCTGTAACCATGTAAAAATGTTCGCACGCATGCAAGGGAATCGCGACGTCACTTCTGGCGCCGAATTCTCGTGCCCACATCCCCGCGCAGTTTACTACGTTATCTGTTTCAATTACCCCGCGCTCACCATCCTTCTCCCATGTCACGCCCGACACCCGTCCGTTCCTCGCCTGAACACCGGCTACCTTCACTCCCTCAAAGACTGCGGCACCACGCTGGCGTGCGCCTTTGGCCAGCGCCATCGCGACGTTGCCTGGATCACATTGTCCATCATTAGGGAAATGAAGCGCAGCAGTGACATCAGACACGTCGATATGAGGGTAAATTCCCTTGAGTTCTTGCACACTGATCTTTCGCGTCTCCACGCCGTAGGCGGGTGCGAGAGAGAGTTGCCTGTAGAGCTCGTGCTTGCGCTCTTGGGTAACTGCAATAGACAATGAGCCGCCGCGGCGAAGTCCGGTTGCTATCCCCGTCTCTTCCTCCAGGCTTGAGTAGAGTTGCATCGAGTACTTGGTCAATTTCGTCATGTCGCGAGACCCGCGAAGCTCGCTGAGCAATCCCGCGGCGTGCCAGGTCGTGCCGCACGTAAGTTGCTTACGCTCGAGCAGGATCACGTCTGTCCACCCCAGCTTTGCTAAGTGATATGCGACGGAGCACCCCGATATGCCGCCTCCGATTATGACAGCTCGCGCTTTGGAAGGCAGCGGCTTCATTTTGGATACCTCAATCCGGAAAATTCTGGTGCGACTATCATTGTAAGCTCCTGCTCAGTTTCTTTTCCGCAACCTCGCCAGAGCCAGGGGAGCGCGCCCTCCAGCCGTTCCGGATGAATGGTGAGCCCCTGGCGAGACCACGAGGCCACCGCAGATACTTATCCCTTGTCGCCCTCGCGAAGAATGCCCGGCCAGAGCCGCATACCGGACTGACGGGCGACGCTGTTCATCCTCGAGACCTTTGTGGTCTACCAGGTTGGGCGCCAGTCTAGCCTGTAGGCCGTGGCCGTTTGGTGCCAGGACCAACACACTCGTGGCTGTGCATCTATCGGATGCCGGCGTGGAGCTGCGACTCGCCACTGGGCGCAAGCGCCATCGCAACTACGTTCTTTCCGGTCCAACTCCGTTCGTGGTCGAGAACTTTCCTGTGCCGTGTGGCTACAGCCAAGGTCCGGATATTCGAGGTGGCGGCGTTATTTGATGCCAAATGGAGAGCAAACGCACATTCTTGCGTCGGCTCGGGAACGCTTAGGGTCGGGGGCGCGAACGCATTTTCGGCGAGCTTGATCAATAGGATGGGTCCATGCGGGAGCAGTGCTTGGCAGATCGGCAGCACGTGTCATGCCAACTGAGAAAATCATTTCAGAACAACGAGTCATTCTCACAGGACGTGTGTCTCATCTCTGACATCGTCAGAGATCCGACGACAGTTCAACTTCAATCGCCTGATCGGTCTCCTGTGCGGGCTCGCAGGAACCCCCAGCAAACTCAAGCAGTAAAACTCACACCGAGCTTGATTGGCGCGCAGCATTTCGCTCCAGCGACGCTCCTCGTACCCGGCTCTAAATGGCAATCCCTTGACTAACTCTGAAAGACGAAAATCGGCTGCACGTGTGCCCGACGCTAGCGCAAGCTGCCGGCGAACGGCTTGACGGTACGCACGAGTCGACAAGCTGTGAAACGATGCCTCCGCTCACACGCACTCGCTGCGCGGTGTTGGCGGTCCGGTCGCTGTTTGCGTCCATCTCTGCCCTAGACAGTTTTTAATGGCGCACGGTTCACGAAACGGCGCCATTTACTACGAGTTTTCGCGCACTGGTGCTCCGGACAATTGGCCCGGTCTGCTGCTATGGCTCGGGGCATTGCTCCGTGCGTCGCGGTTCACATCGTCGGAGATTGAGCGGACAGGTGTTGGACGGGCCCCGCTTCGCCCCATTGGTCACCGTTGGCGTGCTGATCCAGCGAGACGACTGGACGCTGTTTTTGGGACACTGAGCCGCCCTCATAGTCCCCGATAGGAGGCAACTCAGGCGGTTGGTCTTTGCTTAACAAGCGCCATGTCTACAGGACCTAGTTCTGCCATATCGGAAACTGCGAAATTATGGCCACTTTTGCAGGAATGCTGCTTACACGGTGCCCTTTGCGTCGCGACTCGACGCTCCTGCAAAGTTATCTAATGCCATAAGCCATCCATACGGAGTCGCGGATGAGAGGCACAGCAACCGCGCTACAGGGCTCAAACGGCCGGACCTTCTGCAAAGATCAGCGGAACGCGGCCGCCGCTGCTTTGTTTGAGAATGGTGTCATCGGCCGCTATGCCGCATGGCAATATTCTCGGCTGTGCCCCACCTCTGATCATTACCCGAAAAGAGATCGACATCATCGTCGATGCGACTGCGAAATCAATCAATACACATATCGCGCGCTTAAAGCTGAGGGCGCGGTATGATCATGGCGAAACTGTTGGATTGTTGCCGGCTTGGCCTGGGCGGAACCTTGTCGCCCGGTAAGGCGCGGAAAGCTTGGAAGCGACCGCCCTTCCGTGCACTAACTGGCCTGTTTGTGGAATGTGTCCCAACAACAGAACAAACGCGTTGCGGAGTCGAGGCGCGAGCTCGCTCGCAATCGAATAACCTGCCGCCGCTGACTGGTCGCCACGTGGCAGCGGTCAGCGACCCAAGCGGCGGCGCCCTGTCGGTGTACCTCCCCACCGGCAGGGCCTTTGTCAAAATGCTGGATGAGAGTGGCTGCCTGCGTCGTCAAAAGCCTGAGCAGGAGGGCGGCCGTATATCGGCTCACGTATCGAGATATCCGTATGACAAATCGAGCCTCTCCATCTCCGCCTCGAAGCTACTGCCGCCCGGCGTTCTAACGTTAGCGTCCTTCCTTGCCGAAGTACATCAAGCGGCCAATCCTGAGCGATCTGCGCCTGCGCACGCTCGCTAGGGATGCAGATAAGTCTGCGGCAACTGCGGTTGGCGACGGCTGGTGCCGCTGTGGAGGCGGTGGTCACATTGCCGGCCAATGCCGGCGAGATAGGTCGCGGCCGGCGCTAGGCTGGACAGTGGCGGCCCTGCAGTCATGGTGACGAAAACAAACACATCAACGCATGGCGAAGGACATGCAAATTGTCTTTGAAAGATTCTTGGAACGGCTTTCAGAAAGCGTCGATGAGGCTGATCTCCACGGCGCCCTGGCCGATGTCGCCTCTGGGCTCGATCTGCGCACCTTTGCCTATCTCTCCTTACCGCCGCGGTCTGATGGCAAACCCACGCTGATATCGAATTATCCGGCGCGGTGGACAGCACGCTATCTCGAAAACCGGTATGAGAGTGTTGACCCCGTCATTGTGCGTGCACGCGGTGGCGGATGCCCGTTTCGTTGGGGATACGATTTGAGCGGCGAGGAGGCTGCAGGGGCTCAGGTTTTCGAAGAAGCGGCGCAGTTTGGCATCAGCTGCGGCATGACGATCCCGATTACCGACCGACGAGGTAATTTTGCTGCGGTAACCTTTGCCGCAGACAAGCCCGACACTGCATTCTTCCGCGCCACAGAACGCCACGTAGGAGGTCTTCCGTATATCGCGACCTGTTTTCATATGTTCGTTCGCAGCAAACTGTCCGCCGATCGAACGATCGATGGTGTCTTGCTGACGCCGCGCGAATACGAGTGCCTGCAGTGGGCAGAACAAGGCAAGTCCGATTGGGAGATCGGCTGCATCCTGGGGATCACGCAGCGCACGGCCGTCTTTCATCTGAGCAACGCTCGCCGGAAGCTTGGGGTGACGAACACCAAGCAGGCAATTGGGCGCCTGCCCCGCTAGGCTTTTTTCGGTTCGCTGACGGGTAGCTTCACGTGCGCAGCGGGCTTGATGCGTAGCCCGTGGGGCTCGAGTGCGTCTTGTGCTTACGGCGAATTGCCTGCCCGCTTGTTTCCGCCGAAAACCGCGGCCCCGATTTGCTGTCGTTCTGGGGGCCTCGAGGGATCGCTCGCCGGACCGTCACATCGCGACATCGTTGAAGTGCTGATCGGGAAGGCGCATCCACGCCGATTGGACGGGTCCTTGCGATCACCTCCGCGACCGAATTAGGCGCGCGTTTCTCGGACTCTGCGCTCAGGAATGGGACCGTCGTGAGTTCCTTGCCTGGAAACCGACAGTTCAGTCGTGCGTCAGCCGCCGAACAGTTCCTTGTAGCCGGTGGTTACCATCCAGTTCGCCCGGTCGATATGGCTGCGAACAGCCTTGCGGGCGCGCACAGGTTCAAGGACGGGGTCGATGCCGAGAATGAGTTCGGCCATTTCCTCTACGCTCGCATTGTCGGCGCAGGCGTCCAGGACGCGCAGGTAGATTGCGGAATGTTCCCTGTCATAGCTCGTGACGCTGTCTGACCAGGGGACCTCATCGTGCAGTGTTGAGCGTTGAGCCCCGTCCGTTCCCGTTGATGGATTCATGTCTGCCGCGAACCTCGCATGTTGATCGCTGGATTCAAGACAGAATATCCCAAAATGGGATTTTCCGGAACCGGGATTAGTGGCTGAGCCGGTCTTTACCCGTCCGGTTCGCCTAATGCCAAAATCTCTTCGATCTCCCCGCCACCAGAGATTTCTGAACCAGCTGAGATCACTGCGCAAGGCTCAAGGCCTGACCCAGGAGCAGCTGGCCGAAAAGCTTGGCCGTCCGCAATCCTTCGTTGCCAAGTACGAGGGTGGAGAGCGGCGTCTCGATGTCATTGAGTTTCTCGATGTAGCTGCGGTGCTTGACACTGACCCGTGCGAGATTCTGTTGAGCGTGCGGTTTTAGCTGACGCTGGCGCTTCTCGCGGAGCGCGCCCCTGCCATAGAACCAGCTCGCCTTTCCGCAAGTTCAGCGTCCCAGCCATTCGGCTTCCGCCCCCTGGCACGGGTCCTCAGACCCGCTAAGCTCTTCCCTGTTGGCTGGCGGAGCAGGGCAGGCGGCACTCCCTTCTAGGCCCGGCGCGGCGTCCCGCAACCCTTTCGCTCTCGCTTCGGTTCCTTCTCTTCGTTTCGGTCCTTCGGATGCGGTCTGCCTGGACGCCGGCCCTCCCGGTCGCAACTCGCCGCCTACCTCGCTTCCGTCCCGCTCCTGGGGGGAAGCCGGATCGGCGATCGTAGAAAAACTATGGATGCAAGACAGAAGCGTACCGCCATCGCTGAGGCAGGCAGGGCCGGGCTCAGGCGCCGCCATCCAGGAGATCCGTGGCCTCATGTCGCGGCGCCGGAGCCTGGCACCGGCTGTGAGGCCTGGGGCAAGCGAAGAACGGGCCTGGGCTGCCGACAAATGCTTCCAGGGCGCTGGCCACCGGTACTGCAGTAGACGACCTGCACGTCGCAGCATGGCCGAAAAAGGCATCCGCTCGGCATCGGGGAATTCCCTGCTCCCTTGCGCAGGCGCATAAGCAGGCTGGGGGCGAACGATGCCGGCAAGTGGCCGGCGCGGCATTCCCTCCGACAATAGAAAGTTTCTGGATCGCAGGCGCCTCTAAGCATTCCATCTCGGGCGCTAGTGGATCCGCGTTGACCGGGGGTATGCTTCTGTTCCGCTGGAAGAGGGCGGCCGCACTCTCGACAACGGCTTCTTGCCGTCTTGGGCGACCGCAAAAAAAAGGGCGCACAAGGCGCTGTTCATTTCGACGCGGCTTTGAGTAAGCGGTTCTCGCATTCGGTTGTCAGAAACGGTAGGTGACACCCGCGCCTATCAGCCAGGGATCGAGCTCCGCTTTCCCCGTCAGCTTGTTGCCGGCCACGGTGACGTCGAAGTCTGGCTTCAGGAAGAGCTTCTTCACGTCGAAGTTGATGCCCCAGTGCTGGTCGACTTTGTAGTCCACCCCGACCTGCAGTGCGGTGCCGAACGTGTTGTTGACCTCCAGATCATCGGCGCTGCCGGCCTGCTGATGATAGAAGATCGTATAGTTCACGCCGGCGCCGACATAAGGCTCGAAGGCGCCGATATCCGCAAAATGGTACTGCAACGTCAGCGTGGGCGGCAGCAGCCGAAGCTTCCCGATATTCCCCAGCCCGCCAATCGAGCCCTGGCCTGTGATGTTGGCATGGGTGGTGCCGAGGATAAGCTCGGCTGCGACCTTGTCCGTGAAGAAATACGAAATATCGAGTTCCCGCGTCACCGTGTTCGAATAGGAAAGACCGGAGCCGGGCACCGCATTAACGTAGCCCGAATCCTTGGTGATGACCCCCAATGCGCGCAGGCGGAACTGCCAGGGGCTGGGCCATTCAACTGAGGCACTCTCCTGCGCATCGAGCTGGATTTCCCGAAGGTCTGCCGCGACGGCTTGCTGCCCTATCAGCAGCAGGACGACGGCCGATATGACTCCCCGCACCACGTTCATTCGCTGTATTGGCATAGTGGTGTTTCCTTGCTCTCTAAAATGGTAGACTTCACCGTGAATAGTCCTGCTGTGCTGATTGGTATCTACAGAGCGCTGGCGCCCATTATTCGCGAATTGTGCGCGCCTTGTTTGCAATCCTCGCAGATCATCGACCTGCAATTCGAAGTTTTCCCTGTCGAGCTGCCGGTCGTCCATAAACGCTACCTGGCGTGCCAGCCGATCGCGCTGCCAAGGCCAAGCCAATGAACGCGCCCGGCTCGGATTGTCCTTGCCGTAGCTGTGCCCGCCCGGGCTGGTCCCGCAGAAGCAACCGGACAGGCACCGTATTAACCTAGCTGAATGTGGTCCCCCGAGGCGCGCAGGCGGATATGCCAAGAGCTTGGCTCCTAGATTGGTGTCGTAGACGGGCACGGGTAAGCGCAACGGGTCGGGGAAGGCGGGGAGGCGCAGGGACTTGTGGATGACTCGTCGCGACAACCTGCTGTGCCAGCAGCATCAGGACGACGGCCGTTACTACTCCCTGCGCCAGTTTCACTTACTTGATCCCATCCATTTGCTCCTTGCCACCGTTCTCGCAGTCATCGACCTGTACTCAGTCATCCGAAGTTCGCCCTCCTCGAGTTCCCGATCCTTTGTGAAAGCTATCGGCGTGCCAGCCGATCGCGCTGCGAAGGAAATTGATGCCAAGACTAATGAATGCAGCGCGCTCCCGATTGTCCTTGCCGGAGCTGTGCCCACCCGCACTCGGCTCGTAGAAATAAGCCGGATAGCCGAGGGCCTGCAGCTTTGCGGCCATCTTGCGCGAGTGGCCCGGGTGAACGCGGTCGTCCCGCTTCGTGGTGGCGAGCAGGATCGGCGGATAGGGCTGTCCCGGCGTGGCGGCGTGATAGGCGGAGATTTCCTTCAGGAAAGCCCAATCCTCAGCCTTGTCCGGATCGCCATATTCGTCGATCCAGCTCGCGCCGGCCAGGAGCTTGGTGTACCGGCGCATGTCGATAAGCGGAACCGTGCAGAACAGCGCGCCGAAATGCTCAGGATAGCGGGTAAGCATGTTGGCGATCAGCAGGCCGCCGTTCGAGCCGCCTTCGGCGGCAATCCGCCTCGGCAGTGTGATGCCTCTTCGCACGAGGTCGGCTGCTACGGCGGCGAAATCGTCATGGGCGAGACGCTTGCCCTCCCTTCGCCCGGCATCATGCCAGCGGGTGCCGAACTCGCCGCCCCCGCGGATATTTGCCACCACACACGTGCCGCCGCGTTCGAGCCACAGCTTACCGAGCGAGGAGTTGTAGTGGGGCAGGAGCGATATGCCGAACCCGCCATATGCGGAAAGGTGAACCGGCGCATCTCCGTTCCCGTTCGCCGGACCGACCTGCGTATAGGGGATCAATTCATCATCGATTGAGACTGCCTCGTGGCGCGTGACCACCAGTCCGGATGCGTCGAAATTCTCCGGGCTGCGCTTCAGGACCACTGGAGCGCCAAGAGGCGGCGCATCATTGAGATCGAGTAGGAGCAGTTGCGACGGTGTGATCGGGTCCTGAGCCGAAACGAGGACCTCTCCATTGGTCTCGTGATCTGCCGCATCGAGGGACCAGAGGTGGACGGTCCCTTGCGCGGGCAGCGTGTCCCGGGCTCGGCGCGTCCATTCCTGGCGACCCGGGGTGAACACCTCGAAACGCGGAGCGAGGTTCTCGAGGTAGGCGACAATGAGCTTCCCGTCATTCCAGAAGAATGACTGCAGACAGCGCCTCTCGCCCGGTTCAAACAGGGTGCTGAAACGGCGTTCGCCACCGATGAAAGAAGAAAGCGATATGCCGATCAGCGCGTCCGCGGGATGGGTAGTCCCTCTCACTGTCCAGGGCTTGCGCGGCTTTACCGCCAGCCAATCGCCGAAGCTGGCCCACCAGGCATCCCGAGGAAGGTTGATCTCAAGCTTCGGCCCGCTCCTGTCGCCGATTTGGACTATCTGCTTGAAGAAGCCAGTATTCTCGATGAACCAAAGGCGCTCGTTCTCGACCGTGCGGTCCAGATGACCAGACACGCTTAGGGAATCGGAACCCGTCTTGAAGATTACCGGCGCCGTGAGGGGATCCGCGCCACGCTTCCACAACCGCACGGCCCGCGCGAAGCCGGAACGGGTGGCCATGTCATGACCAAGCGCACTGAAAAGCAGAAGCGTGTCAGGGTCGAGCCAATTTATCCCGCCCTTGGCCTCTGGGAGATTGAACCCGTCGGCGACAATGCTCAAAGAGCTAAGGTCGAATTCGCGATGCACGACCGCGTCGCTGCCCCCGCGCGACAGGCGCAAGACGGCTCTTTCGCGCGTCTCAGGCTCGATCGACGCGCCGCCCCAGACCCAGTCTTCTCCGTCGCTAGCGGCCAGGACGTCCAGATCGACCAGTAGATCCCACTGGGGATCCGCCTTCATGTAAGCGGCAAGGGTGGTCCGGCGCCACAACCCGCGCGGGTTTCCGGCATCTTGCCAGAAATTATAGAGATACTGACCGCGGCGCGTGGCCAGGGGAATCCTGTCGAAACGGTCGAACATCACTCTAAGCGCCGCCCGGTCGCGCTCGAACTGCGTTCCCGCGAAGTGCTTCAAGGTCCTTGCCGACTGGCTGGCGGTCCACGCAAGTGCCCGTTCGCCTTCTACATCTTCAAGCCAAAGATGGGGGTCATCGTCGGGCGCATTCAGCGTTGGGCGGAAATCGAATTCGCTCATGTCCGAAAGACCTGAGAAATGAAAGCACAAGGGCTCTCGTCCGCTCGAGACGGCTCAATGTTTGCGGCGGTGTCCGCATGTTCGAAAACCCTGATCATGGATTAGTTCTTCCCAGTCGGTGGCGTCGCAGTGCTCTTGCACATAGGACCGCAGCTCTCGTGCCAACTCGGAAGCCCTTACGGAACAATGCGATCGCTCTGACAGCGTCGTGTCAGATGTCAGACATCGTCGCGAATGCGACAACGAGTGCACCCCGTAATCACCGGATCAACCTCAAGCCCGATAGCTGACACCGTGGAGCTCGCGATGAACTTGGTTGGCCGCCGACATCTTCGCTCCGGAACGCTTTACGCATGCGAGTCAATGGCAACCACCGTGATGCGATGGACGAGTGAGCGACTAAGACCGGCTGCACCTGTGGGTCTAGACACCGCCGGCGGCAAAAACCGGAGCCAGGCAAGAAACTGGGGCGCCGCTTGGGCAATCTGAGGGTTGCCCAAGGCCTGCCGCAACCTTGGCCTGCACGGTCCCCTTCATTGGATTCTTGAAGTCTGTCGATCAAGCCAGCAAGCTGTTCGGGCGAACGCAGTGGACTGCTCCCCCGTGGCAACTTGGGGTGATGTCGGGGCCGCCGTCCGATATGCGATACGCGGGTCAGGAGGGGCGGTAGAGCCCAATGGGAAAATTCCACCTAGGAGACCTCCCGATCACTGACCTTATAGCGCCGGCGCTACGACAACTTGCCCACAACCCACCGCGGCGCCCACTGGCCCTCAAGGAAAATCTGGCACGGGTCTCACGAGCCGATCACGGACCTGAAGTCAATTGCGTTGGCTGCACAGGCCGGGGTGGCTGTCGCTATGCGGATGCGACGGCCTGCACGCGTATTGCGCGCGCCTTCTACTCTCGACAGTGCCGATGGCACACGGTTCGACGAATGCCTCTATCGAGGTCTGGTGCGCTCAGCGCCGGTGCCTTGCCAGCTGGCATGATGTTTCGACATCCGTGGGGGCGGGCAGGGGAGCACAATCATGCCAGCACTTCTCGTGACTGGCGCGGACGAGGCTGAGTGGCGCGGATGAGACTGAGTGGCGCGATGAAAGATCATACGATTACTCCGCTGGTCTGACGCCGTGAATGGGCTTAGGAGTTTCTAGGACGCGACCAGCAGTCCACCGTGATGTGACCGCTGCAACCCAGTAGGCCACCACCTGGTCTCACCAACCCTTTCTCAACGTAGTCGCGTCGGCCGGCGACCTGTCGCGCTGGCGTGTCTTATTTCGCCGAGTCCTTTGGGCGAAATTCGGTCGTATTCTGGTCTCCGCTCTGGTGCCTCCATGCGCTGCCGGTCATTGCAGATGTCAAGATCCTTGGTGACAGTGCCGTTCGAGCTCTCGCATTGCCTGCGGTGCGACGGTCCTGCTGCCGCCCGACCAGGGCCGGCATGTTCTTCTTCACAAAGGGGAGCATGCTCCCAGCTCGGCGTCTCTGGCGCCGATATGCTGCAAGCCTGTCAACCTCCGTACCGAAGCAATCCGGCCCGAGAGGCTTTAGAGCACTGCAGCTCGCGAAGGCATTCAGACCCCTGTGAGCTCATTAAAACGCCGCGCGGGCATCGCATAAAAAATCAGCTTTGGCGTATGTGGGAACTTCGGACGGCTCTAAAGATGCATGCGCCTTCGGGCGGGCCTCGTGAGACGGGGCCCGCCTTTGTTCGGCATTTGGTCTCGGTCACCGGGTGCAGCGCCAGCCACAAAGATCCCGTGGACAGTCAAAGGGGCATTAAAGATGACGTCGCGGGACGTTAGTCGGAAGTCCGGCGCGGCATCCCTAGCCGAGTCATTCTTCTAGATCAAACAAGTCGTTCCAGTTGGGCGGGGTCTGACCTAGAATGTTCCGAACGAAGAAGTCCAGGAGTTTGTGCTCGGTGTAGATGCCTAGCGTATAGTGATCGGCACCAGGCACATAGACCATTTCGAAATCTTTTCCTGCCTTGACGAGCCGATCGGCAAGCTGGAAAACCTCTCCACTTTCGTTGCACGAACATCATTGACACCGAGGTGCGGCGCAAAAAGTGTGCCAATGAAAGAAACACGTTAAAACCAAAGCAATCGGGCCAACCGGCTTTGTCGCATCTCCAACATTGTCGTGCATCGGACAGTGCCAATCTGTGCACGCCGGATTGTGAAAGTGTACCGCCGTCGTCAGCGATAACACCGACCTGAGTGAGGCGAGACGAGCGATTGCCAAGGATGGATCTTCCTGAGCGATCTGTGGCGCTTTCTGCCTGGCCGCATCCAGCCCCAGTTGGCCCCGACCTGTTCTCAAGAATTCCCAGCGAAACAGGCCTCTGGATGTTGATCTCCTGCTTTGAGCGGCGTCTCCCCGGCTTAGCTTCCTCAGCCGGCCTTTTTCTGGCGCTGGGTTCGACGTCGCAGACGCGTCGAACGGCCAGGGGAGGTCCCTGACGCGACCGGCGGCAAGCGCCGCCCACTTGAACAGGCAGGCGATATGCGGAGAGCCGTTCGACGTAGGCGGTCTTGCTGCCCTTGAAAATGCGCCGGAGAGCGGTCTCTGGTGATGCAGCCAAAAAACCGGATCCAGCTCTCGATCGCGGCAACCGGGCAGGCGGGCTGCGCCGAGGCGGATCTCGACCTCGCCCGCCGGTTCAGAACTTTTAAAGCGAAGAGACAATAGAGCTTGCCACGGCTATTCCGCCGCCTCGTCATCGGCACATAGTTGAGAATAGGCCCAAGCCAGCGTTCGACGTCGACGATTGGCGTGAGAGGCACAGCCGGCGAAAGCCTCGCGGCGAAAATGCTCCTCGTCGAAACGCAGGCCCTGGATCTGCGTGCCCATGGCGCCATCGAGGACCAGAATGCGCTCGCGCTCGGTCGTGGCGAGCGCCGCAAGCACTTCAGGGTCTTTGCTGACTGGCCTCCTGTCCATTCAAGTGCCCGTTCGCCGTCTACGTCTTCAAGCCAAAGATGGGGGTTATCGTCGGGTGCGTTCAGGGTTGGGCGGAAATCGAACTCGGTCATGTCCCGATAACCGGACGAGTGAAAGCGCAAGCGCAACGGTTTCGGTCCGCTCGGGAATGCTCAGTGCTGGCCGGGGCGTCCGCATTTTCGACAAGCTTGATCATCAGATTCTCAGTTGGCTGGCCAGAGTGCTCTTGCGCACAGGACCGCATTTGCCGTGCCAACTGTGAGATCGTTTAAAAACAATGCGATGAGTCTAGTAGGGCTGTGTCGCATGTTCGACATCGTCGAGAATCCCACAACGAGCGCGGATCAAGCTCCAACGGTGAGTTCCGCGGCACAGTCAGAACTCAAGCTGTGAACCTCACACACCTTGGCTGGACCGCAACATCTTCGCCAGAACGCTTAAATGCTTCCGGATCCAATTGGCCGACGACACCCCCAGTCGATGGCCACTTGAGCGACCGAAGCGTCTAGACACCGGAGCGGCAAAAGTCGGATAGGGCTCCGTTTGGCCGATCTGATGGTTGGTCAAGCCCCTGCCATAACGCTTATCCCGGCCGCCGCGCTCCACGTGCACGCCGCTCGCAAAAGCTCGGCGTGAGCACCACCTCAAAGCCATTGCCCCTCGCCGGTGTCCTTTTGCGGTCCGCTGAACCCCCCGGCTTACCTGTATAGCTATACAGGCTGCCGTAGCCTGAAACTTGGTCTCCAATGGCGGGGAACTTCCCCCAGGAGATCTCCATGGCTACGCTTATATCGCTGGCGCTACGACGACCTGCGCACAATCAACGAGAAACCCACCGCTGCGCCACGCGGCCTTCAAGGAACGTCAGGAATGCGGCGCAGGAACAGGCCACTGGCGGCGAGCCAACTCACTTGGCCCGCTCGGGCCGTGCTGGCTGCGCTGGTTCGGTCATGTCGCCGCTATTTGCCGGCGTGTTCGGCCCTGAACGGTGCCGGCCGCAACAGCTTCGACGAAACGCATTCGTCGAGGTCTGGTGGCCCCTGCGCCGGTGCTTTGCCACCCGGCATGATGTTTCGACGTGTCTGGGGGCGGCCAGGGGAGCAAACTGATGCCTGCAGTTCTCGTGAATGGCGCCGATGAGGCTGATTGGCGCGACGAAAGATCTTATGATTACACCTCAGCTCTGACGCCGCGCGAATGGGCCTGGGAGTTCTTACGCCGGAATCCAGCATTCCAGCCCGATGTGACCACTGCAAGCCAGCAGGCCAATACTTTGTCGTACCGACCTTTTCTCAATGTGGTCACGGTGGCCGGCGAACTGTCACGCTGGGGTGTTCTGTTTCGCCGAGTCTCATGGGCGCAATTCGGTCGTATTCTGGTCTCCGCTATGGTGCGCTCATGTGCTGCCGGTCATTGCAGAACAGCTGTCCGCGTGGTCGGGCACAGCGCCGTTCGAGCTCTCGGCATTGCCGTGCCGTTCGACGGTCCTGCTAGCCCCCGACAAGGGCCAGCATGTTCTTCTTCGGGATACCGAGCATACGCTCCAACTCGCCGTCTCTGGCGCGGATATCTTGCACCCCGTTTTCCTCCGTACCGAGGCCATCTGGCCCGAGACCCTTTCGAAGCACCGTCTTAGGGCGATCGAGTCCCTCAATCGTCTAAATGTGGGCCAACAGCTTCCTGCCCGCTTATTCCCGCCAGAAAAACGGGGTCCCCGTTTGACCTTCGTTCTTCGGGCGCTCGACGGCTCACTTGCTGGGGCGTCACATCGCGAGCTCGCCGAAGCGCTGATTGGTCAACAGCGCGTCCATGCCGACTGGAGGGATCCTCGCGATCATCTGCGCGATCGCATTCGCCGCGCTGTCTCTCGTGGCCGCGCCCTCATGCATGGAGGGTACAGGGATTTCCTTCTTTGAGAAGGGACGGTCCGCCCTGTACATCAGCCGGCGAACAGTTCGGAGCTAGAACCGGTCACCCCAGTTCGCCCGGTCGACTTGGCGGGGCAAGGCCTTAGGTGCGCTCTGGTCGAGGTGTCAGCCGATGCCGAGAGGCACGTTTGAAAACGTTCCATAGGTGACAATGTCGAATGCGCAACAGAGAAAAAAGCTGCCGCCACCGGTATTTTAGAACGCTTTTTGCCTGGCACGATACATGCTCGCTCAGCAAAACGAGCGGACTGGGTGGTGGTTCCCCCCCCGCCACGAAGGTCGCGGACTTACGCCACCTCCCAAGGCGTATCCGGCCCGGCAGCGAGCTCTGTCTCCTGCCGGGCATGCCGCTCAGACGTAGTCGCGTTTAGAGCTTAAAGTTTGAAGCCCATTTCGCGTCCGGCCATGCGGGCTGGTGGCTGTAGGTAGTCGAGGCGGCGGAACTTGCCAATGCGTCTGCCACGGATAGAAAACGAAGCGCAAGGCCCCGAAATCGTCGAGCGCGTCGTTGTGGCTTTATGTTCACGGCAGCGACTATTTCGGGCATCGTTAACTCGAGGATCGCCTTTCAAGTAGTGCGGAAAGTCTCACTCGCAGCGTAGTCTGCTCATAGGCTCTCCCATCGTCGTCAGTAAATGAGATGGAGCTGCGAGGGCGGCAGGCGGAACCTGTGGAGAGACAGATTCCGCACATCGCAAGGCCGCTCGGCAAGCGCGATGCTCTAAGCCCATTTTTGCGGCAGGCGCATTGCCAACTCCCGTTCAAAGTTGTTCGACGCGCTTCCATGAGGGCTCGCTATAAACAGCGGCCGAGCCGCTCCTTCCCAGCAACGGCAGACCGCCCGGCATGGGCTACATGGGTTTAGTTCGACTAAGTAGTCGTACTTATCACTTCTTTTGCGGCCAGCTTTCCTCCAGATTGCGTTGGGTTAGCGGCCCGGAACGTAGCGGGAGCACGTTCAGACTTGGCGTCTGGGTGCCTTCGGCTTGTTGGTTCAGATGATCTGGCTCAGATCCGCAAGGCAATCGACCACGAAGTCCGGTCTGAATGGAAACCGCTCTATGTCAGCCAGCTTGGTCACCCCAGTAAGCACAAGGGCTGTTTTCAGGCCCGATTCCAGCCCTGCGAGCACGTCGGTATCCATGCGGTCCCCGACCATGATGGTATCGACAGCTCGCACTCCCAGCCGGTCGAGCGCATTGCGCATCATGAACGGGTTCGGCTTCCCGACGAAATAGGGCTGACGGCCGGTGGCCTTCTCGATTAGTGCTGCGACTGCCCCGCACGCCGGATGGAAGCCTCGTTCGGTCGGGCCAGTCGCATCCGGATTGGTGGCGAGAAAACGCGCTCCCTTCGCCACAAGCTCGGCACCAGTTGCGATCTGCTCATAGTGGTACGAAATTGTATCCCCGAGGACCACGAACTCGGGCGAAAACTCCGTTATCCGGCAGCCTGCCTGCCGCAGAGCCTCAACCAGACCGTGGTCGCCGATGACATAGGCAGATGATCCGGGCTTTTGCAGTTCCATGAACCGCGCAGTGGCGAGCGCCGATGTGTAGATGTGCTCTGGCTGCACGGCGAAGCCAACCGCTCTTAGACGCTCGGCATGATCTTCGGGTGTGAAGCGCGAGTTGTTGGTGAAGATCTGAAACGGCTCACCCGTGGCGATTAGCCCGGCCACATAGCCGACCGAGCCAGCAATCGGTTGGCCGCCGCGGACCAGGACTCCGTCCATGTCGAGCAGATGCGCTGTAATCATTGGATATCAACCCTCGATGTCTTTCGTGCATGCACGGCCTGAGCACGGCTTGTGTCACTGAATCTTCTCCAGGCGAGAATGCCGGCGACTGTACCGATTGAGAGCGATGCGCGAAGGGCGCCCAGTTGGCCGTGCGGCAATAAGGAGGTTGCGGCGTAAACGTGTCGGGCGCACCGCTCGCCGTGCCGACGCCCTGCGCCGTCGGCTGCCGACATTCGCTGCGTCAACGCAGCTGATGGACAACGCGTCTCTAGTTCCCAGCGAACCACTTGCCTGGCGAGACGTGCCGCGCTTGGATCAGGATGAGCAACCTGCCGTCCGCTTGTGGCACCTTGCCTCGTCGCTGTAGAGGCGGTTCACGTAGCGCGGCGTCTAGATCTCACTTAAGGCGCGCAGGCCAGGGGCGCGGTGAACGACCCGAAACCAGCCGGAAGAAGGTTCGCCAAAGCGTTCGATCATCCCTTTGGTTCATTCTGCGCCTGAGGCGGCCCATCCCATAGAGATCAGATGCCGCCCATGCAGAGGTATTTCATTTCGAGGTAGTCTTCGAGCCCGTGGCGGGAACCCTCTCGCCCAATGCCGGACTGCTTGATGCCGCCAAAGGGCGCCGCTTCCGAAGACATACGCCCCGTGTTGATGCCAACCATGCCGTATTCCAACGCCTCGGCCACGCGCCAGACACGCTTCAGATTGGAGGCATAGAAATAGGCGGCGAGGCCGTAGATCGTGTCGTTGGCCTCACGCACTACCTGATCCGCATCGTGGAAGCGAATGATCGGAGCCAGCGGCCCGAAAGTCTCCTCTTGCGCAACCGCCATGCTGCTGGAAATTTCAGTGAGGACTGTCGGTTTGAAGAAGGTCCCATCCTTGCCAATACGTTCGCCCCCGCATCGAATTGTCCCACCCTTGGCAACGGCATCTGCGATGTGGGACTCGATCTTGGCCAAAGCATGCAAGTCGATGAGCGGTCCGACGTCCACTGCCGGAGCGAAGCCGTCGCCGACCGACAAGGACCGGGCTTTCTCCACGAACTTTTCGACGAACTCATCGTGAACGCTCGATTGGACGTAAAGCCGGTTCGCTGAAACGCAAGTCTGGCCGGCGTTGCGGAACTTCGCCTGGATCGCGCCGTCAACCGCAGCGTCGATGTCAGCGTCGTCGAAGACGATGAAAGGCGCGTTGCCGCCGAGCTCGAGACTGACCTTCTTGATCTGGTCCGAACACTGGCGCATGAGCAGCCGGCCAACCTCGGTCGAGCCTGTGAAGCTGATCTTTCGAACCTTGGGGTTAGAGCAAAGCTCGCGTCCGACGTCATCACCTTCAGATGCATAAACTAGGTTGACGACGCCTTCGGGAAAGCCGGCCTGGTGCGCGAGGGCGAACATTGCACCTGCCACAAGCGGCGTCTGTTCAGCAGGCTTAAGCACGATCGCGCAGCCCGCCGCCAGCGCCGGCGAGATCTTTCGCGCCACCATCGACGCCGGGAAATTCCAAGGCGTAATCGTGCCGACCACACCGATGGGCTGCTTGATCACCAGCATGCGACGGTCTGTCGACGGCGCGGGGATCGTCTCGCCATAAGTGCGATTGGCCTCTTCGGCGTACCATTGCAGATACGCGGCGGCGTGCGAAACCTCGGACCTGGCTTCGGCAATGGGCTTGCCCATCTCTGCAGTGAGTATCGCGGCAAGATCGTCGGTGTGGTCAATGATCAGCTGATGCCATCGCCACAAAGCGTCACTGCGTTCTCGGGCGGTCAGCCCCGCCCATTCTGGCTGCGCCAGGTAAGCCTTGTCGATCGCAGCGCGCGTTTCTTCCACACCCATGTCGGGAAGCACCGCCAGCAGTTCGCCGCTCGATGGATTGATGACTTCGAATGTGCGCTCGCTAACCGGTGTGCCAAGCGCCGGCAAGCGATCGATGGCGCCAAACAGGTCCGGGGATTTCAGGTGGCGGATCATCGGTAGGCATAGGGGCATACCGGGTTCCTCTTAAACGCGGCGGATGAGTTGTCGGGCGGGTGTCGGTCTATTCCGCACCTGCGGGTTCCTTATAGGGCCTCCGCCAGACAGCTAGTAGACCATCCCCGAATTTGAAAGGTCGAATTGCTCAAGGCTTTAGTCTGGTTGGTGGTCTCATTAGGAGACAAACCGAACAGTGGATATGGGCTTGCCCAAGCGCAGGTATTTCGTGGCGCTCTTCCGCTCTGCGTCTACGCCGCAGGGGCCCACAGTGAAGGTCACATCTTGGATGCCGAAGCCCATCAGCAGTCTCGGCATCCCTCAGTGGCCTGACGGATAACCTGCGCTACTTGGCGCAACCGGCTCCCTCGGCGGTCTGGCAGAGGTTCGGACGGAGCCGGAGTCCATCACATGCAATCGCTCATATTGGCGTTGGCGAGCTCTCCTTGTCACCTTTCGACGTGCGAGACGGCAAGCGGGCGCCGGACATATCCGATGACGTGCCGTCCATCCGCCGGCGGAGCATCCTCCAGTTGCTGTTGGTCCCAAAAACGGCAGTCCAGACACTTTCGACATCGTCGCCGGACGGCGGCGCCACTACGCCACAAAGACAAATCGCCGATGAGCGCAAGCCGGGAAGACCTGCGCGCCATCATGAACCGGCGACGATGTGGCAGCTCTCTCACCCTCGCTAATCGAGAACATCGGGTGAAGTCGCGCAACGGGTTCGCCCAGTGTCAAAGGCAGGCGGCGCCGTGGCGCAATCGGCAATACCTACCGCCGCGAGATCGAGGCCGAGAGAGCGCATATTTGACGCTAGCGACCAAGGAACGGGTAGAAGGAATGGCTGTCGCTGTTCAACAACCTACGCGCCGCGCCGCGGGCCGAATGGAGGCATGGCTGCTCGGGACAGTTGATGCCACCGAAGTTCGCGCTGTTTGCGATCTATCCCCGCCAGATCCTCCTCGATCTCTTTGGCGCCGGACGGTCCGATGTTGTTGTTATGGAAGCCAATCACTGTTCCATTCCTGGGAGTACAAGACGATGCCAAAGACGAAGGGCGGCACAGCCCGCCTACAATTGGGTTCATACCATCTGCCAAGTCATTTGCGGTTTCTCGGCTTCTTTCAGTGGAAAGGCGCACCAAGAGCGGGGCATACCTCAATACAAGCGTCCGCAGCCTTCAACATACGTTCACTTGGGTTAAATCCTGGCAGCATTTGCCCCAGGATCATAGCGTTGAGGAACAGCGAACCGCCCAGACGCGGATGAGTCGTGTGCCCTATCGCCAAGCTGTAGTTTGAAGGCCTACCACCATAGCGGAATGCAATATTCCGCGCATTTGAGAGGCCAGATACGCCTCGTTTCTTTTTACCTTCAGCACTCATTGTGTTCTCTTCTGTTTATGCTCTCATCGAGAGATGGGTAACCAAAAGACAAGAAATTATGCAGTAAATTACGCCAGCGTAATCAACCGCGTATGCTTCCGTGCTCGTTCTCTTCATCCTTTCCGGCAGAGAGAACGCAATTATCCTTTGAGCTCCTTCCCGCTGAAACCTTCCGAAGCTTTGACTTCGCTGTCCGGCAACACGGCGAAACACCTCGCTCGATGTTGCCACCTCCAATTTGCAAAGGCCGTGCCAACACCTCAGCGCCCAATAAGCGCCGTTTGCTTTGAAAACCTCGACGGTGCTCAGATATAGGTTGTAGTGAACCTGACATTTTGCCTGCCGCAGAGTCGCGCTCGTTGACGCTCATTCCGGAGAGCTGGGCCCGGGCTGCGATCGACCGGCTCTGTCATTGGTGACCGCCAGAACCGAAGCGGTGGTCGCGAAGGTCAGCGCCGTCGCAAAATGTGGCCTTGTGCACCCAGCCAGACCGAAGGTCCACGTTACCGGGCGATGTGCAAAGTTCGAGGCGAAGGAGTTGCCCCTCATTTTGCCGATGCTGCGTCCTCGACGCCCTTGCGGGACAAAATGGATGCGTGGGCAGCGCAGGCCCAGCTGAGCCATCAGTATTTTGCGAGGCCAGACGCGAGCGTCATCTTGAGTGAATCAATGTGAGGGCATTCTTTGGTGGGTGATCATCGGATGACTTCTCTTTAGTCTGTGAGGCGTTTGCGGGATCGCGCACATGCCGTGCCAAACAGGAAACTCGTCTCGGCAACGTGAGTAATCGGACTCTGCTATGTTGCCGATCCGACATTGTCCGACATCGAACGCCAGTTTAAGGGAAGCGCTTGCCGCTTAAGGTGATATCGTCGGCGTCACCGGGGCATGGCGGCGCTCGCCGGCAGCATGAGTAAAATTCACGACAGAAGGATCGCCGACCGCGTGGCCAGCGCTGGGCCCGCAACACCGCGCTTTGGACAGGACCTTGGCCCAATCGACCGCGTGGCCACCATCGTAAGTTCGCGTACAGCCGCGGCCAAGATCCTTGCCGTCTTCGACGAGCGTAGTGGCATCAGGGGGGCCGGGCGACAGTTCGAGGGCGGAGTCTTTCTGAACGTGACGCTACGCTCAACGCCGCGTGACGCAAATGCCCTGAGGTTGTCAGGCTGCTGTCAGGTCCGGGTGTCACAAGCCGGCTGTTACTGCCCTGCCATTCACCGTTAATTGGAACTCCCCATGATTAATCTAAAAGCCGGCCGGATCGCCCTTTCAGCCCTACTGCTGCTGCTTTCCGTGCTGGCGAAATATGGTCCAACTGTCACACACTACGTGCTCCAGCACGAATACAATAGCCAGCTCCGCAAGGATAGGGAGAAGGTCATTTCAGACCGGCACGACGCACTCTTCAACGACCCCGCTGCGCCAACTGCTGGCAACCCGAATGGCGACCACCATATCGCCGTATTTTTGGACTGCAACGACCCGCAGCGCCGCGCGGTAGACCGTACGATCCAGCAAGCCCTCAAGCGTGATCCCGAGCTGAAGGTTTACTACATACCTTATTCGAGCACGAGACCGGGTTCCAAATTTGCCGCACGGGCGGTGCTCGCCGCCAGCAAACAGGGAAAATTTGAGGCGTTCCATCACGGCCTAATGGCTACTGGCCTCCGGCTCAGCGGATCCGACATTTTGGATATCGCACGAGACGAGGGCCTCGACGTTGAGCGGCTCAAGCGGGACATGAAGGACCCCGGAATCGTAAACACCGTCAAGCACCATTCCGCGCTCGCAAAGAAGCTGTCCATCCACGGCGGGCCGGCGGTCGTTGTCGGCAAACGAGTGGTTTCAGGTGCGGCTAACATTCACTATTTGGACCGCTACCTCGCCAACGAGCGGGAAAAGGATAGGCGTCCTACCGGATCACCAACTTCGGCATTTTGACAGGGCTGGCCGCCGGTGCAACCTCTCTGGCCACGAGTGCCGCCTCTCGCGCCGGGCCAAATCTCAATATGGCCCGGCAACGCGGTAGTGGGCGGCCCGCGCGGCGCTATGCAACGCACCGGGCAAAGGGCAATGACTAAGCCGTCCTGAACATCGCATCGGAGTTCAACGTCTTTGCACCAATGCCCAGGAATGGTCGCCGCGACAAACAACGTCTTCGAACGGTCGCTGAGAGCCGCCGTCGTTCAACGAGAGATCACCAACGGCTATCCGGAGGAGGCGGCCCCATGAATCGCTGCTATGATTGGCTCAAGGAAGCGCCGAGCTCTGCCGAACGGGATTGGTCGGATCAGTCAATCCACTCCGACACCCACCTTGACCGCTACATCAATTTGGACGTCGCAGGCGGCCGAGGTTTCGTGATCAGCGTGCCACGGTTCTCAACCTTCATGGCGGCGTCAATTACACGAACATGAAGCGGAGCGACTAACGGGATCGTACATATATGCCTAAGGGGATCGTACATATATAGTGGGAACGGCTTCGGCTTCCGCGAGAAACGCGGCAAGTTCCCGGACGGCGAAGCCAGCATCGATTACGAACAGCGCTATTTCGGCGTGTTCCTTGGCGCGGAAGCAACCACGACGCTCAGCACTTGACGCCCTCGGGTCTGCTCCGCGGCGGCCTGACCATCGACGCAAGCGATGTTGACCATCAATGGGGGGCGATTGGCCCGGGCTGCGATTTGACGACGACTTCTCCACGGTGCCGTTCATCTCGGCCAGCCAAGATCGACTATCAGATAACCGGCCGCGCCAGCGTCTTCCTGGCCGGCAATCTGGACAATATTTTCCCAAGAAAGGCTAGAACCCGGACTACAGCATCGCGACCGGCGGAGAGCTAAGCATCAAGGGTAGCAACAGCGCTGGCATGGACTTCTATGCCTTCACCCTGTCGGCCGGCTTCAAGCTGACGTTTTGAGCTGAGCACGTAAAACGATGCGTGGAATAAGGACCCACGTTGCATCTGCGCCCAAACGATTTCAATCGCAGCTACCCAAGCGGCGCCGACGTCGGCCAGGATCTCAGGATTATCCGGGCGGTCCGCCAGGCATGATCCGGCCGGCGTGAAGGTGTTGTCGCCGGTCGATTATTAAGGTTCCGGGGGCCATCTGGCACCGGTGCGCGAAGCCGGTTCGAAGCGGGCAAACGCGTAGCTCAGCTCATGCCCCGCTTAACCAAAGGCGGGGGCGTCGTAGCAGACCGCCGTCCTTCGGACCTAAGTCCAAAAGAGCAGCCCAGGCGATCTCGCAGACCGGGCGGCTTTGCGCCGTTCGCATCAAGAGCTGTCCGCCCGGCCAATTCCGTCCCTAACATAAACCTGATGGTCAGCCGGAAACGGTATACCAGCTGTCGAATCGGCCATTGTTTGGAGCCGCACACACAGCGCCGTAACAAACCTTCTCACCCTTGAAGTAGGGCAGGAACTGCAGCAAATGCTGTTCATCTTCGTCGCGGATAAGCTACGGACCGCCGCGCGACTTCAGTGTCAGGTCGATCAACTCGATCGCCCGAGAGCTTTTGTTGCCGCTCTCGTGATAGTACAGAGCTGCCAACGGGTAAGGCACGAGCTTGCATTGGTCGCTATCGGGGGGATTCAATGCCAGGATGTGGTCGGACAGCTGTTTTCCCATCGCCAAGCGCTCAGAAGACGGAAAGTGCGAATGGTCAAGGTTCGGAAAGAACAGTTCGTCTAGCGCCGCAACCATCCAATTCTCGGAGTTTCTGTTGATCGCAGCGAACGAATTGCCGCATGACGGGCAAGCCGGCCTGCATGTCTCTTCATTTTGTGAAGCAACAGATTCACACGAGACCGGCGGAAACCGAGATTGTGTGGCATCAAGGCGATGCCTTCTTCGACCGCCGAGAGAAATTCTGCGCATGTCGCAGATCGAGGTGAGCCTCGATGAATTGCTCGACGTTCGCAAGCGGCTGATCACCGGCTCAACCAGGCATTGACCGACGATCAGCGAAAATTCCTGCTCTCCTTCGAAGCCCGCCCCGCAATGGGATCTGCTCGGCATTGAAGGGGCGGACAAGCTGCCCGCCGTTCGCTGGAAGCTGCGCACTCTGGAACGCATGCCAGATGAACGGCAGCCTGGGGTGTATGAGAACTTGGAGCGGGTGCTCGGCGAGAAAAGGCAAATAAGTGAGACCGCCCAAGTGAATCGGGGTTCATTGGCTCCTGCTGCGAACTCTTGCTGCTTATAAAGGGCGACTCAGGGGTTTGGATCATATAGGAGACGGATGCTTGCCTCGCTCTGCGAAGATGACCTATATAAAGGCCGAAAGCCTGAGATATGGCTCATGCATGGATCACGGTGGCCTAATGACGGCAACGCAAAAACGGACTTATTCGCGCTACGCGATCGAGGCGCTTGGCCTTTTCGGTAAGACCATCCGGCTGGGCCGGATGCAGCACCGGTTAACCGGACAGGAGTTAGCCGAGAGAATCGGTGTTTCACGCAGCACCTTGCAGCGCATCGAGAAGGGCGATCCCAAAGTCGAAATCGGACTGATGTTCGAGGCTGCTGCCATTGTCGGTGTGAAGCTGTTCGATGCGGATGGCAAGGCCATCACAGCCCTCACAGGCCGCATGGACGATCGCATCGCGCTGCTGCCGAAGCACGTCTACAAGGCCGGCAAGCAGGTCGTCGATGAGTTCTAAGGTCCCCAAGTACGACGAAGCCTATGTCTGGGTCTGGCTGCCGGGCGAGACCGCGCCGGTTGTCGCCGGGCGGCTATATACCCATGACGGACTCGTCAGCTTCAACTATGGCAGGAGCTTTCGTGAACTCGGCAGGGCGGTCGCGCTTTATCTCCCGGAACTGCCCCTGAAGACAGGCGAATTGCCTTTGCTTCCTGGCCTAACCATGCCGGGATGCATCCGCGATGCTGCCCCCGATGCCTGGGGACGACGGGTTATCCTCAATCGCAAATTCGGTGTGAAAGGCGATGAAATCGCGCAGCTCGATATTTCAGAACTGACGTTCCTGCTGGAATCAGGCTCGGACCGCATCGGCGCGCTCGATTTTCAGTTTTCGCCCACAAATTACGAGCCGCGCGCACCGGCCAATGCCACTCTCGAAGAGCTTGTCCAATCGGCGGAGCGGGTAGAGACAGGTATTCCGCTCACCCCCGAATTAGATCAGGCGCTGCATCACGGCAGCTCGATCGGCGGGGCAAGGCCCAAGGCGCTGATCGAGGACCACACCGTCAAGCATGTCGCGAAATTTTCCTCGTCTGCCGACCTTTACAGCGTCGTCAAAGGAGAATTCATAGCCATGCGGCTTGCCGCCTTGTGCGGCATCAGAGCGGCATCCGTCTCGCTCGTCCGCGCCGCAGGCAAGGACGTGTTGCTCGTCGAGCGATTCGACCGGATCAGGGTCACGGGCGGCTGGCAACGCAAATCCATGGTCTCAGCGCTGACGATGCTCGCGCTCGATGAGATGATGGCGCGTTACGCTAGCTACCAGGATCTGGCGGAGATCATTCGCCACCGATTCACTGCGCCGTCGGAAACTCTGCGCGAGTTGTTCAGCCGCATTGTATTCAATATACTTTGCGGCAACACCGACGATCATGCCCGCAACCATGCGGCGTTCTGGGACGGGGCTAAGCTCACCCTCACGCCTGCCTATGATATTTGTCCGCAGGCCCGCAGCGGCCAGGAGGCCAGCCAGGCCATGCTCATCAGCGGCAATAACCGCATGAGCCGGATCGCGTCATGCCTTGAGGCCGCGCATCACTTCCTGCTCAGCGCGCCGGAAGCTCTTGCGATTGTTGAAGGCCAGCTCCGATGCATTGCGGAGAATTGGCCGCGTGTCAGTGAGGAAGCTGCGCTATCGCGCACAGATCGCAATCTGTTCTGGGGCCGACAGTTCCTCAATCCCTACGCTTTTACGGCGCTGGAAGGGAGCGCCGACGCTCTCCGCGCTCTGGCTGACGAACTACGCAACAGTGTTCACGCCTGATCCGGCGGTGGATTTCGGACCCGCTCGGCAAGCGCACGACGCCCACAATTTGGACAATCCTTGCCGTGCCAGCGCGAAGACAGGAACAGACGGCTGTTCAACCTTCAAGACTGCCGCCCGTAATCGGGGCGGGCGCTTGGCCGAGCGGCAAAGCTGTGCGCCGGCCGCGGCTGGCTGTCGTTGACGACTCGGCGGCAGAACGCCATCCGCCACTCGTCGGACGCGGCGCTTCGAGCAGGCGCTGCGCCAGGGCGTGCTTGACTCTGTCGGCCGAGCTGATGGGACGCAATGCTGACGGGGCGCGCCGCGCTTTGGCGACAGTATTGCCGGCTGCACGATCTAGCCAACCGGACCGAAGGTTCAGCGATGGCTTAGCTTGTGGTGATCGGGCGATGGGCAAAGTTCGAGGCAAAGTGAGTTATCTCCTAGTTGAGGGTGCTGCGTGCTCGTCCCACTTAGTAGTGGGAGAGAGTGGGCGAGAAACTCGTCTCGGCAATGTGATTATCCGCAGTCTGCTATGTTGCCTATCCGACATTGTCGGACATCGGACATCGCCGAATGGGAAGCGCGTGCCGCTTAACATGATATCTTCCCCGTCATGCCGGATGGGCGCCGGCAGCATGAGGGAAATGCGTCGAAAAAGCGCAGAAACGCCCATCCCTTTTTGTGAGCTTCGCCTTCCAGCTGATATGCTGCTGCGGGTCAAATCAGGACCCGCAGCAACCGCTATAGATCTGCTTGGTCGCAGGGGCTCAGATCGTCTTCCGAGCGCCAACATTCACAAGGGAGGCGGCATAGCCACAACCGCCGTCGTCGTCGTCGTCGGGGCCTGCGGGAGCCGGACCGGTCGCCATCAGGGCTAGCGCGCCAGCAAGTATGGTGCGCAGCAAGGCAGAGGGAAATTTCGTCGGTGGCTTCGGAAGGCCCGGGACGGCGACATCTTTGGGTGAGGGGGATCAACGTCCCATGTGAATGAAAAAGACCGCTCAGAACAACGCTACAGCGCGGGCTCTCACGACGGGAAATCCGAAGGGTGAGTGCATGCGGAAGCGCCTTGGGCTTGGGGCGGGGCCGTGGCATGCTTGTCTCACGCCAGTGGATTGGGATGTGGTGTGCCCCGCCAAAGCTGACTTCCTCTGGCGAGCCGGCCCACCGCGGGTTTGGTTACCGCCCCTGTTTGACATTCCCGTTGCCCAGCAGCGTACAATGCTTCCTACGCCGAACCTGGTCGCTGCAGCAAACCAGGGTCATCGAGGGATTCGAATAATCGCCTCAAAACCATCCCCGCGACCTGTGGCAGGCGAGGCAAGTTCAAGGCTGCCACCGACCTTCTTGATAACATAATTAGCGACGGGTAGACCCTGGCCTGGAACAGTTGCCCGAGTCGCCAGACGCACAAAACGCTCTGTTATCTCGTCAAGGTCTGGGAGGGGCACCACCGGTCCTGCGTTTACAATGGCGATGGTTCCATCAGCTCGGACGGAAACTGTCGTCGGGATATCGGGCAGTCCATGTGTGAGTGCGTTGTCGATGAGGCATCGAAGCACGACGGGAATTCTAACGGCGTGGTCTGCTTTGCACTCCCAGGCGGGGCAGCCGTCGACGTCAAGGATTAGCCGTCCGGCAAACCACGGCTTTTTCAAGAAGTCATCAACGACTGACCGAACCTTTTGGACAAGATCGACAGGGTCTCCGAGGCCGTTCCGTGATTCTTCCACGAAACTGTACCCCAAGCCACGCAGTGTCGCTATTCGGTCCCTACCGATCTTCTTGCGGAGCCGGCTAACATAAACCTCCACGGTATTGCTCTCACTTTCCGAACCTAAGGAAAGGAGTTCTTCCTCGATCTTCCTCTTCAAAACTACCGCTCCGGGTCGGGATAGAACGCAGTCGAGAATCGCCCATTCGCGTGCAGTCAGGTTGACCGGCTGCCCGTCGAGGGCGACGCGCCGCTCAGCCGCGTTTATGGACAGCGCCCCGACAGAATATGGCTTCGGGAAGTTCCCGTGACTACGCGCCACGGCATGAATGCGCGCGGAAAGTTCGCGGGGATCGAACGGCTTGACCAAGTAGTCGGCGGCACCAGCATTGAGCCCCTCGATGCGGTCCTCGACCGTATGGCGAGCTGTCACGATGATGACGGGTGTCGAATCACGCCCCTTCCTCATCTCCCGCAAGTAGTCCAGGCCGTTACCGTCTGGCAGGTTAATGTCGAGCAGAACAAGCCCGTAGGGAATCCCACTTGCGTGATACCGCGCTTCGGACAGGTCCTTGGCCCATTCAACCGCGTGGCCATCAGCTATCATATGTTCTCGTACAGCGCTGCCAAAGTCCTCGCTGTCTTCAATGAGCAAAATTCGCATGCCGAGCTCCATAATTGGGCAGGGTTCGTGCCCTATTGACGGAACCTGACAATAGGCTGAACGCCGTAGCGCAAATGTTCCGGCGGCTTTCAGGCTGCCGTCAGGTGCGCGTGTCAGAAGGGCGGTGATTATAACAACCGATTAGAGGCAAGTTATGAACGTCATCTTGATCACGGCACTTTCTCTTTATGCGACCACCGTCGGCGCTGCACCGGCCGCCGGGAACTTAGAGGTTGGGATCGCCGAATGGCAACCGCGCCAAGCCGTACTGACCAAGCCTGAAGCGGAGCAAAGGCACCTCCGTTTGATTAGACCGAAGACGGCGGGTCAGATGGCGTCGAGTCGATGGCAAAACGTCGAAACGCAATTCGACCGCGTAGCTTCGCGCGTGTGGGTGGTGCCGGCGCAGGAGGCTAAGGATAAAGCGATGCGTCACCTACAATGTCTGGAAGCCCTGTCTTAGGATTGTTCCACTGTAGCCTCGAGATTGGCCAAGTGGTGTTATTCTTCGTGGATGAAATATGATCAGCATGAGCGTTCTGCCAATGCCCGCTGCGGCCCTCATCATCCAATCCCGCCTTATTCATGCGCCCGCGATGCCAACGATGCACTGTCATATCCTGAGTGCGTGATCTTCAAGTCCTGAGTGCATGACCAAGCGTAAATCGGGCTACCTGGCCACAATCCGTCGGGAGCATCGAAGCTGATCTTGCTAACCTAGACAGCACTCGTGGCCATCACCGGCTGGCGGCATCCAAAGGGGGCGAGGGGGCCCGTGTCTGCTTGCCAATCTCGCCGGCTCAGATCGCGCTTTTTTATCGGCGGCGGGCTCGGAAGCGTCAGTACAACCGAGAACTTCGTTCGAGCCATCACCATTCAATGTCTGAATGCGCCGCCCACGCGTGGCGTCGCTTGACAGGAAATCGTCGTCAGAATGCGGCCAAAGCAAACGTCCAAAATTCGCAATTCAATTGGAAGGAGCGTTGTTCCGGCCTGCCTTCTCTTGGGTCCCATCGCGTTGGCCTTAGGACTGCTGCTGCTGCTAACTGCCTAGGAAAGGACAATGAATGCTCGCCCGCTGCTTCAGGATTTTCGTCGCCGAGTGTTCGCGTTCGCAATCATGCTTCCGCGTCGCTCGCCACTTCTCAGCGGAAAAAGCTCTTGCCGGAGCCAATCTCCGTTCGGGCCGGTCGCAGTTTGCGCCGCCACCGCTGAATGAACCACAGGGCAGGGCGGCGAAGATTACCCGGCCCGTTCCCGCGACGCGGCGGCTTCCCGCCGTCTCTCAAGTTGGATGTGCACGTATTCGCGCTTCATTGACCATAAGCCGGATCGGGCGCAGTGGATGATCGGCTGGAACCAAAATCCTCCAACCGCTTCATGGTGAACAGCTGCTCCATGAACACATCATCGAACCGTCTCGCCAAGGTGGATCAGTGGTCTACTTTGGCGTAGGTATTTCAGCAGCCTTCTAGGCGCCCCGCCGCTACGTGCGGACGACGCCCGCATCAACCGGCGGGCAGATGCGCCGAGGGCAACAAGCGCGCCTGACGTAATGCCGCCAGATCGGCCGAGCCGGTGCAGAAGCAGGCGACGGCCAACTGGCGGATGACGATCTCGAAATGCGCGACAACCGCCTCGGTGGACACCGTCGCCGCGTGCAGCACGCCGGCCGCCTGCCCAGCGATGTCCGCGCCCAGGCGAATGGCCTTGGCCACGTCGACGCCGTCGCGGATTCCGCCCGACGCGATCAGCTTCACCGCCGGCAGCGCCCGACGTACCGCCTGCACGCTGGCCGGGGTCGGAATCCCCCAATCGGCGAAGGCCAGCGCCACTGCACGGTCGGCGGCATCGCGGGCGCGCTCGCCCTCCACCGCGGCCCAACAGGTGCCGCCGGCGCCTGCGACATCGATCACCGCCACGCCCGCCTCGACGAGCACACAGGCCACAGAGGTGGACAGGCCCGACCCCACTTCCTTGGCCACGATCGGCACGCCCACGCAGCGCGCGGCGCGAGCGATCTGCGCCAGGACGCCGCGCCAGTCGCTGTCGCCCTCCGGCTGTACAGCTTCCTGCAGCGGATTGAGATGGACGATGAGTCCATCGGCCTCCAGCGCATCAACTGCCCGGCGCGCCAGGTCCAGGCCGTCGGCCTCGCGCAGTTGCGCGGCGCCGATATTGGCCAGCAAGGGAATGTCTGGGGCCAGGCGGCGCAGCGCGCGCGTCAGCCCCTGGGAGCTGCGGGATTGCAGGCTCACGCGCTGCGAACCGACGCACATGGCGATCCCCAAGGCTTGCGCTGCCTCGCTCAGATGCCAGTTGATGGCCTCGGCGCGTGGCATGCCGCCGGTCATGGAGCTGATCAGCAGCGGCGCGCGCATGGTCTTGCCCAGCAGCGAGGCGCGCAGATCGATCTGCGTCAGGTCCAACTCGGGCAATGCGCAGTGTTCGAAACGGATGGACTCCCAGCCGGCGGCGACCCTGGCCGGCGCCGTTCGCCGATCCAGCACGATGTCCAGATGATCGTCCTTGCGCCGGCTTAGGGCGATGTCGGTCATGCTCGCTCCATCCGTCGCATCGTGCGACGGCGTTGCGTCGGATCGGACCCACGGCAGCGCGCGCACGCGCCGGGTCCCGCGCGTTCAGGCCGGCGCACGCTGGCCTCCCCTCGAAGCGTCGCTGCGGTAGCGGCTGGTCGACGTCTCGTAGTACTGCGCGCGTATGGCCGCCATGGCCTCGATCAACGGTCCCCACGGCGCGGGAAAGCGTTCTTCCGCCATCACCCGGTGCAGCATGCGCGTATGGCCGGCCAGCTCGTCTTTGAGGAACTCCATCACAGCCATAGCCGGATAGCGCTGCAGCAACAGGATCGCCGCGTTGTCAGCCTCGCCGGCCGACCTGTCCTTGTCGCGTCCATGCAGATCGTTCTGCAGGCGCCCTATCGCGGAGATGAGCCGCAGGACCTGGCGAAACGCCGGTCGCGCGCGCAAGCTCGCCATGTCCAGCCCCCACAGCAACGAAAGGCAAGAGAACACGTTCGCGTAGGCGATCGAATCAATGCCGTTGTGCAGGTACTCGGCGTAGGACCAGGGTTCCGTCCCTGCCGCCTGCGCGTGTCCTGCGCGTAGCGCCGCGCAGTAGCACCGGGTATCGTCGAGAAGCTGAGCATAGTCGCGACGATCGTAGGCGAGCGCGGCCAGCGAAGCGCGCAGCACAACGCAGCCCTCGAATCCGGGGAGCACGCACGGCACGCCGTGCCCCAGCGCCTGCTCCACCGCGGCGAGCTGCTCCGGCGCGATCAGGCCAAGGTCGTTGCAATCGTCGAGCCAGAACAGCAGCGCCAGTTCGCGATAGAACGCCACGAACAGCATTTCGTCCTGCGGATCGCGGCCGGTGCGGGCGCTGGTCTCACGCAGGCTCGGATGGATGCGCTGCAGGATGTACTGGCCGCCCCTGACCGCTTCCATCGCATGCTCGTCGGCGAACCCGGTCAGGGAACGCCCCCACTCCAGCACCTGCTGCAGCGCGCGTTCGGTCTGGATCATGGCGGCGCTCCTGCTCCCTCGGCCAGGACGCGCCGCCCCCAATGAAGCGCCAGCCACAACCCGGCGAGTTCGGCCACGCGCACGACCCGGATGGGGCAATACAGTTCCTTGCCGATCCACAGCGACGTCTGCGGTAATGCATGCGCCGCATAGCGGGCGAGCATCCACTCTAGCGCACGCCCCACCGCCTGCGCGATGCGCCGGCGCTCTGTCGGTTCTTCGCTCCCGTCCATCACGTGCAACGCGAACAGCGCATAGGCGGTTTCCTCGAATGTGCACGCGCGACCGGCGCCCCAGCCGCCGTCGTCACGCTGCGCCTGCAGCAGCGCCGCTAGCGCGCGCTCGTCGCGCCACTGGGGCTTGCCTTGCGCCAGCGCAGCGACCGCATGCGCGGTGGGATACAGCCACGAAACGTGCCATTTTTCGTTGTCCCATAGACCGTGTGGGTTGCGATTGGCCTCGACGTAGGTGCCGGTGCCGGCGTCGGGCTTTCCCAATAGTCGTAACGCATGCAAGGCATGTATGTTGGTCGACACTGAGGCATTGCGCTCGCCGGGAAAGGTGACGAACAGCTCGCCGATTTCGAAATGGCGCAACGCATCGACCGCCGGGTCGCGGCCTGCAAGGCGCAGGACGCACAACGCAACGGCGGTGTCGTCCGCATCGGCCGCGAAGTGCAAGGCCGGGCCTAGACCGCGCAGGCCCAGGCGGGCCTCGAGCTGCGCGACGATCACGCGCATCGCCTCGGCGAGCGCGGGATGCGCGAACAGCCCGGCCAGATGCAGGGTGTACAGCGACCAGCATGGCTCAAACACATTGATCGGCCAGACGCTGGGAACGACACCTTCGATGCAGCTGCGCGTCGCCCGCGATGCCGCCTGCAGATACGCGTCGGCGCACCCGACCTGCGGCCTGCACCCTTGTGCCACGGCGTGCGCACGCCACGCGGCGGTGGCCGCCGGACTGATGCCGATGCTGCCGTCTTCATCCGGGCATGCGGTGGTCGGCGACGTCCCCCAGGCTTCCCAGGAGTGCAGCAATGGATGGCCGCTCGGCAACGTCGCCACCGCCCCCAGCTTGACCAGGCAGGCTTGCCGCAACGGCAACAGTGCCGGGTGGCGCGGAAACGCCACGCTGCCCAGCAAGGATGCGGCCTCGCCGCACAACTGCGGCAGGATCAGCTCCGCGCCGATCGGCGCGTCTTCCGGCACCGCATGCGCGTAGGGATCCGGCTGGCGCTCGAGGAACCGGGTTGCAGCCTGGACTGCGTCGGCAGCGCCGGGAAGAGGCTCAGCGCGCTGCAATGCCAGCAACGCCGCCCACGTGGGCGCATGGCGAAACAGCGGGAAGTCCGCGCTTCCCCATCCGCCATCGGCCTGTTGCTGCGCGATCAGCCAGGCGTATGCGTCCTGCCGACCGGTGACGTTGCCGTGGAACTGCAGCGCTCGCGCCGTGTCGTAGACGGACGGACCGACGCTGCCGCCGTCGCTCATCTCGCTCAGCAGGTGGCGCAATTCGGAAAGGATCTGTTCGGACAGCGCGTTCACGCGGGATGTTCCTTCTGCAGAAGGTTGACGAGAACCAGGATCGGGCAGACGCCGCGCACGTCGCCGCAGGCCCGTCGCGGCCAGGCGCGTGGGCAGCGCCGGACGGCCGCCCTGCTCCGGCGCGGCGACGCGCGGCTGGTGTCGGTTCGCCCAATAGGCTAGCGCAGCGCGCCGCGTGCCACGGCCGTGCTGGGCAACCGCTGCGATCGGCGCCGCGGGCTCGGACAGAGTGCAGCATCCACCGCTGCCGCCGGCCGATCGCAGCGGCACAGGGGCGACTCCATGCGGACGGGGCGCCTCATGCGCATGGCGCGTGCTTTAACAGATACGCGGTGGCCCGCTGCAGCATCTGCGCCAACGGTTCCGCACGCGGCCCCAGCGGGGCGATGGCCTCCCCGGCATCGCGCAACAGATCCAGCGCAAACTGGCGCGCTGCTTGCAGCCCCATGATCGACGCGCAGGTCGGCTTCTGCGCCGCCGCGTCCTTGCCGGGGGTCTTGCCCAGCGCCGCGGCATCCGCTGTCGCGTCGAGAATGTCGTCAACCACCTGCAGCGCCAGGCCGAAACAGGCGCTGTAGCGATCGAGCGCACTGTACAGCGCGGCGTGCGCGGCATCCTCCGTGATGGCGCATAGCGCGCCCATGCGAACGGACGCGCGCACCAGCGCTCCGCTCTTCATCCGGTGCATCGCCACGATCCTGTCCAGCTCGACATGCTTTCCGACCAGCGACAGATCCTTGGCCTGCCCGCCTGCGGCACCCTCGGCGGACACCGCCTGCGCCAGTTCGCGCACGAGCGCGATACGGTTGTCGCCCGGCGCATCCAGGCTCGCCAGGGTGAGGAAGGCGTGCGCCTGCAGCGCATCGCCGACCAGGATCGCAGTGGCTTCGCCGAACTTGACGTGCACAGTCGGAAGGCCGCGGCGAAGCACGTCGTTGTCCATCGCGGGCAGGTCGTCGTGGACCAGGGTACAGGCGTGGATCATCTCGATGGCGGCGCCGACGCCCTCGAGCACGTGCGCCGGCGTATCGGCCAGTGCGCCGGCAGCCAGACAGAGCAAGGCGCGGGTGCGCTTCCCGCCATGCAAGGTGGCGTAGCGCATCGCCGCCATCAGCTCGGTCTCGCCATCGTCTTCGGCGCACAGAAGACGCGCCAGCGCCTGTTCGACCCCCTTTGCGCCGTCCTGCATCCAGATCTCCGGCAGCAGCCTGCCGGATGCGCCGCGCGCCTGCGCGCCTAATCCCCCGATCGCGGAAACGCCAGTTCGGTCGTCATGTGGCTTGGAACCGGCCTGCATGTTGTTCATGTCCTTGTACCTGACAGGAGACGGCCACGGCGAGCGGCGACCGCCGCGCTGTTGCCGGCGTCGCACCGAGCGCGCGCGCCGAGTGCAGCAATGCTGCCCGTCGCTCGCCGCTGCCTCGCCACACGGGGCATGCGATGCCAGCTCATGAGAATCCGATGCGGATTTTCATGGACGGATTTGCGGTCGGGTAATAGCGCTGGCCTTTTTCGACGTCGCTCAGCAACCGCGGCCGCACCCCGGCCTTGTGCATGGTCAGCGCCAAGGCGATGCAGAACTGCACTAGTTCCAGCCATACCACGTGGTAGCCGATGCAGACGTGTGGGCCGGTACCGAACTGCAGCATGTCCACCGGCCGGATCGGCTCCGTGCGTTGCAGCCATCGCGCCAGGCGGAACTGATCAGGCGCCTCGTGCAGCAGCGCCGAGGTCGAGAAATGCAGCAGCGGGATGCACAGATGGGTACCCGCGGGAATGCGCCATTGGCCGAGTTGCAATTCCTGCAGCGCTTGACGCGGCAGGAGCGTGACCGCCGGATGCAGGCGCAGCGTCTCGCGGAACAGCGCCTCGGCGACCGGACACTGCGCTAGGTCCGCGTGCCGGGTCGGCACCGCGCCCACGCGTTGCGCCTCTTCGACCAGGGTGTCCCACAGCACAGGCTGCCGCGCCAGCTCGATCACCATCCAGGCCATCGTCGAGGCGGTGGTCTCGTGACCGCCAAGCAGCAGCAAGCGGATATTGGCCACCAGGACGTCATCGGAGAGCACATCGTCGCTGCGATCGAAGGCGCTCACCATGTCCTTGATCAACCCGGTGCGCGCGGCATGCGCGCGCGCGTCGCGGACGAACTGGCGCAACTGCGCTTCGATCCAGTCGCGGGCGGCGCGGCCGCGCCGCAAGGGCAGTCCGGGCAGGTCGATCGGGGGCGCGACGATCAACTGCACCAGTTGCCGGTACTTGCGATGCCATCCCGCCAGGTCCTGCGCGGGGATTCCCATGAGGCTGAAGATGAGCTTTAGCATCAGGTCGCCGGTTTCACGCAGGATGGCTACGTCGCCGCGGTCGCGCCACGCCTGCACACGCGCCCGGATGACGGGCTCGAACAGGTCGCCGATGCCGGCCTGGGTCAGCCCCTTGGGCAGGAACGCCGGCTTGATCGCATCGCGCGCCTGCCGGTGCGCGCCGCCGTCCTGGGCGACCATCGTTCCACCAAGCAATTCGGGCGCGATCCCTTCGATCAGCGCCGAGGACACGTCCTTGTGCCGAAGCAGTGCGAACGCGTCCGGATCCATGCAGGTCATCAGGTGTCCGGCAGGGCCGAAATCCAGCCAGAAGTAGCTGCCCAGCGTCCGTTCCGCGCGCCGCAGCAGGCGCGGCAGGTCGCAGATGATGGCGGGAAGATGCCCGACCAGGGGGAAAGCGCCGGGCACGACCGGGATGTCGTGCCGCAGCCGGTGGCGACGGTTCAGCGGGTTGAGCAGCATGTTCATCAACTCCATCAGCAGCGCGGCGCCGCGGCCGCTTCGACGGTGTCGCCGGCAGGCCGCGCGGCGCGGCTGTTGCCACCATCGGCGTACGTCCGCACATGCGCCAGCATGCCGCCGTCGATGCACACGACCTGGCCGGTGATGAACGCAGCATCGTCGGAGAGCAGGAACGCTACCAGCGCGGCCACGTCCTCGGGGCGGCCGACGCGCGGCAGCTGGTGCCGGCGGAGATGCCGTTGCATGCACTCGTCCAGCTTGGCGAGGAGACGCTCGGTCATGATCAGCCCCGGCGCAACCGCGTTGCAGCGGATCTGCTCATCACCGTACTGGGTGGCGTGCGAGGCCGACAGCATGTTCATCGCCGCCTTCGACGCGGGGTAGGACGTCTGGGCGGTGTCACCGCCGAGCCCTGGCACGACGACATGTTGACGATCGCGCCACCGCCGCGGGCGATCAGCCGTCGGATGGCCTGCCGGCAGCAGAGCAGCATGCCGCGCAGATTGGTCGCCATGGTCTGATCCCAGACCGCCAGATCCAGGTCGAGCATCGCGCGCTCGTGCGGGGTCAGATGCATAGCTCGCGTTGTTCACCGCAGCCGACCTCACCGAAGTGCCGCTCCGCCGTCTGGAACAGCGCTGCCACCGCCTGCGCATCGGCGATGTCCATGGCCAGGGCCAGCGCGTGGCCCGCTTCGGCCGTGATCTGCGCGGTACAGGCGATGGTTGCCGAGCCATCAATGTCGGCCACCACCACTCTGCCGCCCTCGGCGCGATGGCGAGGGCGCATGCCTTGCCGGTGCCGGCGCTGGCGCCGGTCACCACGGCCACCTTGCCTTCAAACCGTCCCATCGTGTCCTTCTGGATTGTTGGTCTTTCGCGGCATGCCGCTCGGGTTCCGCCGGAGAAGGCGCAGCGTCGGCGCTGGCGCGCTCGTCATCGCCAGCGTCGCTTATCACCCGAATGGCGGCGACCGGGCACTGGCTGGCCGCGAGCCGCACGGCGCCGTGCAATGCCTGCGGCACCGTCGCCACGCACACTTCAGCCACGCCGTCCGGTTCGCGCTGGCGAAAGGTGCCCGGCAGCGTAAGCACGCACTGTCCGGTGGTTCCGCACAGATCCTGGTCGACCACGACGCGCATCTCAGCCCCCCGCCTGCGCATTCAGCCGCACCGGCAGCGCGAAGAACGTCCTAAGGAACGCGGAGGGCTCCCGGGTCGGCTGCTCGGCCAATGCCAGCGTGGGGAAGCGCGCCTGGATCCGCGGCAGGCTCTCGGCCAACTGCATCCGGGCCAGTTGCGCACCGGGGCAGAAGTGGATGCCGTGGCCGAAGCTCAGCATGATCTTCCCGTCCGTCGACATGCCAGAATTGGTGCCGTAGAACCGCGCGGGATCGAAGCGGTCGGGATCGGCGAAGGCGTCCGGGTCGCGATTGCCGGCCGCGATCAGCACGCGAACGTCCGCGTTCTTCGGGATCACCACGCCGCCCAGTTCGATGTCGCGCTGGGCGATACGCGGAGTGGCGCTGAACAGGACGGGCGCGTCGCGGCGCAGGACTTCTTCGACGAATGCCTTCACCTCCACGGCGTCTCCCTGCAGCCAGTGCCGCTGTTCGGGATAAGCCAGCATCGCCAGGATCGCGTGGTCGATGGCCGCAGCAGTGGTGGTGAAGCCGCCCAGCAGCATGCCCCACAGCATGCTGATCAACTCCGCATCCGATAGCGTGTCGGCATCGTCGTCGTGTGCGCCGACCAGCATCGACACGATGTCATGGCGGGGATCGGTGCGCTTGCGCTGTATGAGGTCGCCGAAGTAGGCCTGCACCCTGGCGCTGCCTGCGTCCGCCGCGGCGAGCTGGGGATCGCTGGCGTGCGGGCTCAGGCCTTCCACAATGGCGCCGATGCCGGCGGCGAGCCCGAACATGTCGTCCTGGGGCAGGCCGAACAGTTCGGCGAAGACCAGCATGGGCAAGGCCAGCGCGAATTCCCGATGCAGATCCACCGCCTCCCCGCGCTCCAGCGCGGGCGCCATGCCGTCCAGGCGCGCTGCGACGATGCGCGCGATGCTCGGCCGCAGGTTGTCGATCTGGCGCATGGTGAAATCGCGAGAGATCAGCCGGCGCAGACGCGTATGCGTCGGTGGGTCCTTCATCGCTATCGTGGACGCCATTAGATTGAGGGACAGGCTGGTCGCCGCACGCGGGAAATAGCGCGCCAGTTCGCCAGGCGCCGGTCCCCGAAATGCATCGCCCGTGGCCGTGAGCGCCCAGTAAATGTCGGCGTGGCGGCTCAACAGAAAGAGGCCCGAGGCCGCGCGATGCACCGGATCGTGCTCGCGCAACCACCGCATGAACGGATACGGGTCGTGGATGCACGCTGGCGACGCCAGTTCGGCGAAGGCGTCCCGGCATGCTGTCTTGGTTTCTTGCACGTCCATCTTGGTTACCTCTTGGCTGGCTGATCTGACCGGCGCGCGCCAGGGTAGTAGGCACTATAGTCATAGGAGGTGAAGGCGTCGTGCGAGCCACCGATCTCGGCCACCGCGCGGTCAAACTCGCCGGCGACGTGATTGGCCGTCGCCTTGATGTCATCGGTAGCCGCCAGAACCGGAGCGGTGCTCACGAAGGCCAGCGCGGTCGCAAAAAGAGCCAGACTGAAGGTTTGCTGACGGCGTCTCTTGTCGTGACCGGCCGATGGGCAAGTTTTGAGGCAAAGTGAGTTGTCCCTTATGTTGAGGGTGCTGCGTGCTCGTCCCTTTAGTGGGAGATAGTGGGGCGGTGGGTAGCCCCGAGCCAGATGAGCCATCAACATGTTTCGAGGCCTGACACGAGCGTCATCTTTGAGCTAATCTGGGAAACGTGAGGCGGTATTTTTTTGGGGTCATTGGATGACTCTCCTCGGCCCGTGACGTGTTCGCGATGACCGCGCACGAACCGTGCCAAATGAGAAAACCCCGTTTCGGCGATGTGATTGTCGGACTCAGCTATGTTACGTATCCGACATTGTCGGACATCTTACACCGCCCGAATGGGAAGCCCTCACCGCTTAAAAAGGTGGCTAGGTGAGCTACCCTTCGGAGATGTCGAATATCGTGGCGTTAGCGCGCGCCTGTAGTTGCTGGTCGTCCGCGTACGCCTGCTCACATCGGCCGATCGCTGGTCCCCTAACACGACTCCAAACAGCGATAGACGCGGTCTGGAATTTACCGGAGCGTTGCAGGACTTGTATTTGCCATTCGGAACGCCAGCGCGGGAGACGCTTCCGCGAGAGGCGGTCATGATGGAGCTTGCGAGCCGATTTGCGATTTGACCGGGGCTTTTGCTGTTTTCGCTTTTGCTGCCCCTAAAATCTCAGATATGAAGCGGACCTGGCCTATGGCCTGCCTACATTGAATGGTTACAAAGGAATACGACTATGGCGACTGGAACGGTGAAGTGGTTCAACAGCACCAAGGGATTCGGTTTTATCCAGCCTGACAACGGAGGTCAGGACGTTTTCGTTCACATTTCCGCTGTCGAACGAGCGGGCCTTTCGACCCTTAATGAGGGCCAGAAGATCAACTACGAGGTCGAACAGGACCGCCGTACCGGCAAGTCCTCCGCAGGCAGTCTCAGCAAAGCTGGCTGATCTTTTTCTGCCTCTGCCCGGCAAGAGCCGGGCAGAAGTGCCACTGACCGCGCCATAGGAGCGGGCAAGAACACGGATCTCCCGCTGACCGGGCTGCGGTTTGCAGGAAGCTGCTAAGTTCTACTGAAACAAGATGTTTGCAAGTGAAGAGGGGCGGGTCCCGGCCCCTTATTTTTTCTGCTGTAGATTCTCACGTAGCAGATGCCGACGGCGACCGCGCGCATCAGAACGAATCTGGACAAATGAGATCAAGCTGCGAGCTTCTTGTGGGTCCGCTCGCTTCACGCGGATCAATGCTATATTTTCGTTCACGAACCCCGTGCTCTGACGCATTATCGATCGAGCGTGCCGAGGAAATGAACCAGCAATTCAGCCACCTCCAGCGGTCGACATCTCCACGATCAAGCGGGTAGGGTACATTGGCCCTGAGGGGACCTGGACCCATCAAGCCTCGCTGGACCTCTTTGGCGACCAAGTTGAACTCGTTCCGTTCAACGACGGATTGTTCGAAGCATATGAGAATGGCTGCGTCGACGTTGCATGCGTTCCAGCTACGACCTCTCTGGTCGGAACCACTCTCTACCTCGACCAAGTCCTGCGCTTGAGGTCTCCCAGGGTCATCGCCGAGTACCCGAAGGTCTTGAGCTATAGCCTGATGGCCAGCAAGGATGCGAGTTTCTCGATGATCACTAAGGTGCTTGGCCACGCCGTAGCCTTGCAGGAGGTGGCCGGGCGGCTCGACGAGAACATGCCCAATGTCGAGCGAGAGAGCCGTAAGGGAGCGACATCTTTAGTCGCTAAGCCTCGCCCTCGATAGCGGCATTTGGTCCTGCGCTTGGTGCCAAGCTGTACAATCTGCAGATATTGCGAACAGGAATTGAAGAAGGGCTGCATAACGTTAAGCGGTGGTGGGTGCTCGGGGGCAGGGCCACTGAGCCGACAGGATTTGACCGGACGACACTTCACCTCCGCGTTTCAGAGCAAAATCTCAGTTATGAGCGTCCGACATGCGAGCGGCTGGACACCCATCAATATGTCATCGATGTCGCTGGCCATGTTTTGACGCACCCGGCGCTGGCTGCGTTGGCGGATATTGATGGCTTTAGAATTCTCGGGTCCTGCCCACGTTGCTATTAGCTAAGGCTAGGGTAGTTTCTGCCCATAACTCCAAAACTGTTGATCCTCATCACTGATGAGAAGACACGACCGTGCCGCGCGTCCACGAGATCATCGCGCCGACGATCTTGTCGTTTTCGCTCAGTTTTCTTGCCTGCGAAAGTAGTATTCATAAGCACAAGACGTCGATCGGCCGGGCATCTCGCAAAACAAGTCACCATCGATGACTGTGTCGCGTTATCGGCGACACGCTCGTCCATTCGGGACCGTCAAACACTTCAATCCGCGCAGGGGGCGCCGTGACCGGGGCCTGCGGCGGTTTTAGGAGCTTGCCGTTCGGCACGAGCTTGTCGCTTTGGCACCTCACGCTGATTGGCTGTGCTGTGGGACAACCCGGTCGAGAAAAGCATCGAATGCGGCAGCAACAGCGCGAACTACGAAACGATGCTCCTGCCGCACCCGGATGAAACCGTTTTCAATGTCCACTATCCCATCCTCAGCCAGCTTCGCCAAGCGTTCGGCAGCCGAATCGAGAAGGCGAGTTGGATCGAATCCACAGGCCGCACAAATTGCCGGCACATCGGCCTGCAAATCGCACATCAGCCGCTCTATGATCACGGCTCGCACGCGGTCATCGTCTGTGAGCCGGTAGCCTTTTGACGTCGCCAAACGGCCAGCTGCTATGTGCCGGCTGTAGGACTCACGTGTTACCTCGTTCTGGACGTAACCCTCGCCGACCCGCCCGATAGCCGACGCGCCGAAACCGATCAGGGTTTTGCAGGTGTCGGCCGAGTAACCCAGCGAGTTACGCCGTAGCCGACCACTGGTCTGCGCCAGCGTAAGTTCGTCGTCCGGCAAGGCGAAATGGTCGAGGCCGATCTCTTGGTAGCCGGCGGCGACCAGCGTCTCGGCCACGGCCGCAGCCTGTTCGGCGCGGGCGACGCTGTCCGGCAGCGCAGTCGTCTCGATCAGGCGCTGATTCTTTATCACCGATGGAATGTGCGCGTAGCCGAACACCGCAAGCCGGTTGGGGCGCATGGCGATAGTTGCCGCCGCAGTCTGGACGCAGGACTCTACCGTCTGATTCGGAAGACCGAAAATGAGATCGACGTTGATGCCGCTTACCCCATGCCGGCGCAGCTCTTCGACGGCAGCGGCCGTCTGCGCCTCGCTCTGGACGCGGTTTATCGCTTTTTGAACAATCGGATCAAAGCTCTGCACTCCGAGACTCGCGCGGCTCACATTGGCTGCTCCCATTGCTTCGGCAATCTCGGCCGTGAAGGTGCGCGGGTCAATTTCGACGGCGATTGTCGCGGACTCCCTGAACGCGAAGCGGCGGCGCAGGAGTTGGATCATGGCCAAGAACTCCGCTGCTCCGATCAGGGTCGGGGTTCCACCGCCGAAATGCACGTCGTTCACGACGAGCCCCTGCTGCACTTGCTCCCAGACCAAACGGATCTCGTCACGCAGAACGGCCAGATAATCGAGGATCGGACCCTGATTGCGGGCAATCGTGGTCGGGAAGCCGCAATACCAGCAAATCGATCGGCAGAACGGAATGTGGAGATAGAGAGACACCGGATCGTCAGCCGGCAGACCTCTTAGCCATTCCTGATAGCTTTCGGGCCTGACGGTGGCGGTGAACTCCGGCACAGTCGGATAGATGGTGTACCAAGGCAGGAGAGCCTCGCGATATTCTTTCAGGATAGAGGTCTGCAACAGTTTCCGTCCCAAGCTGAAAAGTTGGTACTTTTACCGCCGCGGTCTCCTGTGTCCCTGCGCTATGTCAATTCCATTCCGCTTCGCGCATGTAATCACGCCCTGCAAGGAAAAGGCGGGATTTGATCCCGCCTTTCTATGTTTCGCTCGCATCATGCCGATCGAGCTGCCAGCCCCTCAACGGGTCTGGATTGAGGAAGTCACGCTGGTACCTTCTTTCTAGACCGCTTCTCGGGCGCCGAGACTTCAGGCTCTTTCGGTTTGCGGCCGAGTCCCATCGTCTTGGCCAGGGCAGAGCGCGCAGCCGCATAGTTCGGCGCGACCATGGGATAGTCCGCCGGCAGACCCCATTTGGCGCGATATTCATCGGGTGTCAGCCCGTAATGGGTCGACAGATGGCGCTTTAGCGATTTGAATTTCTTGCCGTCCTCAAGGGAGATAATGTAGTCCGGCGTCACCGATTTTCTGATCGGGACGGCCGGCGTCAACGCCGTCGGCTCTTGTGCGGAGACGCGACCGGCCGCCGTGCGTTTCAAAGCTTCGTGCACTTGGCCGATCAGGGCAGGCAGCTCCCCCACCGGGACGGGATTGTTGGAAACATAGGCTGAGACAACATCCGCGGTAAGGTCGATGAGGTTGTTGGCGTTTTCGAAGTCTTCTTCTGGCATGAAACTCTCCAGTGGATTGGTCTACGGAGCGTGGCCTTCTAGTGATGATTTCCGATGAACGCAACAAATCTCGCGACAGGATTGTTCGGTGCTCGTCCAACATCGAGGTCTATAGCGCCAGTTACAAGCTGTCGCGACGCTGATCTCCTCGGAAATCGCCGTTCATAAGCGCCCGGTATCCGCCGTTCAGTCGCGATCTTGTCGGTTTGAGTTGCGAGAGGACGACGCAGAAAAATTGTAAGCACCATGAGCCGTGCACCTGGAAGACCTTGCGCGTACGAAGCAGGTCGGCGTTGCGCCAGCGTAGGGGCGACAGGCAACAGAACCGACCAAGCCCTCAGCGAACAAATAGCGATTGCGCGCCCGCCACTGTTGATATCGGGGGCCGTCGGGCGATACATCAATCACTGTTTCCGCCGCTCGATCATCTTGGTCGACAGGCACCATTCCCTTGATCAACGGATCTCGCGCAGGGCGTTCGCATGCCGCATGTGGAGATTCGTAAGGAAATCTATGAAAATTCTATTGCCCGCGGTGGCTGTTGCGCTTGTGGCGGCCACAGCTTTGCTGAGCAGTCCCTCCGCCAGACCTCAGGGACACGGCACTGCCATCTTCAAGCCCTTGCCATCCTACGAGGCGACACTGGTCGCGCCGGACCCATTCGAGGCCTACCTCAATGGCGATGACACCGCCATTGATCCCAGCGAAACACGGTCTGGCCCTTTTATGGAAAAGGGCTGCTCCTCCTGCCATTCCGGTGTCAATATTGGCGGGGAAGGCTATATCCATTCGGCCTCGTAGAGAAGCCCGGCGCCGACATCCTGCCGGAGAACGACAAGGGACGATTTGCCGTCACCAATGTGCCAGAGGATCCTATGTTTTCCGCGTGCCATCGCTGCGCAACGTAGCAATCACCGCGCTATACTTTCATTCGGGCAAGGTCTGGGACCTGAGCGAGGCGGTCGCCATCATGGGCACTACCCAGTTTGGCCAAGAGCTAGCGCAAATCGAAATCGATCGGATCGTTGCCTACCTTCATTCGGTGACCGGAAAGCGACCGGAGATCACATATCCCATCTTGCCAACTGAAACGCCCACTACACCTCGACCTCGATCCTAGGCATCGCGAAACAAGCGATCGCGTCGGAGCCAGTGAGCGTTCCTTGACCCATCTGGCGAATTGCCACAGGCGCGGCCGTCCGATTGGGCCGTGATACGTCGCGGCGCGATTGAGCGTCGCTCGTTGATGGCATGAAGCCATGGTTTTGCATGCTCCCGCCCTTGGAGATCTTCGGCAGGCCAGGGCGCTGTCCGTCAGCATCAGGTCGGCCAATCGCCTCACCAGTCCATCACCACCTTGCCCGAACTACCGCTCCTCATCGCATCGAAGCCGGCTTGGAAATCGTCGATGCCGATGCGGTGCGTGATAAGCCCGGAAACATCCAGCGGCCCCTGCACCAGCGCGATCATCTTGTACCAGGTCTCGAACATCTCACGGCCATAGATGCCCTTGAGATGCAGCATCTTGAAGATGACCTTGTTCCAGTCGATCTCGAAACCGGTCGGGGCGATGCCCAGAATGGCGATCTTGCCGCCGTTGTTCATGGTGTCGATCATGTCGCGGAAGGCGGGGGCTGCGCCCGACATTTCGAGGCCGACATCGAAACCCTCGGTCATGCCGAGTGCCGGCATGACATCGCGCAGCTTTTCCTTGGACGCGTCGACGACATGCTGGACGCCGAGTTTTTTTGCCAGCGCCAGCCGCACCGGATTGATGTCGGTGATGACGACTTTTCGCGCGCCGACGCATTGGGCGACGAGCGCGCCCATGATGCCGATCGGCCCGGCGCCGGTGACCAGCACGTCCTCGCCGACCAGATCGAAGGAGAGTGCGGTGTGCACGGCATTGCCCAACGGATCGAAGATGGCGGCGATCTCGTCCGGCACATCATCGGGGATCGGCACGACGTTGTGCTGCGGGATAGCCAGATACTCACCGAAGGCGCCCGGACGATTGACGCCGACGCCGAGCGTGTTGCGGCACAGATGCCCTCGCCCGGCGCGACAGTTGCGGCAATGACCGCAGACGATGTGGCCCTCGCCCGACACGCGCTGGCCGACCTTGTATTCGGTGACCGCTGCGCCGAAATCGGCAACGGTGCCGACGAATTCATGGCCCGTCACCATCGGCACCGGCACCGTCTTCTGCGCCCACTGGTCCCAATTGTAGATGTGCACGTCGGTGCCGCAGATCGCCGTCTTCTTGATCTTGATCAGCACGTCGTTAGGGCCGATTTCCGGCACCGGCACCTCTTCCATCCAGATGCCTGGTTCCGCCTTGGCCTTCACCAGCGCTTTCATCATGTTCGACATCAGATGCTCCTTACACCTTGGTTTTGATTCCACTTGCGCCTCTCCTCTGGTAGCCGCACAACGGAAAGGTGGGGTTCGGAGAGCACAGCTGAGATTTCTGGACCGATGGGTATGTCGAGGCTGCCTTGGTGTCGAAGCAACACTCCACCGCGAGGGGCGCGTGAAGATCCAGTTCCAGCGAACCTCAGCGGAAGCGGAGCAAGCGCCACGCCAGATGCAGCGAAGTTTCAACTCATGGGATGAGTAAAGGGTCGCAGCTTGCGGCTCGGGGCCGTGGCTATGTTGTCGATGTCAGCAACATGCCAGGCAATCAATCGACACGATGCTCTCGATGGTCGATCTCACCGCGATATCTCAATAGTGCGGACGCACAGGCGGCATCCGAAAACGTGCCCCTCGGTGAAGTGTCTGTTGACCGCTGCTGGCAGGTGACTTGGAAGGCAGCTCGTTCGTTCGGGTTAAGATCGAGCACAAGCGCCGGCTCATCAATCTGCACCCAGTTGGCCCCAGCGAGTTCCAGCTTCTGCGGGAGTTGCTCGTAGACGGGCAGCAGCCGCGGCAGGAGCGCCATGGGATTGAAACCCTGGTCGGGAGACTTCGCCAGCTTCAGGAAGGTCACGGGTCCAAGGATGACCGGGCGTGTATGGATGCCGAGCTCTTTTGCCTCCAGAAGTGATCGACGGGTTTCGTCGACGAAAGGGCGAATGTCTGATCGTCGCCAGCTCCGGCACGAGGTAGTGATAGTTTGTTTCAAACCATTTGGTCATTTCCATCGCGGTTACGCATTGCCCCTTAACGGCATGCCCGTGACTGGCGTGTCCGCAACCCGCAGTATCGCCTTGCGTCCCGCGCGCCATCGCGAAGTAGATGTCGAGCGGCACCTCGCCGCCTGTCCAGCCGTAACGAGCTGGCACGGCGCCGACCATTGCTGCCGTGTCGAGCACGTGGTCATAGAGTGAGAAATCGTTCGACGGGATTTTCGACACGTCGCGGTCTCGCTGCTCCAACTGGCGGCACGGAGCGCCTTCGCCGTCGCCAGAAGGTTGGCAGCAGAAGATTTTCTGGACCAGTAGCTTTCGAGCGCGAATTTCAGTTCTCGCCGGCGACCGATACGCGGCACGCCAAGCGTTGCTATGGGAACTTGCTGAGAGACATTCATTCCATACCCCGATGGTTGGGGCGGGAAAAGGAAGGCGCTAGCAGGCCGGCATCAAAGCCGAGCTGCAGCGGCCACCAGACACCCCGGCCGTGTTCACCGTGGCAGGTCTCCTGGCTCGCGGATAACAGCCTCTGCCCCGTCTTCCCGGGGAGTTCGCCCCAGTGACCTTAGTGGGTAGGCTGTGTTTATGTGAACTTTATCTGCGACGGTTTCCAAGTCCAAGGCCGCGCTAGGGCTGAGCCGCTTGTGCCCTCTCCAGTTTTGCGCAGGCCGTGCCTGGCCGCTCCGGCAAATCTGCGAGCCGCACGATCCTGGCTGGCGACTTCGGCAAATGGCCTGTCGGTCACCATGATCGGCCACAGTATTAGCCCGAAGAGCGTAAATGTTTCTGAGCCGTCAAAATCGGAAATTTGGAGAAAACCGCCATCCTTCACGGACGGGCACGCGACATTTCGAATTACACGCGCTTATCTTAACAGCCCTGCATCAAGTTCGGTGGGCAGCACCTTGCCGATATGCCCCCTACAACAATCCCGCCTGCTCAGCCTCGCGGCGCAGATTCTGCCGGGGCCTGGGGCCGATCTGCTGGATCACCAATCCGGCCGCCAGTGAGCCAAGGTCGCCGCAGGTTTGCAGGTCGCGGCCTTGCGTGTAGCCATGCAGGAAGCCGGCGGCATAGAGATCGCCGGCGCCCGTCGTGTCGACCAGTTCCTTGATGGCGGTCGCCTTGATCACCACCGTCTCGTCGCCGCGCACGATCACGGAGCCTTTTTCCGAGCGGGTCACGGCGGCGATCCGGCAATCCTTGCGGATCTGCGCCAGCGCCTCGTCGAACGAGGATGTCTGGTAGAGCGATTTGATCTCGTGGCTGTTGGCAAAGACGATGTCGACCGTGCCCGAACGCATCAGCTCGAGGAATTCGTCGCGGTAGCGGTCGACGCAGAACGAATCCGACAGCGTCATCGACACTTCGCGGCCTGCCGCGTGCGCCAGCTTCGCCGTCTGGCGGATCGCTTCCTTGGCGCGCGGCGGGTCCCACAGATAGCCTTCGAAATAGGTGACCTTGGCGCCAGAAGCCTTATCGGCCTCGACATCCTCCGGCCCAAGCTCGACGCAGGCGCCGAGATAGGTGTTCATCGAACGCTCGCCGTCAGGGGTGACGAAGATCATCGAGCGCGCCGTCGGCGGCTCGCCCTTGAGCGGCGTGGTGTCGAAGGCGACGCCCTGTGCATGGATGTCGTGCGCGTAGATTTCGCCCAGCGCATCGTTGGAGACCTTGCCGAAGAAGGCGGCGCGGCCGCCGAAGCTGGCGACACCGGCCGCCGTGTTGCCGGCGCTGCCGCCGGACGCCTCGATCGCCGGGCCCATGCGGCTGTAGAGCAGTTCGGCGCGTTGTGTGTCGATGAGGTTCATCGCGCCCTTGATGATGCCGTTGGTCTCGAGGAATTCCTCGTCGCACTGGGCGATGATGTCGACAATGGCATTGCCGATGCAAAGCACGTCATAATCCGGCATCAAAATCTCCGCCAAAAACCCGAGCCGGCTTCTTGCCACGCCGGCCCGGGGTGTTTCTTTCGAGTGTGGAATGGGTCGTCCTTTGCCGAAAGGATCCAATACCGACGCATCAAGCAGCTGCGGGTCCTGCCTCACGCGACAGGTCGTCAGCTCTGTCCGTCTTTTCCCAGGTGAACTCCGGCTCTTCGCGGCCGAAGTGTCCGTATGTCGCGGTCTTGCGGTAAATCGGCCGTAAGAGATCCAGCGCCTTGATGATGCCTTTCGGCCGGAGATCGAAAAGCTCAAGGACGGCGCGTTCGATCCTTTTTTCATCAATCTTTGCGGTTCCGAATGTATTGATGAGGACTGAGACCGGTGCGGCCACACCGATCGCGTAAGCAAGCTGAACCTCGCACACCTCCGCAAGTCCGCTGGCAACGACGTTTTTTGCGACGTACCGCGCGGCATAGGCGGCCGACCGATCAACCTTGGACGGGTCCTTGCCCGAAAAGGCACCGCCGCCGTGACGCCCCATGCCGCCGTAGGAATCGACGATGATCTTGCGGCCGGTAAGCCCGCAATCGCCTCGCGGCCCGCCGACCACGAACCGGCCGGTTGGATTGACCAGGAACCTTATTCCCGTCGTATCCAGGTCATGGGGCAAGACCGGCCTTATGATCTCCTCAATGACGCCTTCGCGGACGGCGGCCTGTGAGACCTTATCGTCATGCTGCGTCGACAGGACTATGGTATCGAGCGCTACCGGTCGCAAACCTTCATAGCGGACGGACACCTGAGATTTAACGTCCGGGCGAAGCCAGCCAAGGCGTCCGGTTTGGCGCACCTCTGCCTGTTTTTTCGTCAAATCGTGAGCAAGTTGGATTGGCAATGGCATCAATGTTTCGGTCTCGTTGCATGCGTACCCGAACATGAGGCCCTGATCTCCCGCTCCCTGCTCGAGATCCTGCCCTCGTCCCTCGTCGACCCCCTGGCTGATGTCAGGCGACTGCTCGGTCAGGGCCAAGATCACCGCGCAACGCCGGCCGTCAAAGCCGATCGCATCGTCGTCATATCCAATGTCCAAAATGATATCGCGGGCAACTTGGCTGTAGTCGATCTGCGCGTGGCTGGTGATCTCGCCAGCCAGAACGACCATCCCTGACTTCACCAACGCTTCACAAGCAACGCGAGCCTGAGGATCCTTGCGAAGGATCGCATCGAGGACGCCATCTGAGATATTGTCGGCCATCTTGTCGGGATGTCCCGCGCCGACGGATTCGGAGGAGAACACGAATTGTCTGGTCATGGAATATCCTCGCTTCAAACGTTGGAATTAAATGTGACAGCCGATCCGGCCATCTTATCTGTCGGAGATGCCAGGGACGTCGAACGCAGCGCAGAAGTCGGCAACGTCTCTGCGCACGCGGGCATGGACATCCGAATCATCGGGCTGGCGGCAAACAAGGTCGATGAAAGCGGCAATCTGCAGCATTTCCGCCTCGCGCATGCCCACAGACGTCACTGCTGGCGTGCCTAACCGAATGCCGCTGGTGAGCGCGGGATGCCGCCGGTCGCCCGGCACCATGTTGAAATTCGTGATGATACCTGCTTGCGACAAGCGCTCGGCATAGGCTTTCCCGGACAGCGGCCGTTCCCGTAGATCAAGGATCAGCATGTGATTGTCAGTGCCACCCGTGACGAGTTCATAACCTCGCTCCAGAAGCGCCTGGGCCAGAGCCTTGGCGTTGTTGACGATCTGCTGACCGTACACACGGAACGACGGATTCCCTGCTTCGTGCAGAGCGACAGCTAGCGCTGCAATCGTATTCATGTGCGGTCCGCCCTGCAGGAGAGGGAACACGGCACGGTCTATGCGTTTGGCCAGATTGTGTTTGCTCTTGGAATGATAGAGTGCCTGATAGCGGTCTTCATTCCTTGACAATATGAAGCCACCGCGGGGACCGCGGATCGATTTGTGAGAGGTGCTGGTGACCACATCGCAATGGCCTACAGGATTGGGGTGCACTCCTGCGACAACGAGGCCGCTGATGTGGGCGATGTCGGCCACCAGGTAGGAGTTCACCTCCGAAGCAATTTCGGCCATTGCCTCGTAGTCAAAGATACGCGGATAGGCAGTTCCGCCGACCCAAATGAGCTTCGGTCGTTCCCGCTTGGCCGTCTCGCGCAAGCTGTCATGGTCAATCTGGTGCGTCTTTTCGTGCAGCCCGTACGGGACTCTCTGATAGTCAGTGCCGGAGAAGTTGACGGCCCAACCGTGAGTCAGATGCCCGCCCTCGGGGAGGGTCAAGCCCATCATCTTGTCTCCCGGACACAACAGCGCTCGACAGACAGCCTGATTGGCCGGGGAGCCGGAATAGGGCTGCACGTTGGCGTGTTCACAGCCGAACAGTGCCTTCAATCGATCCATGGCGAGGTTCTCAAGCTCATCGACGATCTCGTTTCCGGCGTAATAGCGTGCGCCAGGATATCCCTCGGCATACTTGTTGGTGAAAATCGACCCGTCGCTTCCAGCACCGCGGAGGACGCGAAGTTCTCGGAGGCGATAAGCTTGAGGGTCGTCCTCTCCTGGCGCTCCTGTCTTAAAAGCAGCTCGTGAACGCGAGAATCTGCGACAGACAGGGGAGGCCACTCGCAAGTGCCAAGCTCCGCGATCCCGCCGCCAGTCGAATTGCTCATATCTGCTTCGCGCTCCATTGGGACTAAGTTTCAAGACAAGCAGGCGGTCACCTTGGACCGCGCGCTCTGTATCGCCTCCAGTCGCTGTAGGTCTTGTCTGTGATGGCCATCGCCGTGGGGCAGGAGATCAACCAACAATTGAACCAAGCCGCCGTCCGAGCCTCCTGCTTCGAGGTGGTACGAAGGCCAGGGGCGCTGTTCGTTGCCGAGAAGAAAGCCGGCTCTGGCGAGCCGACGGACGTGTGCAACCACGTGCTCGCGAGACAGACGCAGAACTTCTGCTAGCTCGCAGACGGTTAGGTCCGCATGCGCACAAAGTCCCAGGATTCGAAGTCGATCAAGATGAGCCGCGGCCTTTAGGCGCCTGACCAGTGTCATCATCGGCCGGCGCTCGTTGTATTGACTTCGTCCATTTGGCGTCTCCCACTCTTTCAGAGGCGATCTTGCCGTCCCGACGAGGTCAATACGCTCGACGGCATCGTCAGATCGTTTGCGATATATCTCCTCGACCAAGGCAAATGCTCCTGCCGGCCCTGCTTTTCCGAGCTGCAGGTATTTGGTCGGGGCACGGCGCCACGGTCTCGACCCGCGGCTTTAACGAGGCTCAACGTACATATTCTCACCGGTTTAGAGTGCTAAAAGTCCGCGATTTTCTTTGAAGGATCTGTTGCAACGCTGCATACCGGCGTTGGAAAGCCCAATCAGGAGGACTTCATCGAGGTGCTTGCGCGGGCGGCCAAGCGTCCCGCTCGCTGCTGAGCTCGCTTGTGGTGGATCTCGCTGCTCTGAGGCTGGGTCAGGCACCCGAACTGCCCCCGGGATGTCATGGCATGTTGCTGTCGTTCGTTTCGAGAGCGGGGCCTGGTGATACAACTCCTCGGATAACTGATGTCAGCCTCCGAGGCTTCGTATCTAGCCTGAACCCGGGCGGCCGCCATTTTGGCCTCAAGGCGCGGCCTTCCCCAGCGTATCGATATACGACAGTACCGGACGGGGCCGAATACGTTTCGGCAGACGATCTGAATTTTCGTCCCCTGTCGGTGGTGATAGTGGGCATCAGCGCGGCGTGGCCGCGTTCAGTCTCCTGCGTTCCATCTTTCTGCCTAATCGTGCCGTGTCTGGTGTCGCCGGCCGTTTCCCCACGATGCTCATGTTCGGTGGTCACCGGATCAGTTGCCTCCTCTGATGCGTCGCTCCTCACCGATCGGGATGATCCAGCCGCCAGCGCGGTCAGGCCGAGAAAAATCATCGGGACCCCCTATCTGCGTCAGGCGGATGCGAACGGTTTGCAGCTCCGCGTCGATAGCGGCACGGATGAGATCGCGCTCGATGCCGACGAAGACCGGCCGGAGATTGAGGCGAGCGAGCGCCTCCTGATCGGCGGGCGCAACGTCGGTGTCAGCGACGGGTCCGGCACGGGTGACGATCCCTCCGATCAGTCCGCCCATGGTCGTGGCCTTTTCCAGCTCTCTCACCAACGTGGCATCCAGCAGCGCTCGGGCGCGTTGGAGATCCCCTTGGAGTCTTCGCGCGAATAATCGCGCGGGCCTGCGGCAGGGTGAGCGCGAAAAATATCGACGCGGCTTCAAGCAGATCGAGCGAACAGGTGCCCTCATCGAGATCGATGTTCGTCGTCAGCACCCGGGCCTTGAGATCTGTCGGGACGGGATTGAGGTCGTATGCCGGCGAGAGAGACCACCCCGCCTTTCCCAGCCATAGGAAACCGTGATTGCGGAGGTGGTCGTCGACATTGGAAACCAGCACATTGAAGACGACCCGCCGATAGAGGGCATGCGCGTCCGTCTTCCCCTGGGCGCCGTGTTGAGCAAGGGCATCGACGATCTCCGGATAGCTGCCGCGCTCACCGTCCTTGGCGCCCATCATCGCCATCGCCGACAGGAACGGGATGCGGCTCGCACCGTCACGATCGAAGCGTCGCGACAACATGACTGGCTTGCCGGCGACCTCGATCAGCTCGTGTCGAGGCGTGGCAATACCTGCCTGGCCGGCCAGCCGCAGCGCGATCTGTTCCCAGGTCTCCATACTGTAGTCGTCGGTCTCCTTCGGGAATTTCGCTATGGAGAGGTGACCATGTTGGTCGATAACCGAGGCCTTCGGTCGGGCACCGCCTAGGGAGGAGCCTGGGGCAAAGATGAGCTGCAGGTCTTCATCCGTTTCCTCGTCTCGGAGGATCCGTTCGGTGATCTGGAGCAAACGGCCAAGCTCGATTAAAGCAGGAACGCCCGTGCGGATCGGCGCTTGGAAAATCTCTTCGCCGACCCAGCGGAAGCGGAGGGCGCCAAGTCGCGTCTCGTCGGCGACGCTGAGCAGGTAGTCGCTTTCTACAAGCGTGCGAACCGCGCGGCCTTCTTGGTCGGCGAGGCGGCGTTCGGCGCGCTGCATGAGGCGCCGGCCCCAGGTATCCGGCGCTGAGTCGCCGATGGAGCCGAAAGTCGCAAGACCTGCAGGGGGGGCGAAGGCTCCGCGGGTCAGAGCAAGAGCTGGCTCTAGCGAGAAGCGGTCCGGATCCTCAAGCCATGCTCCGTCATACTCGAAGAGGATGGTCTCGGTGCCCCGGACGCGATTGCTCCTCGCCAGTCCGATCGGGCGTGTGCGGCCGTCCAAATCGATATGGACCTCGAAGTCAGCCATCGCGCGACGATCCGGTTGGCCGCTGGAGGTGGACATGCTTGGGCAGGTCGGCACTGGCGAGCGCCTGACCGACGCTGTCGTTGCTGATGTCGGCGACCTGGCCCAGGCCCTCGAGGAGGCCGAGCGCCTGCAGGACGCCGGCATAGATGCCGACGCTGACGTTGGTGTCCCCGGCTTCGACCCTTTGCAGAGTCGAGCGAGAAGTGAAGGCGCGCTCGGCTACCACCGCCATCGGCAGCCGTCGGCGTCGACGGGCATCATGAATGTCAGCCCCAAGCTTGCGCAGCACGCGCCGCACCGCAGCAGGAGGGTTGTGTGGAGTGGGCATTATGTCACCTTCGCGCTACAGATTGGTGCGTTATGTAGCACGAAGACTACATTTCATCTAGCCCTTGAAGCCTCATCTCAATGGAGAACGAAGTTCTATTAACGCCGTCGTGATGGCATCGACGGAACCCCCCAGTCGACGGCGATCGCGGCGACCGTGGTCATCACGTCATCGAAGCTCGTTCGGTCGACCTGAGTGAAAGGAGCGTCTGTCTCCCTCACTATGCGGTCGATCTGGGCAAGTGCAGGCGAGAGAGCGGCCGCGATGCGAACGGGTCATCTCGGCATGACGGAGAAATAGCATAGCGTCGGCGCACATCGAGCCTCGCTTTTGCTTCGGGTGAACCAGTGAAGCACGACCGTGCCGCGATGCTGTGGGAGATATTGTTCGTGCAGGTGCGGCCGCTGCCCGCCTTAAAAACTGTCAAGAAAGGTGGCGAGCGCCCAGACCCGTATCAGGATCCACTAAGGCTCGGGTATTCAGGCTCCGCGCTTCCAACGCGACCATTCTCTGAAGCCGCACCTCCAAGATAATAGGTTTTCCTTTGCCGGATGGAGGCGGTCAGAAACCCAACGCTTTGGCCAGCATCGGTTCAAGAACCAGATCCGGCCGACCTCCCTTTTCGCGAAGCTCCATTGCCCTTATGATCTTCGTGCCTTCATGGCTGTGCTTCCAGTCCCGAGACGCTTCGGCCGCGACGACGAGGTAGTCGGTCTGGCCGCAGACGGTTTCCTTCCAATCACCGCCGCGTTCGCAAATCATCTCAGCGATTACCTTTCGCGGGCCAATGGCGAATTTTCCCGTGAGGACGAACATCCGACTCGGAATTACGAGCCGGCTTGCATCCTCCAAGGCGCCGTCAATGACACCCACATTGCCGAAGGTAGGCAGCCCCGTATCTGTCGCGCTGTCGCCGACAAGATGGGCAATCCACCCGCATATGTCTTCTGCCTCCTCGGCGGTTATGCGACCGTCAGAAATAGACCTTCTGGCAGTTTCTCCGAGAGACGCCACGCGGCTGTCTCTCTGCAGGACCACACTCGAGTCCAACCTGGACAGCAGTCTTTCGACCTCTGCGGGCGTGATGGAGTTGTCGCAGGCGATACCGGCACAGAACCCGTAGAACTCGTTGACTTCGTCCTTCTCGTCAGCGGCGATAAACTCCCGCGAGCGTATGCCGACTATTGTTTCAAGGATGGCGTAGATCTCTTCGGGCGCGTTACCCCACACATCCAGATCGCGGATGAGCTCGGCAGCATCGTCGTCGTGAAGAAGGGACAGGAACTGCTCGGCTTCGACCCTGAGTGGCGGCATCTCCGCGCTCTCGACCCGCTCGCTGGCCATCACGCCCTTCAAGAACCCGAGCCAGTACCCCAACGCCTTCCGGTGATTTGCCTGCGCATGGATTCTACCGAGCGCGGCCCCTTCGTGTTCGAGTTTACCGCCCCTTCCGCGGAACACTTCAACCATTGTCGCCCCCTCGACTCTTTGGTTTCGATCGTAGCAGACATCAGAACACTCATCTATCCGCCGACCAGACAACGCGTGCCTAAACCGGAAGCCTATCCCGTTAGCTCCCTGCTTTCGAGATGGTAGGGCCAGGTTGCCACCCCAGGAACGGCGTTTCGGCCGAGCGGCCGACCAAAGAAGACGCTCTGGACTCACCAAGGATCAGGCTGCCTGAACCCGCTGCCTCCGACGCGCTCTGACTCGCCTTGGTCAGATTGACGCGAAACCGATCTCTTCGCCGCTGGTACCTGCGGGTCATTTCGGCCGAAGCATGGCCGAGCTGCTTTTGCACGTAGCGCTCATCAACCTCGACCGAGGAGGCGAGACCGGCGCGCCCGAATGGCCGGCAAACAGCCTTTCCCGTTCGCCTTCCGACAGATCGCCGCGTAGGCCGGCCGCCAGCGCGGTGCGCTTGACGAGGCGGGCGACCTCGTGGTCCATGAGCCGATCGGCGCCGATGGCTTTGCCTTGCCCGGTGACGCGCCGAAACAGCGGTCCGTGGGCGATACGGGCGAGCTTCAGCCAGGTCTGCAGCGCGATAACCGGACAGGTGGCATCGGACGAGCCGCGCCCCACTTCGACCTCGCGCCAGCCGGTCTTGCAGCGAAGGGAAACGAGCATGCCCTTGTCGAGGATCTCGATCCAGCCTGAAGAATCCTCGGTCTGGTCGCGGCCGATGTCCAAAGCCACGATCTCGGAGCGGCGCAGGCCGCCGGCAAAGCCGAGCAGCAGCATGGCGCGGTCGCGCAAGCTTCCGCGGTCGAGCGTTTCCAGCATGGCATCAGATCCTCGGCCAGGATCGCGTCCTTCTGCCGCTGCGGGGCGGCGTGGCTGTTGCGGATACCGGCCATCACGGTGGCGATGTGTCGGTCTTTTCTGTCCAGCGGCTGGCCACGCTGAGAAAAATTCCAGGTCAGCGAAGAGAGACGTCGCTCGATCGTGGAGACGGCGTTCGGCTTCTTGTCGCCCGTTACGTTGCCGGACGCACAGGCCGTGATGTACAACCCGACGACCTGCGGATCGGGCGGCAACACCTCGAGATGCTGGCGGCGCGCCCAGGCGCAAGAATGCTTCCAGTCGGCGGTGTAGGCGCGGCGGGTGTTGGCCGCGCTCGCCGCCTCGACATAGTCGCGGGCACGATCGGCGAGTTTTTCCAGATGCGCCCGCACACGCGTCTGGCCGCCGCTGATCGGCAGGGCAGGGGAGGGGGCTTGCGCAGGCTCGTCTCCCGGCGCCTGGTCCATCGCCATAACGATCGAGACGATGTCCGGCAGTTCGCCGTCGCGAGTCTCGGCGCCGCCCTCGGGCTCAGCCGACACCGGCGCGGCGGAAACAACGTCATCAGCCCCTGTGCTGTGGGACGCTCCGGAGGTCGGTCGACGCGATTTTTGGGCTTCTGCTCGCTGAAAACGGCCATTTGTCCTTGTGGCGCAAAAACGATAAGGCAACATTATCATTTGTTTTGTCCCGCCGACAGGCTGTGCGTTTCGGCGCGAAAATCATGGCGCAAAGCGCACGGGCGCTTTACGCTCGAAAGCCATGATTCGCCTCGATCCCGCGACCGCCAGCCCTGCCCCGCCGCCGACTGTGCCGGCTTGGGCGCTCGCCACCGGCGCCTCCAGCGACGCCGACGCTGCCTTCCAGGCCGGCGCCGCCGTGACCACGCTCGACACGCTCGCACGCGCGCAAGCCAGCTGGGCCGGGGCCTGGCGGCAGCGGCTAGCGCTCAATTGCGCCGCCGCCAGCATGCGGCTCGCCGGCCGCGCCGAGGACGCGGCCGCCCTGCGCGATGCCTGGCACTTGCGCCCGGCCGGCGCCGATCCCGGCCCCGCCGGCGCCATCCTTGGCGCCTGGCGGCAGTTTTCCGTGCAGCAGCCCGTCGCCAGCGCCGATCGGCTCGAAAAGATCGTCAGCCAGCTAGGGCTCCATTGGGACCGCGCGGCTCTCGCCGACCTCTGCACGGAGATCGAAAACTTGGCGGGGTTGCAGCGGCCGGCGCCGTTCGCCGCCGCGGCGATCGCCGCCCACGTCGTCGCCATGCGGCCCGATGCCGAGCTCTTCTCCTGGTGGCTCGCCGACCTGGTGCTGGCGCAAAACCTGAGCTGGCCGCGGTCGCTGCCGCTGCTGATCGCCCAGGCCTTTGGTCCGGCTTTTCGCCCCGACGCCGGCGGCAAGCGCATTCGGCCGGGCGACAAAGATTTTGAGCGCGCGGTTTGCGTCGCGCTCGTTGCGGCCGCCGCGGACGCCTGCCGGTTGGCCGCCGAGTTGTCGCGGCGCGCGGAGCGGCTCATCGCCGTCGCACCGAAGCTCAGGGCAAAGGGGGCGAGCGAGGTGATCCAAAAACTGCTCGACGACGACGCCGTTTCGGGCTCGCTGACGACCAAAAACCTGTCCCGCTTCGCGGCGCGGCGGCTGTTCGAACGGCTGCAACAACTCGAGGCCGTACGCGAGCTTTCCGGTCGCACCACCTTTCGGCTGTTTGGGTTGTAGGGATGAGCGAAGCGTCTGCCCGCCGCAAGCCAAACGTTCAGCCGGCTTTGCTGGATACCGAGCTGGAACATCTGCCGGCCAAGCTACGATGGCGCGAGTGGATGGGCCGGGTCGAAGCGGTGATTTTTTCCGCCAGCGAACCGGTGACACGTAGTGTCCTCGCGCGGGTGGTGGGGAAGAACTGCAATCTCGAGCTGATCATCGACGACATCCGCGCCGAGCTCGCCGGGCGCCCCTACGAGCTGGTCGCGGTCGCCGGCGGCTGGCAGCACCGGACCAAGAACGTTTTTGGCGACGTCATCCACGCCGCCTTCGGTATGGCCGCAGGGGACGGGCCAAAAGAGCTGTCGCAGGCGGAGGCGCTCGTGCTGATGTGCATCGCCTATTTCCAGCCGATCACCCGTGGCGAGCTGTCAGGCTTCTTCGGCAAGGAAGTGTCGCGCGACCTGATTGGCATGTTGCGCGCGCAAGATCTGATCGCCTCGGGGCCGCGCAGCCCGCAGCCGGGCGCGCCCTACACCTATGTGACGACCAAAAATTTTCTGTCGCAATTCGGGCTCGACACGCTGCGCCAGCTGCCGGATTTCGAGGCGCTCGAGGACGCAGGGCTGCTGTCGAAGGAAAAGCTGCTGGCCGGCGACATCATGCGGGGTTTCTCCGTTGGCAGCGATGAAGCCGCGGGCACCATCATGGATGAATAGAGAATTGCGTAGATCAGGATCACTGAGTTGCAAGACTACGTTGGGATGTTAAGAAGTCCGAAAGCCCGCAACGCAAAGATAAAGGCCTGGAACGCGGCATGACCGCCGCCATATCAGGATCGCCGGAAATCGACATGATGAAGAACGCTGAACTAAAGCCGGAGGATTCACGACAAGATCATGGTGCTCGCCGCCGTTTGCCACTACCAAAATACCATTGCCGGAGGTCGAGCGCTGGGAGCCGTCGAGGGTCTGCTGGCGGGTTTGCAGCAGAAGATGTGCGCCGATTCGGCTCTATTGCAGGCTGCTTTTTCGCGATCGCCCGAGCGCCCTCGCTGACGACGGCATTGAGATTTGGCCCGACGAAGGCCGACGAGATGCGAATTCCGGACCGGTAGCGCTCGCCGTCGACGCGATGTAGGCCTGGAACTCGCCATGGTGGCTTATGTTCGGATAGCCTGTTTCGAAACCTTCCACGTCGAATTGCAGGACGGCGACTTCGTCATGGGCACGATAGGCGTTACGATGCCAAAGATGCCATCCTGCCCAAGCTTTCAAGCAGGTCCTGTCCAGCCTGCCGGTCGTGGTTTTCGAGCCCTTGAGCGAACTGACGAAGGACCGTAAGGCGCATAGCGCTGATACCTGGGCTCACATGGTCATCTTAAGGTCAAGGCTTAAATCCGCGACCCATGAGCAGAACTCCAACATTGTTTCGGCATCCAAGATCTGAGCTCGATTGCATGACCTGCCGTCTCCGAGCACTTCCCAAGACGGTCCGGTATATGTACGGCCTTGAAGCGCGGCACTTGACCGCCGGCCACGATGATCCGCGAGACCTGAGCATCGACCAACTGTGCACCGCTGGTCGTTCACTTCTCGCCCCAGCTTCTGGAGCGCTTCAACGGCCGCAGCGCATCGTCACCGGCAAGTGGCATATGGACGAGACGTCCATCAAAATACACGGCCAATGGATGTGTCTCTATCGTGCCGTCGACGGCTCGGCGACACGGTCGAGTACTTCTTCAGCGACAGCGCCACCTACCGGCAGCCAAGCGCTTCTTCCGGAAGCCGCCCAAGAGCGCCCCGGCAGACCGGATCGCATCGTCATCGACAGCAGCCCGAGCAATCTCGAGGCGATCATCTCCTGCGACGCCGAACACCGTCTGCGGAATCCTCCGCGCAGCCATCCGCTCGCAGCAAGACATCGGCCGACGGTGGTGTACTCCACTGAAACTTGCGCTCAAAGCTGCCGGAAAATCCATACATGACCGCCGAGCTAGAAGAGTTTGACATAGTCAATTCCTGGAACGTGGCGCGCGTCGACAGTAGGGGCCGGTTGTCGAGTATGCGACGCAAATGAATTCGGCCTGGGCCTGCGACCGCCATTGATAACCCTGACGAAAAACTCCCATGCTGTTTCTGCGCGGTGGCACGACTTTTGCAACCCCTTCTCGCTGAGGGGCTACCTGTCGGGATTACATCGCGATCAAAGGAATGAAGGAAGGGAAAGCAGCATGTCAGATCCGCGTCAGATCGTATTCTGTGGAATAGAAGACATCCGAAAATCCACATCTCCCAAAATCAACTCGCCAGTCTGTCAGATTTCAGACAGAAGTATCCCGTTAGTCGGTTGCGACCCCAAGGCCGCTGGGCAGTGAGGGGCACGACGGCGCCATCAGGTGCAGGGCGCGCCAACATTCAGGGGGCGAAGCATGATTTCGCGGCAGCCTATAATTCCAAGTGGCCGCACGCTTATTTTCGCGCGCATCTGTCCTTAGACTATGTAATTCCGGATCGGGCCAAGCCGGTTTTCGAAAGGATCTTCGCCGATTATCGGCGCGTTCGAAAGAAAACCAGGTTGAAGATTATCGATGTCGGTTGCTCGTATGGTGTCAACGCCGCCTTACTCCGCACCGATCTCAGTCTCGACGAGCTCTATGCTGCCTATCTGAGACCCAGCGGACCGCTCTCGCGCCGAGACGAGGTCGAGCATCGTGCCTTCTTTCGCAATCGCGGCCTGCGAGACGATATCCAGTTCGTCGGCGTCGACCCATCGTTCCGAGCCGTTCGCTATGCGCGAGTTCTGGGCCTGCTGGAAGCCGGTATCATAGCTGATCTAGAAACCCGTGACTTGACGGTCCAGGAACGCTGCGCACTCGCGGGTGCGGACATCGTCATCAGTACAGGCTGTGTGGGTTACGCCACAGAGCGAACATTTGCGCGCGTGTGTGAGGCGTCTGCGACGTCTCGCCCGTGGGTCGTTGCCTTCGCAATGCATCCCTTCAGCTATGACAATATCGCAATGGTCCTTCGTGATTTCGGACTGGAGACCAGGCTTGAAGACCGCTTCAGACAGCGCCAGCGGCGTTTCTCGACAGTGAAGGAACGGCGGGCTATCCTAACCGCGATGACCAAGCTTGGTATGGAAGATCGCTTGGAGCGCACGACTGGCTATATTTACGCATCCTGCCACGTTTCTGTACCGCCGGGCGAATTGGTCTGAGCCCTGCCAACAGGCATCCCGGCGAATTGACGGTCGCAACACGTCACGTTTCAGCGAGCAAGCCGTGGGCCTATTTTATATTGGAAGGCCACCACGGGAAGGTGCGGAAGCCTGGCGTAGTCGGCGTAAGCGGTGCTCATCGCTCTCCCGTGCATCAGCGGTAAGCGACGCGCTAACGAACAGGCCTGATGTACATGGAACTTTTGGAGCCATGACATTGGTTAAGCGTTGCCGCGGCGGCGGCCCAGGATCTTGTAACGGTGCCCGGCGCATCGCTTGCGATCCGAAAACCTAAGGTCTCCTGTCCGCGCGGATCGCGCCATCGGGGACGCCCTCCCGTGTGCGAGCAAGGGGAGGTTAGAGCTGACGCGTAACAGCGAAGTACTCGGCAAATTCTCGAAGGATCGCTCATTGGCTCAGGCAATTTTTACCTCGGCCGAGGAAGAGATGACCTCCCACAGAATGGTGGATCTCGCCAACTCTTTGCGAGCCTATCTGGAGCAGGCGAGCGAGCGTTTGGCCGTGGCGAGCACACCGTCCATAGCCCTGTGGCAGATCTGGGCTCGCCATTATCGGCCGCTGGTCGAACGGATCATCAAACAGAGCGAGCGGCGGGTGTTGGCCGGCGAGCCGGTGCCCGCCGACGAGAAGTTGGTCAACCTGTTCGAAGAGCATGCCGATATCATCGTCAAAGGCAGCCGCGATACCGAATACGGCCACAAGATCCTATGAGGAGGGTGGATAGCGACCTGCGCTGTGGCAAAGGTTAGGTTGCTAAACCCTAGACACCCTACCTTGGAGGCCGAGCATGCCCGTTGCAGCACACCGACCCGATGCGTTGACCGCCATCCGCACTGATCTTGGCGCAATTTTAGTCTCGTTGGAACTCAGCCGCTCGAAATGGCTGATCACCTCGCTGTCGCCGGGCGCTGGCGAGAAGATGTCGAAACACGCAGTGGCGGCCGGCGACGTGGCCGGCATGCTGGCGCGGTTTGCCGAGCTCAACCGGAAGGCCGAGGCGCGGACCGGGAAATGCTTTCCGATCATCGTCGTCCAAGAGGCCGGGCTCGACGGCTTTTGGATCCACAGGGTGCTGCAGGCCGAAGGAATCGAAAGCCACGTCGTCGATCCGGCCTCGATTGCCACCTCACGCCGGCGGCGTCGGGCAAAGACCGACAAGATCGACGGCGAGGCGCTGGTGCGCGCGCTGCTCGCCTATAAGAGGGGCGAGCCGCGCGTCTGCGCCATGCTGCGGGTGCCCACCCCCGAGGAAGAGGACCGCCGCCGCCTCTCACGTGAGCGCAAGGCCTTGACGAACGAGCGGACCCGCCATGTCAACCGCATCAAAGGCCTGCTGTTTGCACAGGGTGTCTCCGGCTACGAGCCGTTGCGGCTCGATCGGCGCAGGTGCCTTGAGGCGCTGAAGACCGGCGACGGGCGTCCGCTGCCGGACCATCTGAAGCAGCAGATTGATCGCGAACTCGAACGGCTGGAGCTGCTGATGGAACAGATCAAGGCGGTCCAGGCCGAGCGCGACGCCATGCCTGCGACCGAGCAGAGTGCCTCGCCGGCCCCGGCCATGCTGCTCGACCTGAAGGGCATCGGGCAGGAGTTTGCCGCCGTGCTGTGGACGGAGGGCCTGTCGCGGCACTACGACAACCGACGACAGCTGGCCGCCTAAGCCGGCCTGGCGGCGACCCCCTGGCAAAGCGGCTCCGTCTCACACGACCAGGGCGTTTCGAAATCCGGCAATCCAAGGCTGCGAACTACGCTGATCCAACTCGCGTGGCTATGGCTGCGCCATCAATCGCAATCGGCGCTCTCCTTGTGGTTCAAGGAGCGGGTGAAGCAGAACGGCGGGCGCCTCAAGAAGGCGACGATTGTGGCGCTCGCCCGCAAGCTACTCGTGGCGCTACGTCAGCGCTGGCGTCGTCATCGAGGGGGCGGTCATGAAGAGCGCCTGATGCCGATTGCCGCTCACCCATGGAATGTGAACTAAGCACTTCTTCCAGGGCCTGATCAGTCCTGGCGGATCCAGGTGGACGAACCGAAGGTTGGGATGGCCTGAAATGCCTCGCCACAAGAATGGTCCCGTCCTCCTGAGCCCGTGCCCGCCGCAAGCGGGATGTTGGTGCCGCTGTTTCGAGCAGCGACCGTATATAAGTTGGATTGGGCTCGGATAAACGGGCCGCGTCATGCCATCGGGCTCAGACCATGGATTCCGCAAACATCGAGAAGGTGAAGAAATGTTGCCCTGACACACCCGTTCCTTCTTTACCTTCCTCATATAAGCTCAACCTCACCAGCGGCAGGAGCGGCACGATCCTCGATCTGATGATCGAAGCCGGCAACCCAGCCGACAGCGACCGCTTGCTGCCGATGATTTTGCGCCAGATAGCCCCTCTATGGTCTGGCACCACGGCAGGCGGCCGCCGACGGTGTTCGCCACGCGCGTCAATCTGGCCACGGCGAAAGCGTGGGGTGTTTGCGACAGGGCCTTCCACAAGAAAGCTGGCCTGAGGATCGAAGACATGGTGAGAAGCAAGTGGGTCTATCGCAAGCTGCGCAATTTCAGCCCGGCATCGAGGCCGGCATTTCATGCCTCAAGCGTGCTTACGGTTTCGCGCCACAAACGAGCAACGAACGGAGCGTCGGATTGCCCATTTTCGATATGCCGCCGAGCCACTCCTTGCCGGTCTTCGACCGCGCTTAAAGGCCGGACATATGACCGCACCTATCCCGCTGGATGAAATGTCTGAAAAGCGCTTGCCCGGGTGGCCGTTCCACATTTGTTGTGCCGCAGATGCGCGAGGCAGATCGATCACGCTGCTCGCTGAATCAGAATTGGACTGTGTCGCCGACCGCGACCGCAGACCTATCCTTTGTGCGTCTAATTGAGATGGCAGGCCCGGGTCACGCTACCCTTGCCCCGGTGTCATCGGCAATCCACTTCTTGAGGCCAGCACCATCGTCGTCATCGCACCATTCTTGGAGAAGGTGCGCGACAACCTGATCGTTGCGCTGCAGCGGGCAACTGGATTTCTCCTGGAGATTGTCCGTCCATGACACCGGTCAGAGTGCTTCACCTGGGGGTGCGGAAATGTAGCAGGACGCATAAATGTAGCCCGTCGTGCGCTCAAGGCGATCCTCTATGCCGAGTTTGGCCATAGCTTTCAGGGTCGCCCGCCGCTCCTTCGAGGTGGAGAAGCGGCTCTGGCGTTGTCTGCACTGTTCTAAGGGCCGAGTTTCCAAGGAGAAAGCCCGAAGGGCCGCCGCGATGTCATCATAACTGAAGCGGTGCATTACGAAGGCGACGACCCACGGGCGTGACCTGGCCGACGCCTCATACACGCGTGCAAAGGTTCGCTCGGTAGCGTAACCCACGCAGCCTGTGCTGATAAGGATGTCGGCATCCGCGAGTGCGCTACGTTCCTTGATCGTCAAGCCACGAGTTTCCAGATCAGCCGTGACGCCAGCCTCCAAAAGCCCCATATCCAGCGCATAACGAACAGCCCAGAACGATGGGTCGACGCCGACGAACTGGATGTCATCACGCAGGGCCTGATCGCGAAAAAAGGCGCGATGCTCGATCTCCTCTTGGCGCGACAGCGAGCCGCTGGGTCCCAAATAGGCGGCATACAGATCGTCGAGATCGAGATCAGTTCGCAGCAAGGCGGCGTTGACACCATACGAGCAACCGATATCGACTATCTTCAACTTCGTCTTGTTTCGAATGCGTCGATAATCGGCGAAGATCCTTTCGAAAACCGGCTTGGCCCGATCTGGAAGCATATAGTCCACGGCCAAACAAGCCCGAAAATAGGGGTGCGGCCATCTGCTGTTGTAGCTGGCCGTGAAATCATGTTTCGCCTCCTGAACTCTACCGCGCTCCGCGCTTGCTGCCTCACTTGACATGCTGCTTCCCTCTTCGCTCCTATCGCAATCTCATCCACGAGAGGCGATCCAAAATAATGCCGGCTGGAGGAGAGGCCAAAAAAAGCGATTTTCTGCCCATCAACTCGGCTAAGGAACATCGCCGTGGCGTGTACTCGAAACCTGACGCGACCCACGGCCAGGCACTGAACTCTCAGGGCCGGCGGTCGATTGCAAAGCGCGGGCTGCGAGATCGCTCGCTTCTGCAGAGGCAGATCACCGGCCTTCGTCCCCGTCTCATGCTCGTATCGTGATGATGATGCTTTTCCTTAACCGTTTTCTTTCACGAGACCGGGAGGTGAGGTGCCGCACGTTTGGCTTTGTTTGTCAATGACCGGAAATGGCGTGATAGACCAGCCGATCAAGTCTACCGCACGCTGAAGTATCGCCTCGGTGTGAGGAAGACTGGATGAAGCGGCGATGATATGTCCGATACAGTCTCGGTAGTCACCTTTTCTCTCGATTAGCGTCTTGGGTTCAACATAGAACTTGACGTCGGCAACACCGGACACTGCGGCCGCTTGGCTGTCTCCATTGATCCAATCAAGGGTGCCATCGCGATCAGCAATCAGGTGCCGCGCGGCCGCTGTTTGCGAGTGCCTTCTCCGCAAATCCCATTCCTCACCAATGGCAGCCTTGATGTGCTCGGTGATCAGATCGACACCATAAGCCAGATGAACTAGTTGTGGAAAAGGCGTGCCAGCAAGACGCGGATTGACTTCAATGACGACCGGACCACGCTTCGTCCACCGGAATTCTATGTTCGTTGGCCCCCAGCCAAGGCCGAGAGCTCGCAAACAGCTCAGCGAGACATTGGCGATATGCTCATGCTCGTCATCGCTCAGCAGGGCTGGAAAGGTGAACTCACGACAAACGAAATGAGGCGGGCAGCCGAAGTCGCCGGTGCCAATTGCAACGACCTCTTCCCCCATTATCTCAGCGGAATAATAGGGGCCTTGCGCGAACTCTTCGACCAATATCCTCGGTGAAGACCGCCATATGTGCTCCCCGCCCAACAGATGGGTCGTATGTTCGGCTATCTCATCGGGAGTGCGGCACAATCGGACACCGACGCTGCTGTGGCCCACCGCAGGCTTAACTATCACCGGCAGCCCAAGCTCCGCGGCAGAATCCTTTATCTCCGCTGCATTGGCCGCCAAGCGGTAAGCAGGCATCGGAACGCCTGAGGCCGCCAGAAGTTGACGTTGAGTGTACTTATCGAGGCATTGTTCGATGGCTTCCGGGTTCGGTCCAGGCAGATCGAAGTGCCGACAGAGCTTGCTTGCAGTCGCATAAAACGAATCGGCAGCGCCCGTTATGCCAGCGATCTCATAAGTCGCTCGCAGCCGGGAACATTCGCGGATCAGCGCGTCCAGATCGTCTGTATCAACACGGATTGATTCGACCCCTTTCGCCGCGAAGTGGTCATACCGGGTTGGATCGTCGGAAAGGGCAATTGGCTGAAGGCCAAGATGCTGAGCAGTCTGGAGGTATAGCAGACCCGAGCCCATTATCGTGCCTCCAATCAGGATCAGCGCTCTTGCCATTGGCGGGGGACTCCTTCTGTGCGTGTGTGCGGCGATCTGAAGATTGCCGGCATCTTTGTAGTCGCGCTTGACCTCAGACCTTGCCCCGAGGCTATCATCGTCAACGAGTTTGCGGCGTTAAGACTCTGCGAATCTATTTCGAGTTTTGTTGCAGGTTTGTTGCAGCGGCTGCCGTTCAAACTTGTTGCGTCTTTGCAAAGTCGGACAGGGCATGCTTCGGCCGCGCCGGTGCGGTTTTTCTACCGACGCGGAGGGTGGCTAGTGATAAGTTGGTGATCCGCGCCTGGTGTATGGGTCGGCGCGCCTTCCTAAGGCCATCGGCGACCGTGTGTTGCTTGAAAGCGAACGCGGCTACAACATCACGATACCAAATTCTGGAGTGACGCTTTCTCGGGAGACCAATTTTGCAGAGCGCAAGTTCGTTGCTAGACTCGGACATCGGATTGCGAATCGCGGCGCCTCCGAATTCGCGGGCTGGAGCGCCCCCTACTGGGTTGGCAAAACTCGCAAAGCTTACCTCCCGGATCCTATATGGACAGATCGGACACGATGAATGGGGGAATCGTTCAAGACTCCCGAGACACTCCCGGTGACCGGTTTCTCACCGCGTTGCAATGCTTGGGCCCACGACCCGGCGGCTCCTCGCGGACGTGATTGCCGAAAGAGCACCAGCGACCAATTTACAGCCTTTTTCGGTTTTTGCTGATCTGGATGAAATCATGAACCCCCATACTTTCATATGCATCGATGCTCATACTTGTGGCAGTCCCGTTCGCGTTGTCGTGGGGGGAGCTCCTATACTGCCCAACGTCGGCATGGCCGAAAAGCGTCAGATATTCCTGCGCGAGTATGACTGGGTGCGCCAGGCCTTGATGTTCGAGCCTCGCGGCCATGATGTTATGTCGGGCTCCATTCTCTATCCTCCGTCACGTGAGGATTGCGATATCGGTGTGCTGTTCATCGAAGTTTCCGGCTGTCTTCCCATGTGCGGCCACGGCACCATCGGCACGGTAACCGCCGCACTGGAACAGGGTTTCGTGGTACCAAAGACCGAGGGGCGGCTGGCGCTTGAGGTGCCCGCCGGTCGGGTGGAGGTGGAGTACACACGAAACGGTCGTTTCATTGATGAGGTCCGCATCTACAATGTGCCGGCCTATCTTCATGTAAGTGACGCAAAAATCGACGTTCCAGGCCTTGGAGAACTTATTGTGGACGTCTCCTACGGTGGCAACTTCTATGCCATTTTGGAACCTCAGAAGAACTGGTCCGGCCTCGACAGCATGACTGCCGACGATATCCTTAAGATCAGTCCGGTTGTCCGCGAATTGGTACAGAATGCCGTGGGGCCAGTGCATCCAGAGGACGTTCGGATTTCTGGGGTCAGCCATGTAATGTGGGCTGACAAGGCCAAGCACCCGGAAGCAAATGCACGCAACGCGGTATTTTTCGGTGAACGCGGGATCGACCGCTCGCCATGTGGCACGGGCACCTCCTCCCGCATGGCACAGCTCGTGGCAAAAGGGTTGCTGAACGTCGGCGAAACATTTGTTCACGAGTCCATCATCGGGACCCTGTTCCATGGTCGTGTGGAGAATGTGTCGGAGATTGCAGGACGTCCTGCCATTCTTCCGAGCATCGGCGGATGGGCGCGTGTCACCGGTTATAATACCATTCTCGTCGATGAGCGGGACCCACTCGCCTTCGGGTTTCAGGTAAAGTAAGCAAGCCAAGAATGTTACTTATCCGCCCAGATCTCACTGCCGAGTTCATCGCGAAACACAAAATCCGCCTGGTCAGCAATAAAGAGATTCTCGAAGTCCGAGGACATTTTGGTTTCCGCGGTGCCTTACGAGGTCGTCCGCGGCGCGACTATGGAAAGCCTTTCTACGCGCCGGCCGAAAAATTGGTCCGGCCCAGAAACCGGTTGTCTGCTTCACGCTCGCGTGGACTCATCGGCAAGACTGCGTGGCCGGCCCTAGACGGGCGGACGGCAGCTGGAAGCACCTGACCTGGCCGCCTGCCGACGCAGCCGCATGGCTGCCGGCGTAGCGAACGAACGGTCTACCACACGCGGTCCTAGGTGCTGCTTATGATGGGCGTCGAGCCCGCTTGCCCTTGCTTGGTTGCCAGCTTCTTGTTGGCACTGTTCTTGCGCGCGCGTGCTGCTGGCTCGGGCGATACGAGCTGTTGCCTCTGGGGGAAGCCGATTGCTCGGCCCTGCGGCGCTTCTTCGACGCCAGCCCGCCGCCGGCTAGTTATAGCCCTGAAACAACCGGAGAATGCACGACGCTACGCAGCCTCGAACCTTCCAACCTGGCGGCCCTCACCGCCCGACCGACCTGTGCATCATCTCACCCAATTTCGCCAGATAAGTTTCGTTTTGAGCTGTCCATGGGAACGAGAAGTTAAGCGCAACGAAGTTTCGGAAGGAGGCCTCGATCGAGAAAATAGGACCTGGAAGAAAACTGAAGTCAGATTCTATCGCCAGAAGCAAAGCGCCGGTAGCGTCGAAGCTAAGCGGCCCTCGTATCCAGCACATAAACCCGCCGGCGGGAGGCGATACGACACACTCACTCGGGAAATGTTCTGCGACTAGCTCGAGGCCCCTTTGCATCCTCGCAGCAAGGGTGCCGCGCAATCGTCTCAAATGTCGGTCCTGACTACGGATTGCCAGAAACGTGGCGATTGCGCGCTGGACAATACCGTCACCGCTGTTCAGTCCGTGTGTATATTGGTGCGTCATCAAACGCCGTGTGTGGGTGCCGGCAATGATCCAACCCAATCCATATGCTGGCGGGAGCGAGGCCATAAAACTGCCGAATTGCACCACGATATCGGACGGATCGTGTTGTTTGAACGAGGGCTGTCTGCTGCCACGGTAGTTCAGCTCGCTGAACATATCATTTTCGAGGATAAGAACTTGGTGTTGCCGAGCAATTTCGACAACACGGCGCATGGTTTGCTCGGAATAGGTCACGCCTGTGGGATAGTGATGAGAGCCCATAAGTAAGGCCACGCGAACGGAATTCGAGCGGACAAGATGCAGGAACTGCTCCGGATTGATACCGGAGCGCGGGTGGGAATATATTTCCACTACGGAGAGGCTCTTGCGGTTCAATCCGGCCAGCATTGGAAAATAGGACGGACTTTCGACAAGAACGGTGTCTCCTGGCTTGGTGAATGCATTGAGGCACATGTCGAAGCACGACATGCCGGTGTTGCCGACAATCACTTCCCCCTCTGAAATAACGCATCCTCGCTTTGATACGCGGCGCGAAATTTCATGTCGCAGCTGCATGTCGCCTTGGGGTGAATCGCATCCAACAAGCCGGGTTTCCCCTTGGCGCAAGAGTTGGCGCAACAGCCGGTCTATGTCGCTGCGGTCGAATAGGTCTGGACTTGGGTAGAAGCTGCCGAACGCGTTAAGCTCATTTGAATAACAAATATGAAGCAACGCCTCAGGCAGATTTTTAACAATCTCTCCCTCGCCATGGTGGCCTCCTGAGCCGGTCGCTGGCCCCGGCAAGCCCACGACATAGAAGCCCGACCGGGGCCGGGCCTCGCAAACACCTTCAGCCTCCAGGAGCTCGTATGCATGATGCACTGTCATTGGGCTGTAACCGGTATCTTCGCTTAACTGTCGAACAGACGGCAGGCGATCACCGACCCTCAGTGTCCCTGTGCGAATGCGGCGCTTAATGAGGTCAACGACAAATTCGTAGCGGCGCATAGCGGATGTGTTGGGCGCATGGCTCATAGGATTGGAGTTCCGATCGTAACTGGCACCTGCTGTGTCTGTCACAAGAAAGCCGCTCCACCTTTAAACGAACAATGGGTCGCAGTCAGATCCGTTGCGGTGCTTGAGCCTTCTGCATCGCGTAGTCGGCAGTCGAACAATATTGATCCCCTCTGACCGTTGAAATGCACAAAAGCCACGAATTCCGCGGAGCACAGTTTCTGGCGAGCAGACGGTTCGAGGTTTGGAACTGGGCCGTCTGTGCTGAACGAATTCGTAGGAATTTGACACTAGCGCGTCGGCATATTTTTGTTTCTTTTTGTCACGTTGGTAACGTTCAAAGTCGCTGGGCGCTGAGGAAGGTTTATGGAAACGGTCGTTATCATCGGAGGAGGACTAGCAGGACATCGTGCTGCCACTACGCTCGCCGAGCTGTGTCCTGAGCAGCGCACCGTCCTGATTCACAGCGAAAGTGGGAAACCCTATGACAGGCCGCCGCTGTCAAAGGACTTTCTCTTGGGGGCCAAGAGGCCGACCCTGAAAGGGTCTGAACTGTATGGAGACCGCATTGTTTTGAGGGATGGAACGAAGGCCACTCTCATCGACCCTCTTCGACGCATCGTCCATACTGATATTGGTGAACCGGAACACTACGACAAGCTGTTGATCGCGACGGGATCTCGAGCCCGGCAGTTCGAGAACCTCAATGTGGACCCGGCACAAATTCATTGTTTGCGCACTGAATCCGACGCTTTGCGATTACGCGCGGCTCTTGCGCCTGGCCGGCGGCTGGCAGTTGTAGGCGGCGGTTTTATAGGGCTGGAGGTATCATCGGTCGCTCGCCGCTTGGGCTGTCAAACAACGGTAGTTGAGCTAGCGCCGCGACTGCTGCCGCGCAGCGCCTCGCTCTCTTTGTCAGAATGGGTCGCGACGCGTCACGCGAGCGAAGGTGGTGAGCTCCGTTTGAACTGTGCAGATCTGCGCATGTCGAATAACTCAAAGGGCGAGGTCGCTCTGACTTGGGATGGAGGGGCCGCCGTTGCTGACATGCTCCTTATTGCCATCGGAATTGGGCCAAATGCGGAAATCGCCGCCGACGCAGGCATCGACACCGCGGACGGGATCGTCGTGAATGCACGCTGCGAAACGTCCGTTCCGGGAATATATGCCGCGGGAGAAGTGACGAACTATCCTGTGCCCGCGCTTGGCCGGCGGCTACGCAGTGAGAGCTGGACTGTGGCCGGCGATCAAGCCGTAGTGGCCGCACAAGTCATGTGCGGTTTGGATGCACAATATCAGGACCTGCCTTGGTTCTGGTCCGATCAGTGCGGCGTAACCCTCCAGTCATTCGGGCTGCCAGCCCTCGCCACGCGCTTGTATCGCATTGGAGAGGTCGCCAGCGAACGGTGGCTGGAGATTGGCACTGATGACCATGGACGTTTTGTCAGTGCCGTGGGCGTCAACCCCGGCCGTGACATGACGCAGCTTCGGCGAGACGCCAAGGCTGGCAAGCCGATATCGCCGGATCTTATGAGCCGAGCCGAGGAAATTGACCCGTCCGAGATATACCTGGCAACCGGATAATTGCGGCAATCGGAGTGAACTGTGACAACAGCCGAAAAGATCATGGATACAATGCCTCAGACTTCTGAATGGCTAATTGTTTGTGCACTTTCCGACCTTCAAGAGGATAGGGTAACACCGGTCGAAATCGACGATAATCGGATTGCCATCTACCTGATCGACAGCAAAGTGTATGCGACCGACAATGTGTGTTCGCACGCGTTCGCTCTCCTTTCCGACGGCTGGCTCGAGGGGACTCTTATCGAATGCCCTCTGCATGGAGCCCAATTTGAAATTACCTCCGGGGAAGTGGTTCAAGGCCCGGCTGACTGCCCAATCACCGTGTTCAAGACGAAGGTGGAAAACGGCCAGGTCCTGGTGCGTCTCCCCGTGTCGTGAACAGTTGAAGCTCTAAGCATGCACCTGATGGTGGCGTTGTGCTGATGCAATTTGCCGTTATCTGCATCTAGCAATGCGCAGCTTGGTGGTTACTTTCCTTGGCAGAGCGTGTCATCGAGGGGAAACGGGATCCAGAGAACCCGGTGCGTGGGTTCACGCTGCCGTCTCAGAGATTAGGCCGCGTGCGCTCAGGCTCCTATGTCCAATTTCACTGCAGCAAGGCTACAAATCATGCCCCGTGAAGATCATGAGTACTACACTCAACAATGAAACAGCAGGTTGAGTAGGGAAAGTCGATGAGACAAGCAGCACATTGGTGGCAACGAGGCGATAGCCATATGACGGACTCAAGAAATTTCTACTCGCTGGTCGACGGTTCTCTTGTCCGTGACGGCTCGAAATTCAAGGTCATAAACCCTGCCACGCAGAGCCCTGTCGGAGCCGCGATCGTACCCGGAGCGAAAGTTCTGCAGCAGGCGATCGAGGCTGCTGACGGGGCTTTTATGACTTGGCGGGCTGAACAGTGGACGGTGCGCAGCACTCTCCTCCTTGCTCTGGCTGACGTGCTGCGCAAGAACGTTGAGGAACTGGCACGCCTTCTGACCTTAGAGCAGGGAAAACCGCTTCAGCAAGCTCGAAACGAAACCAACTCTTGCGCCGAATTTCTTGAGCACTGTTCAGGCCTGGAGTTGCGTTCTATCGTGCTGAATAACAAGCCGGAGGCATACGCGGAGCAATTCTTTGTCCCGTACGGTGTAGTCGCAGGAATAGTGCCATGGAATTTCCCACTCGAAGCTGCAATATCCAAGATCGGTCCCGCAATTATGGCAGGGAATTCCATAATCATTAAGCCGGCACCGACCACTCCGCTGGCTACCCTGCGCTTTGGAGAGCTCATAAAGGATGTAGTTCCGCCAGGGCTTATTCAGATCATCGCGGACGATGGATCACTTGGTCCAGAGCTCGTCAGCCACCCCAGTGTTGCGAAAATTTCTTTCACGGGATCCACCGCTTCCGGCAAAGCAGTCATGATGTCTGCCGCTCAAGGTTTAAAGCGTCTCTCTTTGGAATTGGGTGGCAATGACCCGGCAATCGTGTTTGACGACGTCGACGTGAATCGTGTGGCGCAAGCCGTTTTCAACGCGGCATTTCTCAATAGCGGACAGGTCTGTACTGCAATCAAGCGGGTTTACGTTCATGCGACCATTGCTGATCGTTTCTGCGAATCCCTTGCCGCCCTGGCACGAAGTGCAGTTGTAGGCGATGGTTTGGAAGACAATGTCACCGTAGGTCCTCTGCAGAATAGGGCCCAGTTCGATAAAGTTCTTCAATACTTGGACGAAGCGGAGAGAGTCGGTCGCATTCTGGTAGGGGGTAGAGCGCCAGCTCTTGCCGGCTATTTCATTAACCCTACCATCGTGGCGGATATCTCCGATGAAGCCTCTCTCGTTAAAGATGAGCAGTTCGGCCCGATTCTCCCGGTTCTGACATTTACGGATGTCGATGACGTTGTGCGCCGGGCCAACGGCACGCCTTATGGTCTTACTGCTTCCGTATGGTCGGCCGACAGAAATCGAGCGGCGCGGATCGCTCGCCGGTTAGACTTCGGAACAGTATGGGTGAACAAGCACCTGGAGTTCAATTTAGATTATCCATTCAGTCCTTGTAAGGAATCCGGCTTTGGCACCGAAGGGGGTATCGAGGGATTGAAGGAATATGCTCAGGCCCGCCTGCTGAGCTGACATATTGGGACCACGTTGTGGGTCGCCGGCCGGACGACGTTGGTTCCGGTCCAAAGCGGCGCACCTTATCAATCAGTGACGCCAAAGCCAGAACGGGTGCTGCTTATATGTATCGGGATGGTCTTGCCTTGTCCCCGGGAGGAGACTTCCGCGGCCACTGCACGTTTGCAACAGATCTGCCACGCGGGCGTCTGCACCTCCGTTCCTTGGATCGATCAACCCGAGACATTAAGATGAGGACCATCCTATGAAAGACATTCGTGTGGTCTCCGATTTCCCGCGGAAGGTCTGTGAGATCGAGAATCTGTGGATACCTATGCCAGATGGCGTGAAGCTCGCTGCCCGCATCTGGCTCCCTGATGACGCGGAGGCCGATCCGGTCCCTGCCGTCCTCGAATATCTGCCTTACCGCAAACGCGATGGAACCGCGGAACGGGACGCGCTCACCCATCCCTACTTCGCCGGGCACGGCTATGCTGGCGTACGGGTGGATATGCGCGGCACCGGTGACAGCGAAGGTCTTTGTAAGGGCGAATATTTGAAGCAGGAACAGGACGACTGCGTTGCGGTGATAGAATGGCTGGCGAAGCAGGCCTGGTGCTCCGGCGCGGTCGGCATGATCGGCATTAGCTGGGGCGGCTTCAACGGGCTTCAGGTCGCCGCCCGGCGCCCGCCCGCGCTCAAAACCGTGATCTCACTCTGCTCTACCGACGATCGCTATGAGGACGACATCCACTATCTCGGCGGCGCGCAGATGTGCGACAATCTGGACTGGGGCACCACCGCCTGGGCGATCGGCATGACGCCGCCCGACCCCTTGATTGTCGGTGACCGCTGGCGCGAGCTTTGGGAAGGCCGCCTCAACGGCAACGGCATCTGGATGCAGGACTGGTTCGAGCATCAGCGCCGTGACGAGTTTTACAAGCACGGCTCAATCTGCGAGGGTTACTCTGATGTCGAGATCCCTGTTTACCTCGTCGGCGGCTGGGCCGACAGCTATCCGAACCCGATCTTCCGCATGCTCGAAAACCTGCCCGGCGTCCGTAAGGGCCTGATTGGTCCGTGGGGTCACAAATATCCGCATTTCGCCATGCCCGGACCGCGCATCGGTTTTCTCAAGGAATGCCTGCGCTGGTGGGACCAACATCTAAAGGGCGTCGATACCGGGATTGCCGACGAACCGATGCTGCGGGCCTGGGTGCAAGACCCGTGTCCTCCGGCCGCCATCTATGACGAGCGGCCGGGCCGCTGGGTTGCCGAGCCATCATGGCCGGGACCCGGCGTCGGTGAACGCTCGTTGACCCTTTCGCCGGGCCGCCTTGCTGAGGGCGCCGGCGGCAACGACGTGCTGACGATTTACTCACCGTCGACGGCGGGCCTCTCGTCCGGGGCTTGGTGCGGCTACGGCGTGGATCCGACCTTGCCGGTAGATCAACGCGTGGAAGCCGGTAACGCGCTCGTCTTCGAAACGCAGCCTTTGGACGACGCCGTAGAGATTCTCGGCTTTCCTGAATTCGAGGTGAAGCTCTCCTCGGATAAGCAGGTTGCGCTGATCTCGGCGACGCTGTCGTTGGTGCTGCAAGACGGCGCGGCATCCCGCGTCAGCTACGGCATTCTCAACCTCACGCATCGGCATGACGACCTTGAACTGCAGCCGATGCAGCCAGGCAAAGCCGAGACGGTGCGCTTCAAGTTGCGTTCCTGTGGCCAGCGCTTCGAGAGGGGTCAGCGCATCCGCCTTGCCGTCGCAACGGGGCATTGGCCCATCGTGTTCCCCGGGCCGGAGAAAGCGACGCTCTCGATTCATTGCGCGGGCAGCAGGCTGATCCTGCCTGTGCGCAAGCCGCAGCCACTGGATGCAACGCTTGCGGCGTTTGAAGGACCGGAGAGCGCAGCGCCGATGGTGCAGGACGTGATTAAGGCGCACGAGCCTTTCCGGCGCGAGGTGACGACCAACCAGATCACCGGGGAAACCACTTACACCGTGGTCAGCGATGGCGGGACCGTGCGTCACCTACATACTGGCATCACTCTGTCGGCCAGGCAGACAGCTGTCTTCGTCGTCCATCCGGACGATCCGATTTCGGCACGCGGAACCGTGACTTGGGAGAAGTCCTACGCCCGAGGTGACTGGGACGCCAGAGTTATGGTTTCGGCGACAGTGCGCGCGCTACGTGACGTCTGGCGCATGGAGACTCACCTCCTCGCCCGTTCGGGCGACGAGGTGATCGTTGATCGCGAAGAGGTCAAGGAGTTTCCACGCGATCTGAACTGAGAAGATGACGCCGGCGGCGCTGGCCGCAGATCGTCTCTGTGCGAGCGAGCTACCGTCAGCGGCGAGAGTTTCGGCCGCGCCTTACTCAACTGCGACGTCAGATCCGTATCTTTTCGGCCATCGGCGTGACCGGGCAGAACCTCCCCAAGTCAGCAAAACTGATTCTGATGGCGACGCCTCTACTGGTCTAAACTCAGACGCCCGACCTCGCCGCCACCCTTCTTCAGCGGCATCCGCCCCCGATGACATTCAGCGGTCGTCGTAGTCGGACTTTTGACGCAGTCATGTCATGGCTGCCCTGGTCTTCAGGTTCGGCTCTGCTTTCGCACGCCTGTGGTGGTGCAATTTGATCCAATCTGTCTATTCCGCAGATGGGGCGAGGTTATTAGGTTTAACATGGCTTCTCGGACCAGTTCCGTCTCGCTTTTGCCAGGGAGGAAAAATGGCTAAGCATGTGGTGGGCAAGGCAGAGGATGTCGGTCCGGGCATGCGCAAGGTCTTTGAGGTGCGTGGCCGTCCGATCGTCATCTTCAATGTCAATGGCGACTACTTCGCCCTCCTCAATCGTTGCCCTCACCAGAGCGCTGAACTGTCGATGGGCTTGATCTCAGGCATTGCAACGGCAGATGAGCCCGGTCATGTCCAGTGTTCGCGTCGCGGGGAGTTCATCCGCTGCCCTTGGCACGGCTGGGAATTTGATATTCGCACCGGCCAGTCGTGGTGTGATCCGGGGCGAATATCCGTCAAGCAATACCCGGTATTGATAGCTGCGGGAGCCGAATTGGTCGAGGGTCCGTATAAAGCGGAAACCTTCCCTGTGAGTATCGAAGACTCCTATCTGGTCGTCGATCTGTGAACGATCGCCCCGATCCATCGTGAGATGGCAGAGTTTCTTGGAAGCGAGGCATTTATGCTGCACAAGCCGACATCGGTAATCGATTGCGACATTCATCCCGCGGTACCGGGAAACGATGCCCTGATCCCCTATATGGACGAGTATTGGCAGGAGCAATTCATCAGCCGCGCGATCGGCGAGATGGATCTGGCGAGCTATCCGCCGAGCGTACCGCTGTCATGCCGCCCGGACTGGCGGCAAGCTGGTGAAAAGCCGGGCGCCAGCCTGGATCGCTGCCGGGAACAGGCGCTCGATAAATTCAGCTGCGAGATCGCAATCTGTAATCCGCTCTATGGCGGTCAAGTCGCGGCAAGCGGTTTGATGGGAGCAGAGGTCTGCGCCGCGACCAACAAATGGTTGGCTCGGGAGTGGCTGGATGCTGAGCCTCGTTTGCGCGGTTCGATCGTCGTGGGCTCGCAGCTTCCCGATCGGGCTGCAGAGGAAATCCACAGATGCGCTTCCGACAAAAGGTTCGTTCAGGTCCTGCTGCTGGCCGGCAACGAGATGCTTCTTGGCCGCAGCCATTATTGGCCGATCTATGAAGCGGCCCAAAAGCATGGGCTGCCTGTCGGCATCCATGCCGGGACAATGTATCGCTATCCTACGGCGAGCGGCGGTATGGGATGGCCGTCGACCTACCTGCAGGACTATGCCAGCGGAACTCACATTTTCGCGGCACAGCTCCAGAGCCTGATCATGGAGGGTGTATTTGCCAAGTTTCCGGATCTCACCTTCGTGATGATCGAGGCGGGCATCAGTTGGGTGCCCAGTTTTATCTGGAAGAGCAAGAAGGACTGGCATGGCACCCGCGGCGAGGTCCCATGGGTGAAGCGCTCTCCTGCGTTGGAAATCCGGGATCGTGTCCGGTTTACGATCCAGCCATTCGATACGTCGACGGACCCGGTGCACGTCGAGAAGCTGATTGAGCATCTCGGCAGCGAAGACATGCTGCTCTTCTCATCCGACTACCCACACTGGCAGTTCGATGGAGATGATCCGATGCCACCCGGTTTTCCAGCGCGGCTTCGCCAGAAGATCGCGCGCGAGAACCCTCTGCGGACCTACCCACGGCTGAAGGAGACGGTGTAATGACCGATACGATCACGATCCCGAAGCAGTCGGCGCGCTCCGCATCTTCGGCAGGTATTGCGGATTGCGATATCCATCCGGCGCTCAAAGACCGGAATGGCCTGTATCCGTACATGTCGAAGCGGTGGCGCGATCATCTCGATCAGTATGGTGAGTTGGGATTCGAGGCGTTTACCAGCGGCTACAACTATGACGGATCCAATCCAATGTCGTGCCGTCGTGACGCCTGGCCGGATGGCGGGCTGCCCGGTTCGGACCTGGCATTGATGAGGAAGCAGCACCTCGACCCCAACAACGTTGTCTTCGGTGTGCTCCAACCCATGGTAGGGCTGCCCAATGGCGGGCGCAATCTCGATCTCAGCAACGCGTTGTCCACGGCGATCAACGATTGGCAGATCGCCGAGTTCGTCGAGCCGGAGGACCGGCTGAGGGCCTCGGTTGTGGTCGTTCCGGACGATGCCGTTGCCGCGGTCGCAGAAATCGAAAAGCGGGCTCTGGACGCGCGATTTGTCCAGGTGGAGATATTCGCAGGGACAACCGAGCCACTGGGGCACCGGCGCTACAGGCCCATCCTGGAAGCCGCGGCTCATTATGGCTTTCCTATCGGCATGCACATCGGAGGCCGAGCCGGCGCACGGACTGCCAGCGGCTGGCCGTCCTACTACTGTGAGGACCATTTGGACCTCACCTTCGCTGCGCAGTCGCAGATCATGAGTCTCATTCTTGATGGCGTCTTCGATCAGTTGCCATCTCTCAAGGCGGTCGTCGTCGAGTGCGGCTGTACCTGGTCGATCGGACTTGGACACCGGCTGGACATGTTGTGGCGGCGGATGGGATCCGAGGTGCCGACCCTGAAACACCCGCCTTCCCACTATCTTCGCAAGCATTTCTACTTCTCAACACAACCGATGGAAGAACCGGACAACCCCGAGGATCTCAACTATCTGTTTGATCAAATCGGCTGGGACAGGCTGATGTATGCAAGCGACTATCCTCACTGGGACTTCGACGATCCACGCTATGCCTTCAAGGCTCGAATATCCGAGGAGTACAAGGCGATGCTGTTTCGGGAAAACGCAATAAACGTTTACCGGATCCTGTAACGCGAACAGCCGAAAGTCAGCATGCGAATAACGCTCCAGGTATTGCGCAAGATACAGCAGGATAGCCACTTCAACGTGGTCCACAGCAAGGATTTCGATGGCTTGGCAACCGACGGCACAACGGACTGGTCGTGACGAGACGTGTTGTCCTGTTTCACAGGAATGGAAGCTTGAGGGAGTCGAGAAAGCGAACTGCGCGGCGGACACGGACCTATCCGTGCGGTTCGACAAAATGGATTTGTTGAAGGTGCTCAACAAAGCGGAAGATCTCTGGGCCAGAACCTCGTCCGGTCTTCAGCGAAAATTGGTCGTCGGTCTTGGAGTGGTCTCGTGGACCTAGTAGATTTGTACAAGCCTATGTCAAGAGTGCGTGAACACGGGATGACCCCGCCGGTCCTTTCGGTTTCGCAGTTGGTGACCTCCTTCCGTGTCGGAGGGCGCTGGGCGCCCGTCGTGGCCGGCATATCGTTTGAGATCGGCGCAAGAGAGACAGTCGCCGTCGTGGGTGAATCCGGCTCGGGAAAGAGCGTGACGGCGCTTTCGATCATGCGGCTCAACTCGCCAGCTTCGACCAAGGTGGAAGGGTCGATCAAGCTTGAGGGGCAGGAGCTGCTCACGCTCTCGCAAGCAGAAATGCGTCGTATCCGCGGCAACGACATTGCGATGATTTTTCAGGAGCCGATGACCTCGCTGAACCCGGTACTCACAATCGGGTTCCAAATAGCGGAATCGCTGATTCTGCATCGCGGCCTGTCCCGATCCGAGGCTGAGTTGGAAACGATTGAGCTGTTGGAGAAGGTGCGGATCCCGGCAGCGAAGTCGCGCTTCCACGAATATCCACACCACTTCTCGGGGGGCATGCGCCAACGCGTCATGATCGCGATGGCGTTGGCCGGCAAGCCAAAGCTGCTGATTGCCGACGAGCCGACGACGGCGCTCGACGTGACGATCCAGGCGCAAATCCTGGAGCTGATCAAGGAGCTGCAGGAAGAGGAGGGCATGTCCGTCCTCTTCATCACGCACGACATGGGCGTCGTCGCCGAGATCGCCGACCGCACGGTGGTCATGTATAATGGCCAGGTGGTCGAGACTTCGCCGACCGATGACATCTTCAAACGCCCCGAACATCCCTATACGCGGTCGCTGCTTTCAGCCGTTCCAAAGCTCGGCTCAATGACGGGGCGCCCGAGGCCAATGCGTTTCCCGATCGTCGACCGCACAACTGGCCAATCCGACGTGCCGAACGAGGTACCGGACACTGTCATGGAGGCGAAGCGCCCGGTGCTTGAGGTTGCCGGCTTGACGAAGCGCTTCGAAATCCGGTCGGGCATGTTTTCTTCGGTCAAGGGCCGGGTCTACGCGGTCGAGAATGTATCCTTCAGCGTCAAGAGCGGCGAAACCCTGGCACTGGTCGGTGAGTCAGGCTGTGGTAAATCGACGACAGGCCGGACGGTGATGCGGCTGACTGAGCCCCTCTCGGGCTCGATTTTGCTCGACGGCGTTGACCTCGTCAAACTTGGCCAGTCCGAGTTGCGCAAGCAGCGTAATCGCATGCAGATGATTTTCCAGGATCCGTTCGCATCGCTCAATCCGCGCATGGACATCGGCACGGCGATCATCGAACCGCTGCTGATCAATAGTCTCGCCAGCCGTTCGGAAGCACGCGATAAGGTCGCCGACCTCCTGCAGCGGGTGGGTCTTTCTCCCGACATGGTCTCCCGCTTTCCGCATGAGTTCTCGGGTGGCCAGCGCCAGCGCATCTGTATTGCGCGTGCGCTTGCGCTCGAGCCGAGGCTCATCATGGCGGACGAAGCCGTCTCGGCGCTGGATGTTTCGGTAAAGGCGCAGGTCGTCAATCTTATGCTGGATCTTCAGGCGCGGATGGGCCTTGCCTATCTTTTCATTTCGCACGACATGGCGGTGGTCGAGCGCGTTAGCCACCGCGTGGCTGTGATGTATCTCGGCGAGATCGTCGAGATCGGCCCGCGCGAGGCGATTTTTCAGAATCCGCAGCATCCGTACACCAAACGGCTGCTCGCGGCCGTGCCGATCGCCGATCCGGCACGGCGCCTGCAGAAACGCCCGGTCTCAAACGACGAAATCAAGAGTCCGGTCCGGCCTGCAGACTACGTCCCACCTGTGCGCCAGTATCGTGAAGTCTCGCCTGGCCACGCAGTCATGATTTGGGGCGAGGAATGGGAGCAGGAGAACCAAGCGGGCACTAAAGCCTATTGGTCTTTAAACAAATAGAGGGAACGAAAATGAAGGTCAAGCTAATGACATGGACGTCCAAAAGAACTGCCGTGCGTCGGTTAGTAACAACTGCTGTTGTCGGCGTTTTATCCGTCGGTGCAGCGGAGGCGGACACGCTGCGCATAATAGAGGGAAGCGCCCTGAAAATCGTTGACCCCATTGTGACAACATCGGGAGATACGCAGATCCATGGATATCTCATTTACGATAAACTGTTCGAATTCGACAGCAGCGGCACAGCTCGTCCCCAAATGGCCGATAAAGTCGATGTAAGCTCGGACAAGAAGACTTACACAATCACACTCCGCAAGGACCTGAAATTCTCCGACGGAGCTCCAATCACCACTGACGACGTGATCCAGTCGCTGAAGCGCTGGGAGTCTCGGGATGTGGTCGGTGGTCTCCTTGGATCGAGGACCAAGGACATGGTGAAGGTGGACGATCTGACGTTCCGGATCGAGCTAAATGAGCCATTCGACGTTCCCTCGGCGCTTGCCAGTACTGAGGGGAACGTCCCTTTCATAATGCCCAAGCGGGTCGCCTCCCTGCCACCCACAGATCAGCTTACCGATACGACCGGTTCTGGTCCTTATAAGTTCGATTTCTCGACCTGGAAGCCAGGGCAAACACCCGTTTACATCAAGAACTCCTTCTACACTCCACGGAACGACCCGCCGAGCTTTTATTGGGGTAAGAAAGAGGCAACTTTCGACAAGATTGAAGTTTCCTACATACCCGACCCAAATACCGCGATGGCGGCGATGCTGACCGGGAAACAAGATATCTGGCTAACTCCTGCGATCGATAACGCCTTGGCGCTGCGAAAAGATCCGAAGCTCGTGGTCTCGAAAGGATATTTCGTGCAGAGCCTCTTCGTGGTGAATCACGAGGTGCCGCCGTTCTACAACATCAAGGCGACTGAGGCTCTCACCTATCTGATCGACCAAAAGGAGGCCATGCAGATTTCTGTGGGTGACCCGCAATTCTGGCATACCTGCTATGCTTATCTCACCTGCGAGGGGAAGTATGGTGACGAGTCCGCCTATACCGGCCACCGGGGTGCCGCGGACTTTGACAAGGCTAAAGAGCTCTTCAAAGAAGCCGGTTACGATGGAAAGCCGATTGTGATTTTCGATCTAACCGATTGGGCGGAGGCCCACGCGAGATCACTGTACTTGGCCCAGCAGTTGAGAAAGATTGGCATCCAGGTAGACCTTCAAGCAATGGATTGGGCTACCGTAACGTCGCGCCGCACGTCTAAGGCGCCTGCTTCGGAAGGCGGGTGGAACCTGTTCCCTACCTACATGGAAGTGGGACCTGCCAGCTCCCCGATCACCCATCTGATGCTGGCTGCGAACTGCGACAAGGCTTGGTTTGGTTGGCCTTGCGATGAAAAGCTCGAGAAACTCAGAGCTGCCTTCGCCAGCGCAGTCGACGAGAACGAGAAAAAGAAAATTACTTTTGAACTCCAAGCCCGCGCATCAGCCTATTTGCCCTTTGTCATGACGGGAGAGTACGGCATTCCGACTGTTTATGGCGCCGACCTCGAGGGGTTCAATCCCGAGGCACCTTATGCCTATTTCTGGAACATCCGGCGAAAAGGCCAGTAGCGCATCGCGTCTACGGTTCGTGAGGTAAATATGATCAGGTATCTCATTACCAGAGTGCTTTCCGTCATTCCGGTGGTGGGGGTCGTGACCGCCATAGTTTTCGGTCTGACGTATCTGAGCCCTGGAGATGCGGCGGCTGTGCTGGCCGGCGACTACGCCACGCCCGCACAGATCGCCGCTATTCGGGAGAGCCTTCATCTCGATGATCCGCTGGTTGTCCAGTATCTTCATTGGTTGGCGAATATCATCCGGGGAAACCTGGGGAACTCGCTTTTTTCTAGACAGCCGGTATTCATTCTCATTCTGTCGCGAGTGGAACCGACGATTATTCTCGCAACCGCAGCAACTGTGGTTCAGATTACCATCTCGCTGCCGTTGGGATTGTTGGCAGCACAAAAGAGGGGGGGCATCGCTGATCGCTTAGTATCGCTCTTCGGGGTTGCTGGGACAGCGATACCTCCCTTTCTGATCGGGTACGTGCTGATATTCACGTTCGGTGTGTACTTTGGGTCAATGCCGGTCTCCGGGTTCCCAGGGTTCGACAGCGGCGTGATGGAAGTCTTGCGGCATGTGCTTCTCCCCGCAACCATGTTGGGATTTGCGCAAACGGCACTCATCACTCGAATCACTAGAGCAAGCGCAATCGAAGTGCTGAATCAGGACTTTATTCGTGTGGCGCGAGCGAAAGGGCTCGACGAGTTCACGATCCTAGTTCGACACTGCCTTAAGCTGATCGCCGTACCTCTGGTCACCGTAGTTGGAATGTCGTTCGCCGGTATGCTTGGTGGCGTGGTCATAACAGAGGCCGTCTTCGCAATTCCAGGGGTCGGCAGCCTCCTGGTGGAAGCCATCCAGCACAGGGATGTTCCGGTGATTCAGGGGGTCCTACTGATAAGTGCCTGTGTGTATGTCATGGTAAATCTGCTGGTGGATCTGTCGTACCCGCTAATGGACCCGAGAATTAAATATACTTGAGGAGTTAGCCGCATGACATTTCCCCTATTGCGGCCGCATATGACGCGCCTGCCGACGTCGGTGCGTGTCGCCGTGATTTTCATGCTTTTGGTTGCGCTAGTGTCGTATCTAGGTCCTGGGATAGCCAATCTTAATCCCTTGTCGATAAGTCCGGAGTTGAGACTCAATCCTCCCAGTAGCGCCCATTTATTGGGCACCGACATGTTCGGGCGGGACATTTTCACGCGTGTGCTTTATGGCGGGCGGGTCTCGCTCGCGATTGGACTGGCCACTGCGGTCCTGGCGACAACAGCCGGAACAATCTTTGGTCTTGTCGCAGGAGCCGGGCAGGCATCAGACAAGATCTTGATGAGGGTCATGGACGGCATCATGGCGATACCGGGAATCCTGCTCGCCATTGCCTTAGCGACGATCTTCGGGGGCGGGGTCTTGACGGTAATCCTGGCTTTGGCGATCCCGGAAGTGCCCGGTGTTGCAAGATTGGTTAGAAGCTTGACGCTGACGCTTCGCGAGCAGGTTTTCATAGAGGCGGCTCGGTCCTATGGCGCTAGTCCTCTGCGGCTGCTCTTCAAGTACATTTTGCCGAATGCGCTCGCCCCAATCGCCGTGCAAGCAACCTATATCTGTGGCCTGGCTATTCTTTATGAAGCCTACCTGAGCTTTGTGGGCGTCGGGGTTCCACCTGAGAACCCAAGTTGGGGCAATATCGTCGCCGAAGGCCGGTCGTTTGCTCTGATTGCGCCGTACCTAATATTGTACCCAAGCCTCGTAATCGCGGCTGTAGTATTGGCTGTCAATTTGATCGGTGATGGCCTGCGTGACATGCTCGACCCTCGTTTCGCGCTACCCGGCTAAGTCGTTGCGTAAGAACCGGCCGACGCTCGTCGAGCTTATTAGGATCGAAGGGCCAAGCGACGGGGTATTTCGAACCTCGACGCAGATCGATTGCAATTTGCTGAGTGTTCTCACCTGCGCACTGAGCTGACAGAGTATTGGATCGTGGCGGCGAGCTATCAGTCATCATCGAAAGTTGACCTGACCTCCCGGTCGGGTGGCATCTCGACTCTCGAAAGCCAGTCGGTGCGCAGAACGGCCTACCTCGTCGCCCGCGCACATTGGCGGGATAGCCAAAAAAGCCGAGAAATTGCCAAGGAGAATAAACGCTTCTGGATGCGGCCATCCGAACAGTTAGCCATTACCTCAAGGGACTTAGAAATTATGCAAAACGACCCTCTCAGCCTTAATGAAATCGTCCGCCGCGTGAATGCGAAGGCCGCCGACTACTGCGCTTTAAGCGACCGGATTTGGGCAATCCCGGAATTGGCATTTGAGGAGCATCGCTCGGTGGCCGAGCATATCGCAATGCTCGAGCGTGAAGGTTTTCGCATCACGACGAATGTCGGCGGCATGGCTACCGCCTTCATCGCGGAATTTGGCGAGGGCATCCCAATCATTGGCATGCTCGGCGAATACGATGCGCTTCCCGATCTTGCTCAAGTCTCAGGCGCAACAGAACCGAGCTCATCGACCGCACGTGCGCCGGGTCATGGTTGCGGGCACAATCTTCTGGGTTCCGGCTCGGCACTTGCAGCTGTTGCATTAAAAGATGCGCTCGCAGCTGAACGCATTGAAGCTACAGTGCGCTTCTACGGCTGTCCGGCAGAGGAAGCTGGAGGGGGCAAGGCCTTTATGGCTCGATCCGGCGCTTTTGACGATCTCGACGCTGCCTTATGCTGGCATCCAGCGGTGGTTAACGAAGTGCTGACCAAATCCTCGAACGCTGCAAAGTGGGCGCGTTTCTCCTTTACCGGCAGGGCGGCGCACGCGGCGGCGGATCCACATTTGGGGCGTAGTGCGCTTGACGCAGTCGAGTTAATGAATGTTGGCGTCAACTACATGCGCGAGCACATGCCCTCCAATGCTCGCGTTCACTATGCCATCATCAACGCCGGCGGTGAGTTCCCCAACGTAGTGCAGGCATATGCTGAATCATCTTATTCCATTCGTTCTCCGAGCGTGCAAGACGCTGAGCGGGTGTTCGCGCGCGTGCAGAAGATTGCAGAAGGTGCTGCGCTTATGACCGAGACATCGGTGAAAGTGCAAATCACCGGCGGTTACTCCAACCTTTTGCCCAACAAAGCGCTGTATGATGTGATGTATGAGAACATGCGCCGTGTCGGCCCGCCTCCCTTTGACGCAGCTGACTATGAGTTTGGTAAGGAGCTTCGCAAGACGGCGCTGACGGACGAAGATGCGCTGGCTAGCGTCGTGGGTCGCGATGTTTCGTTGAAGGACAAGATCCTCCACGATAGCCTCATACCGTTGGGGACAGACCAATTCGAGTTTGGCTCGACAGACGTTGGCGACGTCAGCTGGATCGTGCCGACTGCACAGTGTCAAACAGCCTGTTTCGCCATTGGCACGCCCTTCCACAGTTGGCAGCTCGTCACCCAAGGCGATTTGCCTGCAGCCCACAAGGGGATGATATTGGCTGCCAAAGTCATGGCTACTACGGCGGCAGATTGCATACGCAATCCAGAAATCATCATTCGGGCAAAGGCAGAGTTGAAGCAACAAACAGGGGGCCGCCCATATCTCTGCCCAATACCTTTGGACGTCACGCCCAGTGATCTGCGTGGGAAGGCGCTATAAAGCCCCGCTCCCAACTCGGTGACGCGCGAAAGCATGGCAGGCTCGCTTCGCTTGTATGACCCACCCGGTCAAGCCTCAACGGAGTCATACATTCGCTTTTTATTGCCATGAACGGCAAGCGAAGAGTTCGTCGATCTGCCGACGTAGGACTCGGGTACGAAGTCCTCATCTTCACCATCAGCAGTCGCGGTAGCTGGGGCCTTTGGCTGCGCCGGCGTCGTCAGTTTCGGTTCTGCTTTCACCCTACCTGTGGTGGTGCATTTTGATCCAATCTGTCTATTCCGCAGATGGGGCGAGGTTATTAGGTTAACATGGCTTATCGGATTAGTTCCGTCTCGCTTTTGCCAGGGAGGAAAAATGGCTAAGCATGTGGTGGGCAAGGCAGAGGATGTCGGTCCGGGCATGCGCAAGGTCTTTGAGGTGCGTGGCCGTCCGATCGTCATCTTCAATGTCCATGGCGACTACTTTGCCCTCCACGACCGTTGCCCTCACCAGGGCGCTGAACTGTCGATGGGCTTGATCTCAGGCATTGCAACGGCAGATGAGCCCGGTCATGTCCAGTGTTCGCGTCGCGGGGAGTTCATCCGCTGCCCTTGGCACGGCTGGGAGTTTGATATTCGCACCGGCCAGTCATGGTGTGATCCAGGGCGAATATCCGTCAAGCAATACCCGGTATCGGTAGCTGCGGGAGCCGAATTGGTCGAGGGTCCGTATAAAGCGGAAACCTTCCCTGTAAGTATCGAAGACTCCTATCTGGTCGTCGATCTGTGAACGATCGACCCGATCCATCGTGAGATGGCAGAGTTTCTTGGAAGCGAGGCATTTATGCTCCACAAGCCGACATCGGTAATCGATTGCGATATTCATCCGGCGGTGCCGGGGAACGATGCCCTGATCCCCTATATGGACGAGTATTGGCAGGAACAATTCATCAGCCGCGCGATCGGCGAGATGGATCTGGCCAGCTATCCGCCGAGCGTACCGCTGTCATGCCGCCCGGACTGGCGGCAAGCTGGTGAAAAGCCGGGCGCCAGCATCGATCGCTGTCGGGAGCAGGCGCTCGATAAATTCAACTGCGAGATCGCAATCTGTAATCCGCTCTATGGCGGTCAAGTCGCGGCAAGCGGTTTGATGGGAGCAGAGGTCTGCGCCGCGACCAACAAGTGGTTGGCGCGGGAGTGGTTGGATGCTGAGCCTCGTTTGCGCGGTTCGATCGTCGTGGGCTCGCAGCTTCCCGATCGGGCTGCAGAGGAAATCCACAGATGCGCTTCCGACAAAAGGTTCGTCCAGGTCCTGCTGCTGGCCGGCAACGAGATGCTTCTTGGCCGCAGCCATTATTGGCCGATCTATGAAGCGGCCCAAAAGCATGGGCTGCCTGTCGGTATCCATGCCGGTACGATGTATCGCCATCCTACGAGCAGCGGTATGGGTTGGCCGTCGACCTACCTGCAGGACTATGCCAGCGGAACTCACATTTTCGCGGCACAGCTCCAGAGCCTGATCATGGAAGGTGTATTTGCCAAATTTCCGGATCTCACCTTCGTGATGATCGAGGCGGGCATCGGCTGGGTGCCCAGTTTTATCTGGCGGACTACTAAGTATTGGTTTGGTACCCGCGGTGAAGTTCCTTGGGTGAAGCGCTCTCCCGCGGTGGAAATCCGCGATCGTGTCCGGTTTACGATCCAGCCATTCGATACGTCGACGGACCCGGTGCACGTCGAGAAGCTGATTGAGCATCTCGGCTCCGAAGACATGCTGCTCTTCTCTTCCGACTACCCACACTGGCAGTTTGACGGAGATGACCCGATGCCACCCGGTTTTCCAGCGCGGCTTCGCCAGAAGATCGCGCGCGAGAACCCCTTGCGGACATACCCACGGCTGAAGGAGACGGTGTAATGACCGATACGATCACGATTCCGAAGCAGACGGCGCGCTCCACATTTTCGGCAGGTATTGCCGATTGCGATATCCACCCGGAGCTTAGAGACCGCTATGGCCTGCATCCGTATCTTTCCAAGCGGTGGCGCGATCATCTCGATCAGTATGGTGAGTTGGGATTCGAAGTGTTTTCCGGCAACATTACTTACAACGGATCCACTTTCAATGGATATCGTCGCGATGCGTTACCCCCGAACGGCGGTCCACCCGGTTCGGACCTAACGTTCCTGAGGAAGCAGCACCTAGATCCGAACAATGTCGATTTCGGCATTCTACAGCCCATGGTGGCGCTGGGCAATGGTGGGCGCAATCTCGATCTCAGTAACGCATTGTCCACGGCGATCAACGATTGGCAGATCGCCGAATTCGTCGAGCCGGAGGACCGGCTGAGGGCCTCCGTTGTGGTCGTTCCGGACGATGTCGTTGCCGCAGTCGCGGAAATCGAAAAGCGGGCTCTGGATGCGCGATTTGTTCAGGTGGAGATATTCACAGGGACAACCGAGCCACTGGGGCACCGGCGCTACAGGCCCATCCTGGAAGCCGCGGCCCATCATGGCTTTCCTATCGGCATGCACATCAGCGGAGGCCGGGTCGGCGCACGGACTGCCAGCGGGTGGCCATCCTACTACTGTGAGAGCCATCTAGACCTCACCTTCGCTGCACAGACGCAGATTATGAGTCTTATTCTCGATGGCGTGTTCGATCAGTTGCCATCTCTCAAGGTGATTATTGTCGAGTGCGGTTGTGCCTGGTCAATCGAACTTGGCCACCGGCTAGATATGCTGTTGCAGCGGATGGGCTCGGAGGTGCCTACCCTGAAACACACTCCTTCCCACTATCTTCGCAAGCATTTCTACTTCTCAACACAGCCGATGGAAGAGCCGGACAACCCCGAGGATCTTAACTACCTGTTTGATCAAATCGGTTGGGACAGGCTGATGTATGCAAGCGATTATCCCCACTGGGACTTCGACGATCCCCGCTATGCCTTCAAGACTCGGATATCCGGGGAACATAAGGCAATGCTGTTTCGGGAGAACGCCAGAAACGTTTACCGGGTCCTCTAAGGCAAACACCGGGAAGCGTTTGAGATCGGCGAGAGAGAGCCACCATCGTCGGTGAATCGATCAAACGAAAAGAAACGCCGCTGATGGAGGAAATCGATGGAGCAGCTTCACTCTGAGGGAAAGGCCTCTTTAAAGAACGGGCCAGCCCTAGGGATCGCATAGTAGCGGCAATTGGGCGTTTCATGTGGTTAGCAGCGAATAAACAAGAAATGCACAAAGAAAGGGAACTAAGATGAATGATGAAATTCGTTATCTCAGTGAGCGCGTCGCGAAAGGAAAGTTGTCCCGACGCGAATTTTTAGGTCGAGCCGCGGCGCTCGGCGTTAGTGCAGTGGTGGCTAATACCCTCCTCGCCCAAGCCGCGAGGGCGGGGGGACCCGTCAAAGGCGGAACGCTCAAGGCCGGGTTGAACGGTGGACAAGCTACGGACAGTCTTGATCCAGCGCTCATATCATACGACGTTCAATTTATCTTCAGCCGTCAGTGGGGCGAACAACTTGTTGAGCTGTCTGGAGATCAAGAACTCAAGCCGGCACTTGCCGAGGAATGGGGCGGATCGAAGGACGCGAAGGTCTGGACCTTTAAAATCCGAAAGGGCGTGCAGTTCCATAACGGCAAGCAAATGACTCCCGCGGACGTGCTCGCCACGATGGAGCGCCACTTTGACGCTAATTCTAAGTCCGCCGTGCTCCCCCTCATGCAAGCCATCGACAAGGTCGCGGTCGACGGTCAAAACGTGGTCTTCTCCCTAAAGGAGGGGAATGCCGACTTTCCGTTCATAATAAACGATCTCCATCTTGTGATTCAGCCAAATGGCGGCAAAGACAACCCGAACGAAGGGATCGGAACCGGGCCCTACAAGATCACCATGAACGATCCTGGTGTTCGACTTGGCGGCGAAAGGTTCGCTGGCTACTGGCGTGACGATCGCGGCTTTGCCGACCAGATCGAGATCTTCGTCATCAACGACGGGACTGCCCGCTCCTCTGCCTTGCAGAGCGGGCAAGTCCACATCATCAACCGAGTCGATCCTAAAGTAGTCGAACTCCTGAAGCGCTTTCCCGCCCTCACCATTCGTAATGTTCCCGGCCGTGGCCACGGTTATTTCTATTGTGAATGCGACACGGCGCCTTTTGACAACAACGATCTGCGCCTCGCGCTGAAATATGCAATTGACCGGGAGGAGATGGTCCAGAAAATCCTGGGAGGTTACGGTGCCGTTGGCAATGACACGTACGCAAACAAGCTTTACCCACTCTTCACCGAATTGGAGCAACGCAAGTATGATCCTGACAAGGCAGCTTTTCATTACAAGAAGTCCGGCCACTCGGGATCGTTGCTCCTTCGCACGTCCGACGGACCTTTCCCGGGCGCGGTTGACGCTGCTCAGCTATACCAGCAGAGCGCAGCAAAGGCGGGCATAAACATCGAGGTCAAGCGCGAACCGGCTGACGGCTACTGGGACACTGTGTGGGGCAAGGTGCCGTTCGCGGCATCATCTGGTGCCGGACGGGCGACGCAGGACATGTACTATTCCCTTATGCTCCAGTCGAAAGCCGTATGGAACGAAACTCACTTCTTTAGCGAGAAGTTCGACCAGATGTTGGTCCAGGCACGCAGCGAACTCGATGTCAATAAACGCAAGAAGCTGTATGCCGACATGGGCCAGATGGTCCGAGACGAAGGTGGCGTGATCATCCCGATGTTTTACGACTTCATCGACGCCACGGGCCCGCAAGTTGGTGGCTGGATGACCGATGGTAACAACCAACTTATGAACGGCTATGCGCTGTCCAAATGTTGGCTGCAGGCCTGAGGTCCGGCCTTGGTTTCGAAGCTCATTGCCCAGCGCCTTGCGCTGGGTACCCTCCTGTTGCTCGCCGTGTCGGTGCTGATCTTCGCCGGCACGCAAATCCTGCCGGGCGACGTGGCGCAGTCCATTCTCGGCCAATCGGCAACACCGGTGGCACTCGCCAACTTGCGCGCCGAAATGGGCCTCAACGATCCCGCCCATGTCCGCTATTTCCACTGGCTATCAGGCGCATTGCAGGGCGATCTCGGCACCGCGCTCGCCAGCAAGCTCGATATCGCCACCTCGATCAAGGAGAGACTTTGGAACACGTTGTTTTTGGCCTTCTGGGCGGCGGCCGTCGCGGTGCCTCTTGCCATCATGCTCGGCCTGCTCGCGATCCGATACCGCAACGGTCCCATCGATAAGCTGATCTCGGGTTTCGCGCTTGCCTCGACCTCGGTGCCTGAATTCTTCATAGGCTATCTGCTGGTCTATTTCTTTGCCGTGAAGTTCCAAGTTTTCCCAGGTATTTCAATGGTCTATGACGGCATGCCCTTCCTCGACAAGATGAAGGCCATCGCGCTGCCCTGCACGACGCTCACGCTTGGCGTCCTCGCCCATATGATGCGTATGACGCGGGCGGCGATCCTCAACGTCATGCAGTCGGCCTATATCGAGGCGGCCGAACTAAAAGGGCTCACCGCGTTCGAGATCATCCGCAAGCACGCTTTCCCCAATGCCATCGCGCCGATCATCAATGTAATTATACTCAACCTCGCCTATCTCGTGGTCGGCGTGGTCGTGATCGAGGTAATCTTCGTTTATCCCGGCATGGGTCAGTATCTAGTCGACCATGTCGCCAAGCGCGACGTGCCGGTCGTGCAGGCCGTCGGGCTGATCTTCGCCACCGTTTATATCTTCCTTAATGTCGTTGCTGACGTGGCGTCGATTCTCGCCAATCCTCGGCTACGGCATCCGAAGTGAGGGCGGCCGATGTTTAGACGCATCCCTTTCGGCGCGTTGATCGGCCTGATCTTCACCTCGTTGTTCTTCCTCGTCGCAACCTTCGCCGAGTGGATAGCACCCTATGGTCTCGGCGATATTGTCGGCGGCGTCTGGGAGCCGATGTCGGCGAAATTTCTCTTCGGCACCGACAATCTTGGCCGCGACCTGCTCTCACGCATGATCTATGGCGCCCAGACAACGATCCTGATCGCCGTCCTGGCGACATTTTTTTCTTTCTCGATGGGCGCAATCCTCGGCTTCACCGCTGCGGTGGTCGGCGGCTGGTTCGATATGTTGATGTCCCGTTTCGTCGATCTCCTGATGGCGATCCCCACCCTGATCTTCGGCCTGGTCGTGCTCTCTGTGCTGCCTTCTACGCTGGTGACGCTGATCCTGGTCATGGGCGTGCTGGATTCCACGCGCGTCTATCGCCTGTCGCGGGCTGTTGCGGCCGATCTTAATGTCATGGATTTCGTCGAGGCCGCCAAGCTGCGGGGCGAAGGCAAATGGTGGGTGATTTTCGCCGAAATCCTGCCCAACGCTCTGTCCCCGCTGGTCTCCGAACTGGGCCTGCGCTTCATCTATGCAGTGCTATTCCTCTCGGCGCTGTCCTTTCTGGGGCTCGGCGTTCAGCCGCCTGCAGCCGACTGGGGCGGCATGGCGAAGGAGAACAAGGACGGCATCGTCTTCGGCATTCCGGCGGCGCTGGTTCCGGCGGCAGCGATCGCGGCGCTCGCAATCTCCGTGAACCTCGTGGCCGACTGGATTGTGAACCGCACGACCGATCTTAAGGGAGGGCGCGGCAATGGCTGAGACGCTGCTCGACATCCGCAATCTCCGGATCGAGGCCACTGCTTATCCGCCCGGCGAGGACCCGAAGACGATTACTATTGTCGACGACATATCGCTGGTATTGGAAAAGGGGAAGGTGCTCGGACTGATCGGCGAATCCGGGGCAGGCAAATCCACCATCGGGCTTTCGCCGATGGGTTATGGCCGCGGCGGTGTCCGCATCACCGGCGGCGAAGTCATCCTCAACGGCCGCGACATCCTCAAACAGGGTAAGAACGGCATCCGCAAACTACGCGGCCGTGAAGTATGCTACGTCGCCCAGTCCGCGGCGGCGGCCTTCAATCCCGCCCAGCGGCTGATGGACCAGGTGGTGGAAAGCTCGCTCAAGCACCGCTTAGCCAACCGCGCCGAGGCCGAACGCCGCGCGGTGGCGCTGTTCCGCAAACTCAGCCTTCCCGATCCCGAAAATATCGGCACGCGCTATCCGCACCAAGTCTCCGGCGGACAATTGCAACGCGTGATGACGGCCATGGCGCTCTGCCCCGCGCCGGATCTGATCATCTTCGACGAACCGACCACGGCGCTCGACGTTACGACGCAGATCGACGTGCTCGCCGCGATCAAGCAAGCGATCCAGGCCACAGGTGTTGCCGCGCTCTATATCACCCATGACCTTGCCGTTGTCGCGCAGGTGGCCGACGACATCATGGTGCTGCGGCATGGCAAGATGGTCGAGACGGGCACCGCCCATCAGATCATCAAGGAGCCGAAGCAGGCCTATACCCGGGCGTTGGTCTCCGTGCACCAAATCGAGCACGAAGAGAAGCTGCCGACGCCGAAACCGATCCTATCGGTGAAGAACGTCACGGCCGCATACGGCAACGGCATGTTAAAGGTGTTGAAGGACGTCTCGGTCGACATCCATCCCGGCCAGACGCTGGCTGTGGTCGGCGAATCCGGCTCCGGAAAATCGACGCTGGCTCGGGCGATCACCGGCTTGCTGCCGCCGCAGCAGGGTGAGATCACCTTCGAGGGCCATAAGCTTTCCAACCGACTCGGCGGCCGCACCAAGGAAGACCTCCGCCAGCTTCAGATGATCTACCAGATGGCCGATGTGGCGATGAACCCGCGCCATACCGTCGGCACCATCATCGGCCGGCCGCTGACATTCTATTTTGGCCTCCGAGGCGAGAAACGGGAGCGGCGGGTGAAAGAGTTGCTCGAAGAGATCGAAATGAGCAATGGCTTCATCGATCGCTATCCGGCCGAGCTCTCCGGCGGTCAGAAGCAGCGCGTCTGCATCGCGCGGGCGCTGGCGGCTAAGCCCAAGCTTATCATCTGCGATGAGGTAACGTCGGCCCTGGACCCGTTAGTGGCCAATGGCATCCTGAAGCTGTTGCTTAATCTCCAGCAGATCGAGCAGGTGGCTTACCTCTTCATCACCCACGATCTCGCGACGGTGAAGTCGATCGCCGATTCCATCGCCGTCATGTATCGCGGCAAGGTCGTGCGCTATGGAGCAAAGAGCCAGGTGCTGACGCCGCCGTTCGACGCCTATACCGATCTCTTGCTGTCGTCGGTGCCGGAGATGGAACTTGGCTGGCTGGAGAAGGCCGTTGCTGGGCGAAAGATGGCGAGCGCGGGGTATTAGCGATGTGAGTCTTCGCGAAACTATCAGTTCAACGAGGCCGGAGCGGACTCTGTGTCAGAGGGAACATCGATTGGTGTGATAGCCAACTTCTGGACAAACTGTATATTTAGGTAAGATGGGAAACCTGCCATCTTCCCATACGAACAAAGTCACTTAGGTGCGCGGTAGCGCAATCTTACGGCTCCTCCGACTCTAAGGTAAGCTTCCCTCCCTGCTCGTAATGAAAGCGTTCCGGGTGGGGCGGGTTGGTGCTGACCAACGCAGTTACGGCTCAGGCTACACAAAGGATTGTTAAAATGGCAGGACACCCATTCGCGGAAACGATCAGGTCGGGAAAACCGCAAATCGGCGCCTGGATGCAAATTCCGCATGTAATCGTCGCAGAGACGCTGGCGCAGACAAACCTCGATTTTCTTCTGGTCGATGGCGAGCATTCGCCCATTCCGCCCAACGCGCTCTTGCAGATCCTTCCTGCGACCGAACGATACGGCATGCCTGTACTCTACAGGGTCGCTTGGAACAGAATTGAACTCATTAAAGCCGCGCTCGATCATGGTGCGAACGGCATCATGGTGCCGATGGTAAACTCCGGTGCCGAAGCCATCGAAGCAGTGTCGTCCGCAAAATATCCGCCCACGGGAAAACGCGGATCTGGAGCTTGGAGAGCATCAAACTATTACCAAAAGGATGCGGAGTATCGCAAAGATGCGAACTCTGACTTGGCCGTCGTACTACAGATCGAAACACGAGAGGCCCTCAATAATCTAGACGACATAGCCTCGACGCCTGGTGTCGACGCGCTCTTCATCGGCCCGGCAGACCTTGCTCTTTCCTTTGGCATAGAACCGGGAAAGCTCACGCCTGAACTGCTGGATGCATGTCAAGCAGTCGCGAATGCCTCTAAGAAATACGGTATCGTATCAGGTATTGATGTGGCATCCATAGAATACATGATGCGACTCCAATTGCTTGGCCTCAGCTTGTTCACCTATGGAGGGGACTCTGGTTTTGTTTTAGACGGCGGCCGCGCGGTGGCGAAAGAGTTCCATAATGCGTTTCTCGTTAAGTAAACCGCCTATCGGTCTATTGAAATAGCGGACCGTGCGGGCTCTTGGTGTGTCGGCGCGAGTGATATCAGCGAAAACTTCTCGTTTTAGAAGAAGGAAATTTGACGAATGCTCGTCTATCCCGAGTTGCTTGTTCGGGTGAACTGCGTAAGCCACCATATTTTAGACATCAGGATTAGCGCCAAAAGACTAAACGGCTGAAGGCCTGTTGTGAGCAGTTCGTGGCTCAACACACTGCCTTACATACGCAGCTGAGAGGAAATTGTGATGCCTGCTGACCTAGCGGATTTGATACCTCAACGACAACATCCGCACTGCCTAAGGTTTCACATGGTCAAGGCGGCTACGTGTTCGATACCGATGGCAAGCAATACATCGATGGTTCTGGGGGCGCCGCCGTTTACAGCCTCGGCTACGGAAATGAGGAAGTAATCGCAGCTATTCATCACCAGCCCAAGCGGGTGATGCATGGATACCGATATACATTCAACAGCGATCCGCTCGAAGAGCTGACCGCGCTAGAGCACGTCCTGTTTAATCCGGTTCATATCCTGCGGCTTTGAAGTAGTTGGCACATTCGGCTGGGGTGAAGAGGTCGACGACCGCGCCGACCGCGTCCCACAAAGCCTTGATGGTTCTCTCGGCTTTTGCTCGCAGCAGCGCCTTGAGTTTGGCGAAGCGTTCTCAATTGGATTGAAGTCGGGACTGCAAGTCGGCAGGTAGAGCAGGCTCGCGCCTGCGGCCTCAATCGCGTCGCGCACGCCGGCGGCCTTGTGGGCGGGCAGGTTGTCCATGACGACTACGTCGCCCTCCGACAATGTTAGGACCAGCACCTGCTCGACATAGGCCAGGAACACGTTGCCGTTCATGGCGCCGTCGTAGACGAAGGGCGCAGTCATGCCCGTCAGCCGCAGCGCTCCGGTGAAGGTCGTGGTCTTCCAGTGGCCATGCGGCACGCCGGCCCGGCCGCGCTCGCCACGCGGCGCTCTTCCACGCAGGCGGGCCATCTTTGGGGAGAGGCCGGTCTCATCGATGAACACGAGCTTCGCCGGATCAAGATCGAGCTGGCCGTCGAACCAGTCCCGGCGTCGCTTCAGGATGTCGAGGCGACCCTGCTCCAGTGCGTGCGCGGACTTTTTTTGAATGTCCAGCCGTGACCGCGAAGCTAGGCGCTCAAGGCGCTGCGGCTGATCCGCACTGACTGCGGCGACGAGCCGCTCCACCATCTCGTTCAGCGTGATGTCCTTGCGCTCCTCGATCAGCCCGACGATGAAGGCTTCATGCGCATTGAGGCTGGAGGCGCGGCGGCGGCCCTGCGGGCGTGGCGCCAGTTCGCCGATCTTTGCCCGCGCAATCCAGCGGATCGCGCTGGACACTCCCACGCCGAACCGCGCCGCCGCTTGCCGCGCCGACATGCCCTCGTCCGAAGCCTTCAAGACCCGCGACCGAAGATCACCGCTCAATGCTCTTCCCATCGTCCACCTCCATCGAGGTGGATGTTGAATCAGCACAAAACGCAGCCGTCACATCACAATCGATTCATCGATCACAGGACGTGCTCTAGTCGCCGCCAGGTGTGGCGGCGAGCTCGACGCCATGGTGTTCGTGTCTGGCGGATCTGAGGCCGTGGAGTCCTCGATGAAGCTGGCACTTCAGTATCATACCGGCCGCGGAGAAAAGAGCCGGCGTCGTTTCATCTCTCGGCAACGGTCGTGGCATGGCAACACGCTTGGCGCGCTTTCTATTTCTGGTTTCAAAGAGCGCCGTGAGGCCTATGAAGGTGCTTTGCTGCCCTCGTGCTTCCTATCTCCGGCGAACACTTACCGGCCGCCCTCTGGCGTGTCTGCGGAGGATGTTGCCGCATATTGCGCGACCGAACTGGAGGACGCCATTCAGGAGATCGGTCCCGAGAATGTCGCCGCATTTGTCTTTGAGCCCGTCGTAGGCGCCGCCGGTGGCGTCGTGCCCGCGCCACCAGGATATGCGGCTCGCATTCGAGACATATGCGATCGTCACCGCGTCCTCATGATCGCGGACGAGGTCATGTGCGGAAGCGGGCGGTGCGGGACCTTCCGCGCCCTGGAACATGACGGTGTGGTTCCAGACATGATGCCGATAGCGAAGGGGTTGGCAGCCGGATACATTCCGCTGGGAGCCGCCGTCTACAGCCGCGAAGTCGGCGATGTCCTCAGATCGGTGTGGGGAGGACCGCAAACTGGCCATACGTTCACGGGTCAAACCACGGTTTGCGCCGCCGGCGTGGCGGTTCAGAGGATAATCGAGCGTGAGCGGCTAGTGGAACACGTCTTGATCAACGGACCAAAGTTGGTTTCCCTGCTACACGACGCGCTTTGCGGGATCGCATCCGTCGGCGATATTCGGGGCCGGGGCTACTTCGTCGGCATCGAGCTTGTTGCCGATCCCGCCACCAAGGCTCCGTTCGACCCCCACAGCCAGGCTTTCCTGAGGGTGCGGCGACGAGCGCTGCAAAATGGCCTCATCTGCTATCCGTCGGGAGGCAACGTCGATGGCGTGGCAGGCGACACAGTCATCATTTCCCCCAGGTATAACGCGACGGACGCGGAGTTGAGCGAGATCGCCGACAAGTTCGGTAAGTCGTTGCGAGAGGCCCTTTCTGAGATTGGAGCCGACTGATGTCTCCACGCAAAGCCATCGTTACCTGCGCGATCACAGGATCGATCCACACGCCGTCGATGTCGCCCTTTCTGCCAATCAGCGAGGACGACATCGTTTCGCAGGCGATCGCGGCGGCTAATGCCTGCGCGACGGTCACTCACCTTCACGTCCATGACCCCGAGACGGGTCGACCGAGCTCCGATGCGGAACGGGGGTATGGCTTGCAGGCGAATTGGACATTTTTCATCCGTCTTCGACATCAATGACGCATAGTAGGGGGTCACCATCCAGCGGTAGGTGCCTTTGACGGCATCAATCGCTGTGACTTCCTGGTCGTTTAGATCGACCCATTGAGCAAGCTTGTCCTTCGTTCTGATCAAATTTCGCGTATGGAAATTCCAGTCTTTCCAAATAGCGTCGGTGAAGTTGTCTTGGTCAACAACATTGTAAGAACTCCACAATTCCATGTCGGGTTGAGCAGCTTTGAAGTCTAATAGAATTCTAAGGCCGGACACCGGCTTCGAAGCCAAAGAAGCCGCGAACCAACCCAGAGGGATCAGTTCGTAATATTGCCAAAGAGGGGCCAATTCCTCATGTCGCTTGACGCGGTCTGGCCACGTTTTCGAGTTGGCCATCTTCGGTCGGGAACCGAGTACGCTCCACCCGGCCAAGGTTCGGGTTAGCCTCTGCCGCATTTGTCCTGAAGGACACCCCCAGCTGTTAGGCCGGAAATGGTGTGATGGACCAGATCAGGTCGACGGCACGCTGGTGAATCGCCTCGGTGCCAAGAGAATTGGATGAAGCCGCAACGACATGTCCCAAACAGTCTCGATAATCGCCCTTTCTGACAATGGGCGTCTTGGGTCGCACGTAAAACTTGACCTCACCTGATACAGATACAGCAGCGGCCTCACTGTCTCCGGCAATCCAGTCCAGTGTCCCATCGCGATCAGCGACCAGGAATCGCGCGGCGGCAGAGTGGGAATGCCTTTTGCGCAGATCGCATTCATCGCCGATTACAAGCTTGATGTGCTCGGTGACGAGATCGCACCGTAAGCGAGTTGGACCAGCTGCGGATCCGGTGCACCACTTAGGCGCGGATTGACTTCAATGACGACTGGACCGCGCTTTGGTCCACCGGAACTCAATGCCCGTTGGCCCCCAGCCTAAACCAAGAGCTCGCAAAGAGATCAGCGAGATATCGATAATCTCCCGACAGTCGGCATCGTTCAGTAAGGCCGGGAAGGCCCACTCCCGGTAAACAAAGTTCGGTGGGAGGCCATATTCACCGGTGCCAATCGCAACGACTTCTTTGCCCATCATGTCAGCTGCATAAGCCGGGCCTTCCGCGAATTCTTCAACCCCATCCTCGGCCTGGACCGCCTAGGTGCTGTCCGCCCAACAGGTAGTTCGTGTGTTGAGCTAACTCGTCGGCGGTCCGGCACAATCGGACGCCCTCGCTGTTGCTGCCGATCGCAGGCTTAACTATCACCGGCAGTCCGAGCTCCGCGGCAGAATCTTTCACTTCAGCTGCATTGGTCGCTAAACGGAAACGGGGCACTGGCCGCGAGAAGTTGACGCTGAGTGTATTTATCGCAGCATTCTTCAACAGCGTCCGGATTCGGTCCCGGCAGATCAAATGACGGCAGAGCTTGCCAACTGTCGCATACACTGGGTCCAACGCGCCCGAATGCCAGCGATTCCATAGGTCCCTCTGATCCGAGAACATTCGCGAATTAGCGCATCCAGATCGTCTGTATCAACACGGATCGTCTCAGCCCCTTTCACTCCAAAATGGTCATGCCGAGTGAGATCGTCCGAAAGGGTAATTGGCTGGAGGTCAAGACGCTGAGCAGCCTGGATCGTAGAGCAGGCCCGAGCCCATTCTCGTCCCTCCAACTAGGATCAGCGCTCTTGCCATTGATGTGGTCTCCTTCTATCCGTGCGGTTCGGCATGAATTCAGCCGAGCTTGACCTCAGCACCTGGCCCGAAGGCTACCATCGTCAACGAATTTGCGGCGTTAAGACTCTGCAAATTTTATTCCGAGTTTTTGTTGCATCGGCTGCCGTTAACGGCCGCGATCACCCTGCCGGTATCGAATGGTCCACATATTGCGTGCGCGACAGTTGAAGATCGCCTTCAATCCATATCCAGCCTTGGCCGAGAGACATTCAAAGTCCTCGCGGCGTGATTTGGCCTTTCTCGGGTCTCTCTGCGCCGCCGTTGCAACCAGGCGTCCATGGCTCAGCAAATTCAAACCTGACTTTAGCCTCAACTAGCGCGCGCCAGCGCCGCCGCGAGACGACGTTTGGGATAGTGGCTGAATTACAGTTTCATTCCATCTCGCTCCTTGGATCGTCCTCGGTTCGATCTTCAGCGGGTGTCGCAGGTAATGCGGCGATGGACTCCGTCCAAACTTTCCGTGACTGCATCAAATACTTTCAGGGCCGTAAGCTCGCGAAGAACCTGCTCATTGATCCCACCGCGGGTCGCGTAGTCTTCCGCCAGATGCATAAAGTCCTTTTCAGGCGCCATCTCCGGAGCGTTCCCCAATGCGTTGAAAAGGCTTGCGATGTAGTCGCGCGCCTTGCCGTCCCTAACCCCATGCTCCTTCAGCCACCTGTGGATGGTTTCGAGGTATTTGAAATAGCTGCCATAGGTCGCGGTGGCGACGCTCAATGCGTCGAACTCGCTCGAATTCTCGACCTCGAGCACCTTCCCCAGCCTGCCGAACAATTTCGCCACGCCCGGATCGGGCGGGTAAACGATCGTTGCGCCCAGCCGGTGAGCAAGCATGGGCATGGGAAGCGCTTTCGTCACGGATTCCGCGGGAGCGGTCAGGCCGGCTATCTCCTCGCGCGACAGTGTGGCGATCAGGCTGACGACATGATGCCTGCGATGAAACCGCAATTCCGGAAGCACCTGATGGGCAGTCTGCGGTCGGATCGCCAGCATGATGGTGTCGCAATTATCTAGAACTGTTTGATTGTCGCTCGCAACGCGCACGTCGGGATGGCGGGAAGCGAGACCAGCTGCGATGTCTTCGTTGCGAGGTGACAGGAGCGCCGAAATCGAATTGTCGGTGATGGATTTGAGCCCGGTGATAATAGCCGCTGTGAGCGCACCTGTGCCGATGAAGCCGAGTTCCATTGATGTTCCTCACGCTAGTCGTCTGGATGGACCCGCTGATTACAATGGCTCCCACTCCAGCGGTATCTGAGAACGCGCGTCACGGCAGGCGCACTAAGCGGGCTTCCAATTCCATGCCAAGAGTTCGATGCAAGGCACGGCGCGCTGCCGGATTTGGATCAGATGCTAAGCTCCTTGAATCCCTGCCAGACATCCTCGATTGCCGGACCGCGCTCGGCGGCATAGCGAACGCTGGCGTCTCTTGCGGCCGGCCCAGGAGCACGGCGTCGCCATCCAACAGCTTTTCGGAGAACGCCAGCCTTCTGCCTTGCATGGGCGCAGACTCGGCGTTGCTAGGAGAAGGCCGTCCCTGAGGCGGCGGACTGGCGCGCTTTCGCCATCGGCGAATGTAAGCTGGTAGGCCGACTTGGGCAGATCCGAAGCAATAGGCAGTTTGAGTCCGTATGCCCGCCGAGCAACCCCGGCAGCAACGCTTTGCCGGCGTTGGTGAGGCTGGAGCCCACGTCCAGCCGCCGGCGCGCCAGAATGGAGGTCATGGCCAGTCGAAAGCCGAATGCGATAGTGCGGGCGGTTATCGCGTTGTCCCTCAGCACACGCGTGCAGCACCGAGCGCCCCGAACTGCCCAAACCTAATTTTGTTGTGCTGGAATGCATCACCGATCGAAGGTGGCAAGCAAACTGCCGTCGAAGATCTGACCGAGGTTTTTTGCCACATAATCAGGTGCGCCGTTTTCATCTTGATGTAACTCGCCGGAGTTGTTGAGGCCAGCGGTTACGAGAAGCGTGTCAACCCCGGCAGCCTTTGCGCCCTTGATATCGGTATCAATCTGATCGCCAACCATCAAAACACAGTCCGTACCCGCCCGAGCGATGCACTCTTCGAAAATCGCTCTTCCTGGCTTGCCCGTAACCTCGACACAGATTGGAGGAGCTCCGAAGGGCGCTAGTCCTGCCTGAAGCATTGGTTCTATTATCGCTGGTCCAAAGGCCAGTGAGCCGTTCCTGCCAGGATAAATGATGTCCGCGTTTGCCGCTATGATACGGGGCATTTCACCTGTATCCATCAGTCTGCGTTGAAATGTTGAGAGGATGTGATCGACAGACCGTTTAAAATCAAAACCTTCGTCATCGATCACTACGAGCGTGTCGAATGTGTCGGCCGTGTCAGCAGAGTTAAGATTTGGATGCTTGCCGAAAAGGTCATCCGCAGCGCGCGCGCTGCCCAGATATGAAACTAGCCGCCCGGCTGCCAGCTCTTCGAGTACGCGATGTCGCGCAATACCTCCCGCGGACACGATACGATCGACCCCCGGAATCGGAAGTCCCGCGCCTCGTAAACGTGCGAATATCGTTTCCTCCGATCCACTGCTGATATTCGTCACGATATAGTATGGCTGGCCGGATATATTAAGTCGCTCCAAGATATCAACAGCGCCTGGGAGGCTTTCGTCGTCGACGATTAGGACACCCATCGCGTCGAAAAGTATCGCGTCATAGCAATCTGCCAATGTCTGAGGGGGACGCTTGAGCTCTGCTCTGCGGCAGTGTGGGGCGCGACACTTACCGCTGGAAAAGCCGTCCGCCGGAGATCCGATCATTGTTGCATCTCCACAAGCGTGAACGCATCGGAGAGGCCGATATTCGGTTCACAGCTATGGCTGCTCGCTCCGATCCCCGAAATCGTTTCTGGCGGTACGCTGGCGTCGCAAGTCTCGCTATAGGCCCAGGCCAGCCACTCGCATAATATCGCCAAGTCTTCTGCCTCGATCGTGGGGCCTGCCCATATTCGAAATCCCGGGGGCGCGTCACCGTAGCTCCAGATGTCAAAAGCCGCGCCTTCGGCTTCGAGCAGACGGATCATCCCCCCAGCGACTTTACCGTCGTCCTCTGCCTCGCCGGCAGCGAGTTGCTCTCGTACAAGCCGAAGGGTAATTGAACAGGTGGAACGTGCTGCCGGATTGGTGCAAGTCCAATCAATCCAAGGAGTAGAATTCACCCAATCGGCCATCACAGCGTAGTTGTTGGCAACCCTGTTCAGAAGCGCTGGTAACCCGCCGCACGCTTCCGCCCAGTCGAGCGCAGAGTGGATATCCGCGACGGCGAACATGCTGGGAGTCGAGATCGTCCGGCCGCCAAAGAACGCTTTGTTTACAGATCCGTCGGCGTTGTGCAGGCTCATGAGCCTGGCTACCGGCTTACGCTCGCCGGCTTTCAGCCGTGCCTGGGCTCTAGGCGAGAGCGCGATCATCCCGTGGCCGCCTTCACCGCCAAGCGCCTTCTGCCAGGACCAGCACAGAACATCGGTCCGATCGTAGTCGATGGGCCTCGTAAAAGCTGCCGAGACGGCATCCGCGATCACAAGTCCGGCACGGTCAGGAAGGATCCAGTCAAGATCCGGTGGACAGACACCGCTGTTGGTGCCGTTTAGCACTAGAACGATGTCGTGATTGGAATCGATCCCGCTCGTGCTCGGAAAATCTCCAAAAGCACAAATGTGCCGGCTTTGGGGGGCAAGCGCTAACGTATCGATCTCATTTGCCCAATACCGCGAGAAGCTGTCTGACAAGAATGTCTCGACTGGAAAAGGGCCGAGTAGATTTTGTAAGGCCATGCTGCAGGCCCCAGTGCCTGAACCGGGAACGATCCCGGACAGCCAGCCATCAGGCAGCTCTAGCAAAGAGGCCATGCGCCGGATTACTTCTCCGAGCCGTTCTGCTCCCTCGGAGCTCCGGTGACTCCGTCCAACATAGCGCAGCATGGTTGGATGCACGCTCCAACCAGGATGTTTACGGCAAGGGCCTGATGAAAACCGTGGATCGGACGGGAGGACCGATGGTTTCACTACCGCATTTGGCAGGGTCATGGCTTCCTCCAAGTTGGGGGGAAAGGGCATCAACAGAGATATCTGGTCAGGCGATGCCTTGCGCTATCAGCGCCGACAGCTTTTCATTGGCAAAACTCATCCGTTCATCGGCGGGAAGGTCCGAAAGGCGCCTGATGATTGCCGCGTCAGACAAAGCCCCGCCTTCACGTAGCTTTTGAACGTAAGACGGATGGATGCAGTTTGAGCCCGCGAATTGATATGCCGCGCTGCTGCCCCAGCCATACCGTTTGCGAAGCGGATCGAAGTGACGCAGGACGTGCTCGAGGAGTGCCCGTTCCTTGGATGTTTCGAGACGAGTGAAAAGCGGTAGGAGCTGCTCAGTAGCCGTATTTCCTGCCCCGCGGCCCATGCCCCCCATGGTGCAGTCTATCCAGGTCGCTCCCGCCGTCGCGGCGGCCACTGAATTGACCAGCGCATATCCGCGGTTGTCGTGGCCGTGGAATCCAATGTCAGGCTCAATTCGACCCGCAAACCGGCCGATAATTTCCTGAACGCGAGTCGGCTTCATAGAGCCAAAAGAATCGGCGATATAAAGCACGTCGATGGTGTCGATCTGCTTTACCTCCTTCACGCACATTTCAACTTCTCCAGCATTTGCTGCATCGATCTGCATGAGGTTCAAAAACACACGGAAGCCAATGTGAGACAACTCAGCACAAATGTTCCGGCTGGCAGTCAAGTTGCTGTAATGCGCCGCCACGCGGACGGTCGTGATATGTGGCATTAGTCCTTCTGTCAGGCGGGTCACGCCAGAGGGTATAGGCAGCTCGGTCGCCAGCACATCCTTGGCATCGATCATCACGCATGTATCGACCAGAAGACCGTCAGCCACCTGTTCGACCTTAGAGCTCGTCACACTAGCGAAATATCCTCGGCTCTCGGGCTTTCCGGCGAGCCCCAGCTCGACCATGCGCACTGGGAGAGTGTTGACAGTAGTGACATAGTCCGACACAAGTTCCGGCGCGAAATCCCAATTTGTGTAGTAGCCACCGTCGCGCAAGGTGCAGTCCAGAAAGTTCACTTCGTCTGGTATTGTGTTTAACATTGCCAGTCTCCTCCAAATACCGCCACAACTTCGAAGCATCCTGGATCAGCTCGCGGCGTAGCCCCCATCGACATAGAGAATCTCGCCTGTTACGAATGATGCAGCTGGGCTCGCGAGGAAAATGTAAGGCCCGGAATACTCGGACAAATCACCGCGGCGTCGCATCGGAGTGAGATCCATTGCGCGGCGCTGATAAGGGCTATCGAGATTAGGATGCACCCCGTCCATGAAGTTGTTGATGAATCCAGGTGCGACGGCGTTCACACGAATACCCTTGTTGGCCCATTCTACCGCCATGGTGCGCGTCAGCTGATTGACGCCACCTTTGCTCGCAGCATAGACAGTCAGGCCCGGTACGCCGAGCGAACTGGCGACCGACGAGGTCATGATGATGCTGCCGCCGCCTTGATCCAGCATCGCCTGGGCGGCAAACTTGGCACAATAGTAGTAGCCACGCAGATTGGTATCGAGAATTTCATCCCATTCCGGCTCTTCATATAAATGCGCTGGTTTAATTATGTCCGTACCTGCGTTGCAGACCATCACATCGATTCGCCCAAACCGGTCAACAGTGCCACTGATCAGTCCCTTGCAATCGTCGTGCGACCGCACATCAGCGCGGATGGCCGTCACGTTGATTCCTTGGCCGGAAAGCTCGGTCTCGGCTTCGGCCAGCTCTTCAATATTGTGCGAGGAAAGAACTATCTTCGCGCCCAACCGTCCAAAGCAGGTGGCGAGCGACTTCCCTAGACCGCGGCTCGAGCCTGAAATGCAGACAACCTTGCCACCAACTCCGAAGAGCTCCTTGTATTCTTCTGCGTCAACAGGACTACGATTTGTATCGGACATTGCAGAGACTCGCTCTAGCTATTATCTTGATTTAGTTTAGGCCAAGGTCACTTCGCACTGATCGGAGTGATTGACCAACCGATCAAGTCGACGGCATGCTGAAGGATCGCTTGGGTGTGAGGAAGACTGGATGAGGCGGCGATTACATGTCCGATACAATCTCGATAATCGCCTTTTCTGACGATCTGCTCATTAGGTTCAACATAGAACTTGACCTCGGCAACACCTGATACTGCGGCCGCCTGACTGTGCCCATCGATCCAATCAAGGGCGCCATCGCGATCAGCAACCAGAATCCGTGTGGCCGCAAAGTGCGAATGCCTTCTGCGCAAATCACATTCCTCACCAATGGCAAGCTTGATGTGCTCGATGATGAGATCGACACCGTAAGCTAGATGAACCATCTTCGGAGTGGGCGAGCCATGTAGCCGTGGGTTGACTTCAATGACGACCGGGCCACGCTTCGTCCACCGGAATTCAATGCCCGTTGGTCCCCAGCCAAGGCCGAGAGCTCGCAAACAGCTCAGCGAGACATTGGCGATACGCTCATGCTCGTCATCGCTCAGCAGGGCTGGAAAGGTGAACTCACGATAGACGAAATGCGGCGGGGGGCCGAAGTCACCGGTGCCAATTGCAACGACCTCTTCCCCCATTATCTCAGCGGAATAATAGGGGCCTTGTGCGAATTCTTCGACCAATATCCTTGGTGAAGACCGCCATATGTGCTCCCCGCCCAACAGATGGGTCGCATGTTCGGCGACCTCATCGGGAGTGCGGCACAATCGGACACCGACGCTGCTGTGGCCCACCGCAGGCTTAACTATCACCGGCAGTCCAAGCTCCGCGGCAGAATCCCTTACCTCCGCTGCATTGGCCGCCAAGCGGTAAGCAGGCATCGGAACGCCTGAGGCCGCCAGAAGTTGACGTTGAGTGTACTTATCGAGGCATTGTTCGATAGCTTCCGGGTTCGGTCCAGGCAGATCGAAGTGCCGACAGAGCTTGCTTGCCGTCGCATAAAACGAATCGGCAGCGCCCGTTATGCCAGCGATCTCATAAGTCGCTCGCAGCCGGGAACATTCGTGGATCAGCGCATCCAGATCGTCTGTATCAACACGGATTGATTCAACCCCTTTCGCCGCGAAGTGGTCATACCGGGTTGGATCGTCCGAAAGGGCAATTGGCTGAAGGCCAAGATGCTGAGCAGTCTGGAGGTATAGCAGACCCGAACCCATTATCGTGCCCCCAATCAGGATCAGCGCTCTTGCCATTGGCGGGGGACTCCTTCGGTGCGTGCCGTGCGGCGATCTGAAGGGATCGTCGCATCTTCGTAGCTTTGCCCGGAGGCTACCATCATCAACGAGTTTGCGGCGTTAAGACTCTGCGAATTCTATTTCGAGTTTTGTTGCAGGTTTGTTGCAGGTTTGTTGCAGCGGCTGCCGTTCAAACTTGTTGCGTCTTTGCCAAGTCGGACAGGGCGTGCTTCGGCCGCGCCAGTCCGGTTTTTTACCGACGCGGGGGGTGGCTAGTGATAAGTTGGTGATCCGCACCTGGTGTATGGGTCGGCGCGCCTCGCCAAGGCCATTCGGCGACCGACGCGGCTGACCTTGCCTCCTAGTTTCTATCCAGTTTTGAGTTCGTTTCCGGCGCCGGTTGTGCCCTGCTGGGCGGGTGAAGCGACGGGTGCTGTGCGGAGCCTTTGGCATAGAGCGCGAATCAACTCTGTTTGAGTGAACGTCACCAGACCCACAGCAAAAGCCATGCCAGATCAGCCATGGCCTAAAGTTTAATCGGGTAGGAATTCTTCATAGGTTTGGCGGGTGTCGCTATTTTTGTCGAATCGCTTGCAGGAGTTGGAAGAGAACCGGTCGAGAGTTGCTTCGTGAAGCTCTGGAGCCGGAACAGTTGGGGCGTCTGCTGGTAACAATGGCGGAATACACGGCCAGATGTGAGCCGTCGCAAAAGCCGCACTCAAGTGCTATCGTGGAAATTGTTTTTGGCTCCGTGCTAACAGGTGACGTGCATGGTCGAGACGAATTTGGATGTATATTATTGGCGGAGACGCCCTGAGTTCAGACCGGAAGCGACGCTCGACTAGCCGCTTGCTCAAGCCGAGCTTGCCGGCGATCTGGCCGATGGTCAGCGGGACGTCCAGGTGATCTGCATCAGCAATACAACTCGTTTTAGGATCTCGTCCCGAACCACGATTTCCAAACTCCCCGTCGGCTGGGCAGTCTCACCCTTCGCCGCCTCGTCGAACATCATGATCCGCAAGCTTTTAGCCGCGAGACCCTCGCCAAGGTGTCGGTCGATAAGATACGCGGCCAAGTGCGCGGTACTGGCGCCGCCTGAACAGGTCAGCCGATCGCGATCGACTACAAAGATCTTATCGGACACGGCCTGCAAGCCATCGAAAAGCCGAAGGAAATCCGAATTGTGGAACCAACTGACACCACAACGGCAGCCGCCCATGAGGCCGGCCCGGTGCAGGATAAACGAACCGGTACACAGGGCCACCAAGGGAATGCCTAAAGCGGCCGCATTCCGAAGATGCTCGTCAAAACGCGTGTCGACCAGGAGACTGTCTTCCTGAAGCATACCGCCCACAACAATAAGGTAGTCAAAGCGACGGAGATCGCCAATTCTCTCATGGGAAGTGATTGCGACGCCACAGCTCGACAGGATCGGCGACATGTCGGGCGAGATGATACGCCATTGGCAACGAATGGGACGGCTCCGGTCGCCGTCGTCTGCGGCGAGGCGGAGCACGTCGACGAATTTGGCGAACGCCCCAAGCGTAAAGCGGCTAAGCAGGAGGAGCCCGACGGACAAAGGCCCACGGATCTTCCCTGGCGCCATCCCGGAGTAGGGATGGATCGTGCCTTGTCGCAAAACTACTGCCATGCCGACGCAGATGTCCTTTTCTTGGATGCCACTGTTCGTTCACATGGGCGCGACCTGACTACCAAGCGTCGCGCCGAGAACACTGCCGGAGACCTCTGAAATGGCCCATCACTGGTCCCCCGATAGATGTCGGGATGGTAACCTTTATCTGACGCCCGGCTTTGATTTGCTCGCTCTGTGGTCGGCTTTGGAAATCTTGAAGTTGGCGAACCGCGCGACTAGGCGCGATGTTTTTCGCTGGCGCACTGTTTCCCATACAGGTGAAGCCGTGAATGCAAGTTGTGGCATCTCGGTAGCTACCGATAACGATTTGGCGCGGGAGCGCCGGCATCAGTCTCACCCCGACCGCCCGCTGATCGTTGTTGTCTGTGTCCGAGTCCAACGACAGCCGCGAAAGCAAAGCGCTGAGCGCATGGGTGCGGGAATGCAGGCAGCGCAGGATCATGATAGGAGCGTTTGGAAGCGGTGTCGTCGCCTTGGTCAAATCCGGGCTGGGCATCAAAATATGAGGTCATTCCATGGAAAAGCCAGAACTGTGAACTACAACTTGATGTTCTACCGGCCCAAAGCGCTTGGATCTAGATAATCATCCTGAAAAGTACGGTTGGCGAGAGACATGCCGGATCATGTAGCGTCTGGATCATCGGCAAAACTGGCGACTTGGCGGATGTCTTCCGCTATCGATTCATATCCCTCACCAACTACCCCAGAATCCAAGGTTTCCGTAAAAATTATGTCAGGCGCCGAAGGAAGGTCGCCGTCCAGAATTGCTTGCCTTGAGGACTTTGCAATCACCACGATGCGATCCTGCAAATCGTTGTTCCGGATAATCTCCCGCGCTGCCGCAGCAATTCGCTCATCCATCTCGCATGTGAATACCTTTCGGGCGCCATGCCTGGCGAAGAGCATCGCCGGAAGGCCAGCCCCGGTCCCGATTTCCACGACGGTCTTTCCTGTGAGATTACAGGATGCAATGGCCGCCTCTATTGCTGCGTTTCGTGCGGAGTCGCGCATCATTCTGAAATGCCAGTTGGGAACCTGCGAATCTGCGTGAGCGCGGGATGGGATTTTGTGCATTTTAATACCCTTCTGAACCCTTGTGGCGGGTGAATAAGCCACTCATCGCGGACGGCGATCGACGAAGTCGCGCGGTTTGTAGGGCTCCCTGTCAGCCTCTGAGACGAACGAATGAGTGTTGCGGTTCGCGAAGGGGAGGCAGCAAGAATGGTGCCAAGGCACGCAAGCGGTAGAGACCTCCACCTGCCATTTCCGTCGCCTGCAAGAGAGTGCTCTGATCTCGTTTTTCGCAATCCGCCGGGTACCTGAACTCAGTGCCGATTTGTCGAATCCACGACACGGTCATCTTTCGTTGTCTTCCAGCTGGTGGTCGCCTCAAGCTCCAAGCGTGTCGCCGAATACGAGGTCGGCGATGCGACGAGCCGACATGAGACCGACAATTCTCTGGGGTAAAAACGGTTTCTAACATAAGTCCGTCGTCGCTTTACCCGGAGAGAAAGTGTGGCGGCTCGACGATAACGATCGAGGGGAAAGCACGAGTTCTGTTTGTCGTCTGGAGTTTGCGGCGGCAACGAGCGGGTTGAATGACCTACCTGCAGTCCCGGTACCAGCGCAGCGACATACAGGAAAGCCCGGCATCGATCCTCTCGATCTCGGAGGTCTTCAGAGGCACGACCTTGTAACTCGCCTTTTCGAGCATCTCAATTGTGCGCGGGTAGCCCGCGCTGACCATGACGATGTCGTTGACGCGCAGCACGTTCGCCGCAGGCTCTTCGCCTTCCGGGACGATGAACTGGCGGAATTCCTTGAATACGGAAGCCTTCGCGAGGGCAGCGGTCGAAATCACGGTTTCATCGTCGAGCAGCGAGGAGGCCGTCTTGAAATGCAGAACGCCTTTCGGGGTCTCGGCAACCTTGGCCTTCCCGCCAAGTTGCTCGATACAGGAGACAAGGGCCTCTGCCCCGGCCTTGTCGGTGCGATCGGACAGGCCTATCAGGACGTTATTTGGGGTGTACATGATATCCCCGCCGTCGGCTTGTCCCGGGGTAGGGAGTTCGAGCACGGTGTCGAACATATCGCGCAGGATCGGCGCGATCTCCGCGGTCTCGGCGACCCGGCTTGGCGTGCCGGGACGGAGCAGGATGGCGCCCCCGGTGAAAACGAGCGCCGGGTCTTCGACAAACAGGGAGTCTGGAAAGGCCTCAAGAGACGGCAGGACGGTCACTTCGACACCTGCATGCCGCAAGGCCGCAACGTATGCGTCGTGCTCGCCCTTGACGCCTTCATAGGTAGGACCTCCCCGATCATCGGCGCGTAGGCCGTTGACGACCGAGATCGAGGGTTCGCGAACGATTGCGGAGTTGAACTGATAGACCGATATGCTTTGCGACATTGCCAATCCTATTTGTCAGTAGTGTTTCGCTGTGCGGCTTGCTTGGGCGGTGAATGACGTCTGTGCGGGCTGCGCCCTGCGCCTCGACAGGTGAATCCCTGCAAGCATGCACCGGACCGATCCACCCGCGAGTTCGATCGTCGAGACATCGAACGGCAATAGTCGCGCGGACTGCTCGATTGCCGATATCTGCTCCGCCTGCAGCGCCGCATGTGCTCGGCCGGAAATGGCAACAATGCGACCATCCGTGCCCTCCAGTTCAATGGCATTGGCGGCGAAGTCTTCGATCTGCTCGATCGAAAGCTCCACGATCTGACGACCGGTTTCCTCCAACCTCGCGACGATCTCCCGCCGCCGCCAGGAATCAGGGATCGACTGCGCTCCTAACAACGCGAAATCGGTGCCGACGCACATCAGGACATTGGTGTGATAGATTGCCTTGCCGCTGCGATCGACTGCGTCAAAGATCATTGGCTCGAAATTGAAGTGCGTGCAGAACCGTTCGAGCGCAACCTCGTTGGCCCTGTTGGAACGCACCACGTAGGCGACACGGGCAATGTGGTCGAGCACCATCGCACCGGTCCCTTCGAGGAAGACCCCGTCTTTCTCGAGGCCGGAATAATCGATGACATCCTGAACCCGGTACTCAGCCTTGAGCATCTCGATGATGTCGGTCCGGCGCTCTTGCCTTCGATTCTCCGAGTACATCGGATAGATCGCGACATGCCCGCCAGAATGGGTCGAAAACCAGTTGTTCGGAAAGACGGAGTCGGGTGTTGCGGCCGATTCATCCTCATAGAGGTGGACAGTGATCCCGGCCTCAGCGAGGCCGTCCGCCATACGCGTGGCTTCTTGATATGCCAGAGCGACCAGATCATCCGGCTTCCGCTTTTCATCGCGCACCTGGAACGTATTGTCTGCCGCAGTGACCGGATTCGGCGTGAAGTGATGAGGGCGGATCATCACGACGGCCCTCGGCGCCTGCATGGATACTTTGCTCATCCCAATGCACCGCTCAGCCGCACTGGAGCCGGTTGGGCGGCGCGCAGGATCATGCCGTACAAGTCGCGGGGTTCATCCGGGTCGGCGAGGAGATCGAGTTCTTCGTAGAGTCCGGTGTCCTTGAGGCGGTCGCGCACATAGCGCAGGGCCGAAAAATCCTCGATCGCGAAGCCCACGGAATCGAACAAAGTGATTTGGCGCTCGTCGCGGCGGCCGGGCGCGTTGCCGGCGATCACCTGCCAGAGCTCGACCACCAAGTGCTCGGGCGCGAGCTGTTGGATTTCGCCTTCGATGCGGGTCTGTGGGGCGTATTCCACGAAGATGTCGGAGCGCAGAAGGATGTCGCGGTGCAGCTCGGTCTTGCCTGGACAGTCGCCGCCGACCGCGTTGATGTGGATGCCGGGGCCAACCATGTTGTCGGTAAGGATGGTGGCACACTGCTTGTCGGCGGTGACGGTGGTAATGATATCGGCGCCTTCCACGGCTTCCTGCGAGGAGGCGCAGGCGGTGATGTCCAGGCCGATGCCGGCGAGGTTCTTCGCGCAGCGGCGCGTGGCGGCAGGATCGACGTCGTAGAGGCGCAGTCGATCGATGCCGACGATGGCCTTGAAGGCGATGGCCTGGAACTCGGACTGTGCGCCGTTGCCGATGATCGCCATGGTGCGCACGCCCTTCGGCGCGAGGTGCTTCGCCGCGACGGCCGACATGGCCGCGGTGCGGAGCGCGGTGAGGATGGTCATCTCCGTGAGCAGCATTGGATAGCCGCTGCCGACATCGGCCAGAACGCCGAAGGCGGTGACGGTCTGGCGGCCGGAGCGGGTGTTCTTGGGATGGCCGTTGACATATTTGAAGCCGTAGGTTTCGCCGTCGCTCGTCGGCATCAGCTCGATGACGCCGTCCACGCTGTGGGACGCCACTCGCGGCGTCTTGTCGAACAGCTCCCAGCGGCCGAAGTCTTCCTCGATATAGCCGGCGAGGTCGGTCAGGAAGCGCTCCACGCCGATCGTCAGAACCAGCTTCATCATATTGTCCACGCTCACGAAGGGAACGATGTTTAGCTTCTCGGGCATGGTTCAGTGGTTCCTTGTCGGGCGGTCCATGATGCGGCGGCCCATTAGACTGGCGGTGAGGTCGACCATCAGGATCGCGGTGCGGCCGCGCTCGTCGAGGAAGGGGTTGAGCTCGACGAGATCGAGGCTGGTGACGAGGCCCGAATCGTGCAGCATCTCCATCACCAGATGCGCCTCGCGGAAGGTCGCCCCGCCCGGCACGGTCGTGCCCACGGCCGGGGCGATTGACGGGTCTAGGAAATCGACGTCCAGGCTGACATGAAGCATGCCGTCCACAGCCAGGATGCGCTGGAGAAAAGCGCGTAGCAGAGGAGCGATCCCGTGCTCATCGATCATGCGCATGTCGTGGACTGTCACCCCGGCGAGTTTCAGCGCCTCACGCTCGGCCGGATCGACGCTGCGGACACCAAGCGTGCAGATGCGCGCCGGATCGACCGCAGCTGGCAGATCTGGGAAATAGCCGTGAAAGCCTTTTTGCCCGCTGGCGTAGGCGAGCGGGACGCCGTGCAAGTTGCCGCTGACCGTAGTGTCGAGCGTGTGAAAGTCCGGGTGGGCATCCAGCCAAAGCACGAAGAGCGGCCGGCCCAACTCCTTGGCACGAAGGGCAACTCCGGACAGCGTGCCGGCAGAGATACTGTGATCGCCGCCGAGAAAGATCGGCATTGCTTCCCGGCTCGCCGCATAGGCAGCTTCGGCGATCGCTCCGGTCCACGCCGAGACCTGCGGCAGCGCCTTCAGGCCGAGGTTCTCATGCGCCACGGGCGGAAGCGGTCCGGGCGCGACCGCCCCTGCGTCCTCCACTTCATGGCCGAGTTCCGTCAGCGCCTGCGCGAGTCCCGCGGCGCGCAACGCGCTCGGTCCCATATCACAGCCCATGCGTCCGGCCCCGTCCTGGACCGGCGCGCCAACGATCCTACACAGCATGTCGCCGCTCCCTATTGCTGCTGGCAGCGCGCTGGTTCGGCGCGTCACCCCACTCGAACCGGGATGCGAGCCTCGATACGGCTGAAAATCCATATGAGCAATCCCGTGAGAACCATGTATGTCAATGCAAGCAGAAGCAATGGCTCGTATATCACCAATGTATCCTGGCGAACGCGAGCTGAAACTGCATAAAGGTCGACAACCGTGATAGTAGCGACGAGCGGTGTCGATTTGAGTTGCATTACTGTTTCACCAGCCAACGTGGGCAATGCCTTGTGGATTGCCTGCGGCAACCAGACCCGGCGAAAAAGCTTCCAGCGGTTCATACCGAACGCGCGTGCCGCCTCGAGCTGGCCGCTCGGCACGCCGGCAAAAGCACCGCGCATAACCTCGCCTACATAGCCTGCAAAGGACAGCGTTAGAGCCAGTACAGCGTATGGCCACGCCTGGCGAACGAGAGGCCAGATATCGGATTCGCGAATCCATGGATATTGCGGGAAGAGCGAGCCAAGCCCGTAATAGAGCAGCCAAATTTGCAGAAGCAACGGTGTGCCTCGAATGACGGTGCAGAAAGATTTCGCTGGTAGACTGAGCCACCTAGAGCCCACTACTTGAGCGAGCCCAAGTGGCAATGCCAGAACGAAGCCGAAGACGCAGGTCACGATGAGGATCCAGATCGAACGCCATAAACCAGCAATCGCAAGCATGTAGTAGTCGGCCAACCAGTCCCAACGCATGAAGACGGCTGCTGCGGTGATCAAGACAAGGCCGATTACGATCAATACGACGCGGTGTGGGTCCAACCGTGCGAATGGGCGGCAGTTTGCCGCAACAGTCGTGAAATAGGCCATCAGCGGCTCTCCGCTATTGGCTGCCGGCCGCGCCTTGCCCAATGCTCGACCCGTCCGATGAGGACGTTGGAGATCAAAGTGAGCAGTAGATAAAGCACGCCAGCGGCCATGAAGAAGGTGAAATAGGCTTTTGTAGTGCCCGCAGCCTGTCGTGTTTCCAGAGTCAGTTCATTGAAGCCCACAACGGCCAGAAGTGCTGTGCCTTTGAATGCAACCAGCCAGAGATTTGCGAGACCCGGGATCGCGAAGGGCAGCATCGCCGGCATAGTAATGCGTCGCATCAGCATCGTTGGGTTCATACCAAAGGCTCGTCCGGCCTCGATTTGGCCTTGCGGCACCGCGAGGATCGCGCCGCGCAGCACCTCCGTTGCGTACGCGCCCTGTACGAAGCCGAGCGCAACGATGCCTGCCATCGGCCCGCTGACGTCGATCCGTCCGTAACCGAGAGTATCGAGGAGGCGGTTGATCAGGTCCGGAACTGCGAAATAGATAAGCAGAATTAGCACAAGTTCCGGTACCGCGCGGATGAGGGTGGTGTAGACTTGAAGCAAGTCGCGGCGCACAGGTCCGCCGTAAAGCTTGCCAAAGGCACCGCCAATGCCAATAAGCAATCCCAAGGCGAATGCGCCGACACCGATCCCAATTGAATTAATGAATCCGCGAACCAGATTTCCACCCCAGCCAGGCGGCGTAGGTGCAAGCAACTCGAACATGCTGGTCTGCGCCAGCGACAAAAAGACAGAATCGGTCAAGAACGCCTCCACCTTGAGGATTGACCCTCGCCAAGAGCCTGCCGTTCACTGGTGCGTGACGAAGGAGGCCGCCTGCCTCCGACTCAACAGGCAGAAGTATTTCGAGGGTCTACGTAACAGGAGAATTTCGTCTGTCATTCGCCGTAGATGTCGAATGAGAAGTACTTTTTCGTAATTTCATTGTACTTCCCGTTCGCGCGAATCCCCTTGATTGCGGCGTTTATCTTTTCCTTGAGCATGGTGTCTCCCTTGCGCAGACCCGCGCCCGCGCCCGGCGCGAAAATCTCGGGGTCATTGGCAACCTTGCCCTTTATCTCGCAGCAGGCCTTACCCTGGTCAGTCTTCATGAATTGATCAATGGTAAGCGGGCTAGCCAGAATGGCGTCGATCCTGCCGGCGACCAAGTCCTGGTTGGCCTCATCCTGTGTCTGGTACGTCTTCATCTCGGCCAAGCTGTCTTTGAAATGCTTGCTGGCGTAGACCTCGGCATTGGTGGAGACCTGAATACCGAGAATCCTGCCCTTGAGGCCCTCAGGGGTAGGATCAATTGTAACGCCTTTGGGACCGGCAATCGTGTACCCGTTATCGCTATAGTACTTGTCGGAGAAATCGATCGTCTTCTTGCGCTTCTCTGTGATTGACATCGAACTCATGATGACATCGATTTTCTTGGACGTCAGGGAAGGAATGATCCCGTCCCAGGCGACCGGAGTGATGACACAATCGAGTTTTGCCTCGGCGCAGATTGCACCGATGATCTCAATCTCCCAGCCGACCCATTTTCCAGAGGCGTCCAGGGACGAGAATGGAGGGTAGGGCTCGGCCGCGATTCCGACCTTCACCTGTTCAGCTTGCGCCATCAAAGTAGATGCGCAGAAGATTGCCGCTGCGGCCGTCAGTTTCGAAAGTATTCTCATTGTTTTCCCCTATAAGTCAGATGATTTACTCTGTTTTCCAGGCGCTAGCCCACTCTGCGGATGAATTGTTGAAGCCGCTCCGATTTCGGAGATCCGAAGATTGCGTCTGGTGGCCCTTCTTCCTCGACGCGGCCCTCGTGGAGAAAAACCACGCGGGTCGCGACCTCGCGGGCAAATTTCATTTCATGCGTGACCAGGATCATGGTGCGACCTTCGCGGGCCAAATCGCCGATTACGCCCAGAACCTCACCGATGAGTTCGGGATCGAGTGATGAAGTCGGTTCGTCAAAGAGCATGACGCGTGGCTGGACCGCGAGAGCGCGTGCGATCGCGCCGCGCTGCTGCTGTCCGCCGGATAGAAATGCCGGGTATACGTGCCGTTTTTCCAGAAGCCCCACTCTTGCAAGCAGTTTCTCGGCTTCGATGATCGCCATTTCACGCTTGACGCCAAGCACATGGACCGGAACCTCGATCACATTTTCGATCAAGGTCATGTGGGTCCAGAGATTGAAGCTCTGAAAGACCATGCCGAGCCGGGAACGTACACGTTCAATCTGCTTTCGGTCCGCCGGGAGGGTGCTGCCATTTCCGTCAGGCTTGAGACGTATTTCCTCGCCGTTCACCCTGATAACGCCGCTGGTGGGGTTTTCCAGGCAGTTGATGCAGCGAAGTAAAGTGGATTTGCCGGAGCCGCTGCCCCCGATAATCGCCACCACATCGCCGTCGCGTGCAGATAGCGAGACCCCCTTCAACACATGAAGGGCGCCAAATTTCTTGTGCAAGTCCTGGACATGGATCGCCTCCGCGGCCGTGTCCGTCACCGCGTGGCGAGGAATTGCCATGATCGTGGCCGTCATTGCTGTGCGCCCGTATTGCCGAGCACAACATGAAAGGGCGAGAGCAACAGCACTGTTCTGAGCGCCTTCATTTCGTTTCCTCTATTTCTGCGCCAATGTCTCAGACATAGACGCGCGGGATGTGGTCGCGGAGCTGGGCATAGAGACCGATGAGGTCTGTGCCCCATTGAGCGGCGACTTCCTCGTGACTGATGGTCTGGTGCGCTTGCTGTCCGAGCAGGAGCACTTGGTCGCCAAATCTCGCATCAGGCACGTCCGTCAGATCAATGCGCAGGTGCTCGAGATGCGCGGGAGGGAGCAGGCGCGCGCGCTGCCCCCTCACCAGCGCCTCGGCCTGGGCTGGCACGTGACGCGGAAGGCCATCCCCCCATCCCATACCTAGGACGCCGATGGTCATTCCCGACCGAAAACCGGGTATGTCTGGTATAGGGCCGAGAGAAGCATCGATCCGCTTGACGGAAACGAGGCATGTCGAAATGGCCTTGAGCGCCGGCCGCAGAGTGACGGCCCGCATGGGTCGATCCGTCTCGGGAAGACCGATAAACAGGGCCCCGGGATCGACGGCATCGAGATCCATCGCGGGATGCCGAAGCACACCTGCAGTACTCGACATCATAATGATCGGGGGACGGGTGCCGGACGCCTCGGCATCCTGTAGAATCCGCTGCAGGCGGGAAAATTGCTCGCTAGCATCCGAAGTTACTGATGTGGGCAGCTCGCTGAGATGGGCGTAGAGCCCCTGTACTTCAACGTCGCTGCAGACGTGCGCGGCTGCGAGAAGCCGGCCTATCTCCTGCGGCGTGGCCCCAGCCCTGAAGAACCCGAGATCCGCCTTGACGAAAATACGGGTGACGCTCATGGCGGCGCGCCAGGACTCCAGCTCATCGAGGCTGGAAACGGTAACGGTGAGTCCGAGCGCTTCAATTGTTTTCGCCGATGTCGGTAGGGGACCGGGATAAAGCAAAACCGGGAGATCGATGCCCATTTCCCGGATGGCCATAGCATCGGGCAAGGTTGCGACAGCAAAGCCGTCAGCCCCCTCTGTTGCCAGTGTGCGGGCGACAGGTCCCGCTCCACAGCCATATGCATTGCGCTTTAAGCAGGCGAAAATCTTCACTGTCCGGGGAAGATGCCTACGCAGCTGACGGTAATTGTGCCTGATCGCGCCGAGGTCGATCTCGTACCAGGCCTCCCGGGACGCCGCCTTTTTGCTCTGCACCGTCGCAATAGACGTTAACGCGCACATAGGTTCTGACGTTTTTCCCAACCGCTTTTTATTGCTTGTTTGCATGCGAAACGATGGGAGGAATCGCCAAAACCGTCAATTTATTAAGTTTTTGTGACACCCTATTAATTTTACTGATATGGCCACACACACGAGGCAGGCAAATGGCTGGATGACGAACCGCGATGCAGGGCTGCTGCCTGGCAGGCCTGATCAGCAGCCTGCAAGCATCTTTGAGCGACGGCTTGCCGACATCTTGCTTGGTTCCTCATTATGGACGCGGCGCTTCGGACCCGCCTGGCCGGGTCATCCAGCCAGGCGGTGCTGTGGGCGATCAGAATGGACTGGGGCCTGCGCTAGGTGCTGGTGGTCGAGCTGGCTATGGGAGTGGCAGCACCATTACTGGCGAGCGTTCGCGACAGGGCTCAAGCAGCGCGGACTTGCCAATGTCGAGTTCGCGGTCTCCGACGGCCATCCGGCCGTCAGGGCAGGTTTAGGACGTGCGCCCCAAGGTTGGTGTGGTAGCATGTGCACGACTTAGCCTAGCGCTGTGATCGCCAAGCGGAGGACCAAAAACTCGAAGCTTGGCGCAGAGCTGGGGTGAGAAATTCATGAGAGGTGGCCGAGGCGAACCGCTGGCTCAATGCAGACCATTTGCGCGAGCGCAGAGAAGGAGGGTCTGGGGACATTCATCGCTGAACGCGCTGCGTTTTCCCTGCTCTGCTAACCCCCGGGGCGCGGCAGACAGTCGATGTCATTGCGACGCTATTCGCGGAACTTGATGAACGCAACTGTGATCGAGCGTTGTCCGCCATAAATATAGTGAAACTCTGCAAGCGAGGCCGCCGAGCGTAAGGTCTTCTTGCACCTATGCAAAAGCCGCTGCCTTAGCGCGCAGGTTGTCGACCGTGATCTCGGGCGGAATTGGGCAAGTGTAGCGTCGCCCTCCAGTACGCTCCTTCAATTCCGCTTTCGCCCGGGCGATAAGATCGGGATTGCGCAGGCAATCTGCCGCGGTGGTCGCCATTGCTTTCGCCGCGAGCACCATTCCCTTATGGGCTGCAGGCAGATTCCCTTGCGTGACGAGCTGCCAAGTGTGGAACGGCGTACCTATAGCGAAGCAGGCAGTGCTGCACTGAACCGTGGGCACGATCCAGCTCACGTCGCCGACGTCAGTGCTGCCCATCATCATCCCTTCGCGCGCAGGCATGGGAAGTAGCCCGTCATGCAGCACCTGGCTCGCCAGCGAACGGTCGTAGAGCGCAACGCTCGCCACAATCTCCTCGTTCGTAAACGCGTTCTTCCGCAGTTGTTCGGCGAAGGCATAATCCGTATCGTCGAAGCCCGGGCCGCCCAGGCGACTCATGTTTTCGTACATAACCTCCTGCAGCACTTTGTTAGGCAGAACGTTCGAGTTTGCATCCATGATCTGCACCTCAACGGTGGTTTCCGTCATCAGCGCGGCGCCATCGGCGATCTTCTTGACGCGCTGGAAGAGGTGCTCCGCATCCGGCAAATGCGGCGAACGCACCAGGTAGAGTGATTCCGCAAAAGCCTGTACCACGTTTGGCGCATCGCCACCCGTATTCGTAATGGCATAGTGGACGCGCGCATCCGACGCCATGTGCTCGCGCATGTAATTTACGCCCACATTCATCAGCTCCACCGCGTCGAGCGCGCTGCGGCCAAGATGGGGAGAAACCGCCGCATGCGACGCCTGACCCGTGAAGCGGAAGCTAGCCTGAATGCACGCGAGAAACGAGGTGGACTGCACCTCGTTGACGACGTTTGGATGCCAGCAGAAGGCGGCATCGAGATCATCGAAGAGACCGGCCCGTGCCATGAAAGTCTTGCCCGATCCGCTCTCCTCCGCCGGGCAGCCGTAATAGCGCACCGTGCCCGCGATGGCGCCCGATGCAAGCGCATCCTTCAAGGCCACGGCTGCGAGCGCAGATCCGGAACCGAGAAGATTGTGCCCGCAACCATGCCCAGATGCGCCCTCCGCGGTAGGCATGCGCTCGGTTATGCCCGAAACTTGCCCGAGAGCCGGCAGCGCATCGAACTCCCCCAGAAAACCGACTGTTGGGCTACCGCTTCCATGTTCCGCCACGAAGGCAGTTGCCATGCCGCAGAGCTTTTTGGTGATGCGAAAGCCTTCGTGCTCCAGCAAGGCGATCTGCTCAGCGACCGCGCGATGCTCCTCGAAGGCGAGTTCCGGCATGGCCCAGATGCGGTCGCTGAGCGCACAGTAGTCGGCGCTCTTGGTGTCCACGCGCCGGGCGATTTCATAGACGCCCAGCCCATCGTTATGCATGTTCGGTTCTCCTCATTGTCCAAGTGCGCATTTGGATCCGTTCGGCTGTAAGGGGGCGCCCCGTCATCAGTGCATTGGCACTATACGACACGATCATCAGGATGCGGGCCAGGTTGACGTGCATGGACGACGTTACCTGCTGGCGGCGACCTCGACGCTGCGGGAATTAGCTTTTGGCAGAAGAACGCGAGCATCTTCCAGCACTATTTCGGTTCCATACTTTTGCGAGCGTCGAGATAGGTCTTCGAGCATTGAACCGGCCAGCTCTTTTGATGCGGGCACGGGCACAAGACGCTCATGATACCTGTTGCTGCTCAGCCGCTGCTCCCCTCCAATCACGATTGGAGCGAGGTAGATCGACTCCAAGTGGTTGTTGCCATCGAAGCTGCACGTCGCGACGATACTTTTCCAGATATCCGGTGAGCTCCATTCGTCCTCACCTTCGGGTAGATGAAACAGGAAATTTCCCAATCCGTAGAAGATCGGAGCTCCGCGGTAGATTTCGATCGGCTGCAGCACCGGTGCGCCGTGGCTGGCGAACGCATTCGCTCCCGCATCAATGCAGGATCGCGCGAAGAATTGAACCCATTCGGGAACCTCGCGCCAATCTGGTTCCCAATGATGATGATGAAGATAGGCGATGACAAAGGCACCGGCCAACGAGGCCTTCCGGATTGCGGCGAGCTGACCTCGTAAACTTTGCTCGTTGAAGATGATCCTTCGGCAGTTCTCGGGGGATCGGCGAAAAATGGTTCCGTAAAAGTCGATTTCATCGGACGATGTCAGTTCGCGGGGATCGTCCGGCTGCGTGTAGGTTCCGCGCTCCATAGAGTTGCTTAAAAACGTTTCCTGAATGGAACGCAGGTTCGCGAATTTCTCATCGTCAACCTCGAATACCCGCGAGACATCGAGTTTGTTCACCCCCGGTCGAGCGGGACGGGTACCTGCCGCATTTTCAGCGTACATTGTGGCTGGCCCTGGTCCGGCATCCATCGCGATGAGGGCGACCTTCCTCTTGCCGAGTTGCTTGATGCCGGCTTTGCTCGCGTCACTGGCGTCAACGCCAATTCCTGCACGCAGAAACTCACGCTCGTCTACTTCCTCAAGTGTCGAAAGCACTCCTGCGGGCCCAAGATCGAACGCATGATTATTGGAAAGAGCCAGTGCGCTAAAGCCAATATCCTTCAAATTATCTAACACGACAGGTGGAGAGCACTGGAAATAGGTGCCTTTCATCGGCCACCCACCATGCCGGCCGAGTATCGTGGTTTCTAAATTCGTGAATGAGGCATCGGCTTGTCGGATCAGTTCTTTGATCGTGGCGAAGCCGTCGTCCGATACATGCCGAATATCGTGGTAGATGAGGGACTGTCCGGTGAGGGCGAGGGTGAACGGCGAAGGCATGATTGAGTATCAACCCCTGTATAGGCAAATGTCATTAGCGGCCACTTTTTGTGGCAACCGATCGACTGCGGAGAAAGTGTTGGCTAGTCCCTTGATCCGGTAAGGATCGGCCGTGCGGATTTACGACAAGCGCGGGTAGTTGGTTGCGGGTGCGCAACGTCCGAGCTGGGGTCGGTACAGTTCCTGCCAGAGGCACGGAAATACGAATGCCGCATATGTGCTTTTCTAACGTTATAGTGCGCAATGTTTAGAGCTGTGTCCCCTGTGTTCGATTGTGAACTATCCGCTCTGCCAGGGACGGGTGTTGCTGCATGCGTCATGTCAGCGTTCTCTCTGATGCGTCTGATCCACCGGTTTTGTTACGCCAGACGATGGGGAGAATCGGGAAAATGGTCAATTTATTAAGTTTTTGTGACACCCTATTAATTTTACTGATATAGCGGCCAAACGGAGCCTCTGGCTCCGCGGCCACCAATTCGGACAAAGGCAATGGAAGAGATTTCCGGCCGAAACAGCAAGGCTGGGTTCAGGTCCGCTCAGATTTTTCGGGAGATCATGAGGACCGGTTCTACGAGGCGGGCCGCCCGAGAACTCGGGATTACCCAGTCGGCCGTAAGCCAGCATCTCAAGCTGTTTGAAGAAGCTGTTGGTGAGAAGCTTTTTGCGCGAGATCCCCGCGGCCTTGTTCCAACCACGCGAGCCATCGAAATTTACAGCCGCATAGACAGATACTTTGAGACGCTAGGGCACATCGAGAGGGAAATCACCGACTCTTTCAGCGCCAAGAGAAACCTCCTGACGATTGCCGCACCGCATATATTCTCGTTGAGACTCATCCCCAAAATAATTCTTGCGCTAAATAGTCTAGATTCGACTCTGGAATTTCATTATAGGGCGCAGCGATACGACGAGATAGCACAAAGCGTTGTGACGGGAGCGGCCGATATCGGGATTTCCCGACTGCCGTTAGATGAACGCTTCTTTGAGTGGAAGATAGTCGCCGAAAGCAAGAGTGTCTGCGTGTTGCAACCCGACCATCGCCTTGCTGAAAAGGACATCATAACTGTTGACGACCTCTCAGGGGAGCCCCTTATCGTTCTAGAGAGAGAATACACTTCTAACAAATTGGGTCTATTGACATACGGGCGGAGAGAACTTCCTTTATTGCCGAAGGTTCATTCGGACACAATAGGATTGGATGCTTCTTTTGTCGCATATGGTTTAGGCATTGCAATAGATAATGAATTTGTTGCACAGCAATATCAAATGTTTGATGTGAAAATCGTTCCTTTTGAGCCGTCAGCGAGATACAATTATGTGGTATTTTGGCGCCGCGGCAGCGATAATATTTCGCAAACGTCGCCAATTGTGGATACTTTCGTGGAGGTGATCCACCGTGAACAATCGTTCGGGCGCGAAGGGCCCAAGGCGGCTTTCCACCCCCATGGCATCTAATGCCGGAAAAATTGTACCTGAGTTGCTGTTTCGGTCGATTGCAGCCGTGACATCCCTCCTTTTGGAGAGCTTCAGCACGCAACGTCCGGGTGTCAACAACCGCCCTTTGTCTTGGGGTATTTGAAAAATTCACCTTGCCTGCTATGTTGTCTAGAATCCATTTTTGTTAAACGGATCTGCGGGGAACCCCGATGACGAAGACAGCTGTACGGATGCGTCGCGGCCAAGGGCCAGTGGGCAAGCGGACGAGAACCCATCCCAAACTGGCTGAGAAATTGCAGATGCGTAGATTGGCCAGGATTAACGCCGTCCTGCAGAGGGCGGAAGAATCCGGCCTGCGCGCTGAGAAGGACGGCAGGATTGCGGGGCGGGTGAGTGCTGATCTAATCAAGAGGGCCAAGGCTCGAACCGGATTGACGTCTGATACCGAGCTCGTCGAATTTGCATTGGCCAATGTGGCTCTGGAAGACAACTTCGCCGAGACCTTCAGGAAAACACGGGGGACTGTGGATCCGACGCTGAAGCTCGGATTCTGAATTGGCCGATTTCGACTTTGGTGCGGCCTTAAGGTGGTCGCGATTTGATCCTCAAAAAACCTTGAGCCGCCGCCCCGACACGGAGCTGCCGATCATCGGCAACCTCGTCGGGGCGGGGCAAGAACTGCTGCTGGACACCTGCGTCTATATCGACGGTTTGCAAGGCCGGGCGCCTGACGCAGTTGCCGACCTCCTCGATGTCAGGCAGGTCAACCATAGCACCGTAGCGATCCAGGAGCTGATGCACACTGTAGGCGTGCTTGATCCGAAACACTCGGGCACGAGTAAAGCTGTCAAGCAGATCGGGAGCATGATCAAGGACATGCCGTCCCATCGGGTTTTTGCACCAGATCCCGATGTCTTGGGCCGAGCCGCCCTTCTCTCAGGAATGCTGTGTCGCCTCCAGGGCTACAAGCACGATTCCAAGCTTCGGGCGCTTCAGGACTGCGTGCTGTTCCTGCATGCGCAGAAAATGGGATTTTCCGTTCTAACGGGCAACGTCAGTGATTTCGACTATTTGCTGCAGTTAATTCCGACGGGTCGGGTTTTGATGTATCGGCCAATCTGAGTATAGCCGCCTTCCGCGCTTCTGGGCGAAGGCGGCAATGACTTGGCCATCTTCCGCAGTCGCCTGACCCGGGACTCCTATTCGCCCATGCAGGACGGCTCGAAGACCTGCGGCAGCCCTGGTCCGTTCCAAAAGCTCAATGCCAGACTTTCGTTATCGACAGGCAGGCCGCGCCATGATTTGGATGGGTCAAAGCGTCCAGATTGTCCATAGCCGATCTTAACTGTTCTTCCCAATCAATGTGACGAGAGACAATTCGGTCAGAAACTCCAATCCTCTCGCTGACAGGAGCTAGTGCCATCGAACGGGTCACACAACGCGGCCTTGGTCCGGTGATGAAAATCGCCGGGCGTGTTGTATAAGGCTGCAAGATTGGAGCGCATGACTTCTGCTTCGGATCCGCATTTCCTGATAGACGTGTGTTGTGAGCCCTTCCGAAGGAGATGATCGAATTCGATTCGGTCGAGCCGCGCCGGCTGGCTTGCTGTGGTGTCTCCCCCTCGCCACGCGGAATCGACATTGAACGTTTTCCCCTCCTGCACCCGGCGCCTAATCAGGCGACTATTTTCACAGCCAGGATAGCCTCCCATCTGCAGAGCTCCCGCCAGGCCCAGCAGCGCTAGGCGCTTTCCGAAACGTCCAGTCACGTTTTCAACGCGCGTGTTGGAAACGGTGAATCGGCGACACATTTCCGCCACGGTTTAGCCGCGCCGAAGCCACAATTTCCCACGACATAGCCGGCGTTGCCCTAGACGGTTCGGTCCGGCACCGGCTCAACAAGCCCCCCCGCCCTAGGGTCAGTGCCGGATCGAACCACCCTCTTCTTGAGGGACACAGGTCCGAGCCTGAATGTGCTCAGCAGAAGTAAGCTGGTCCACTTCATGGCGAGGCGGTCTCCCAATCGCACAGGGCTGCAAACACCTGCACAGCAATAATGGTTTGCGGCGCGCGTCGGCTTGAGGCGACTTAGGCCAGCTCTACGATGCCTTAGTGTGAGCGACTCATTCAAAGTAGCAAAACTGACGCTAGTCACCAAGCAAGCTTGCATGCCGGTCGCCGCTGTCGATGCTGCCATAATATTTGGTGCCCTCAACCGTGCCTGATGATCCTACGATCTCGTCGATGTTGCAGTGATCTATTAGATCTCGGTCACTGCGACTTGGCTGTGGCTGCAGATCCGCTCACTGTTCCCATAGGCTGCGGCCGAAATAACGTTGGAACCGCGTTCGCGACTTCCCCACGTGAAAACACGCTGACCGTCTATGTTGCTCTCTGCGTCGGGTCGCCCGCCCAGGATGTGAAATGCAGCTTTGCAGGATCGAAGGCGCGGGCCACGCAATGTATCCCTCTCATGTTCGTCCCTGCGATTGCTCTCCCTAAGTGTGCGTGCTCAGAGCGTAATAGCGCCCCGATCGCGACGGTAACCTGAAAACTCCTTGAGCCTTGATAAGGCGCTCAATTCGAGCTTGTGCCCAAGAACAGGCCTGGCGTCGGCCAGGATGGCTGCGTGCGCGAGTCATGCCATCGCGTCTGCGCTTCGGCGCCACTTGAACCCTCCTTTATCCACTTGCATCCGATCGAGGTGCAGCTGAAGAAACTGACCGTCTTTGCGTAGTTGAAGTTTTCCTGAGCCCTGCACCGTCGTGGGGCGGGGAAGGAGAGGGGATGTTGCAGCCAAAGCAAGTAATGTCGATGGTGCGCCTGCATCATGCCGTTGGAGCGCAAGGCTGCGTGGCCATTGCAGCCGGTCATGTTGCTGCGGAGCTGGCGCTGAATAGGCCGTCCGTTCCGGGGTGACTGCGCCAGGCGACCTCCCGTTGAGAAACCCCCGGGCACTAAGGCGTTGAACATGTCGCTGTCGCCCAGCTGACGGTTGGCTCGCCAGCGGCTGGGGCTAACGACCGGGCACTCATAGGCGACAGGCGGCCGGGCCGAGGACGGGGCGGCATTGCGCGATGCCGTGCTGCCCGCCAGCGCGATCTTTCCCGCCCGTCCTTTGCACCTCGCCTGTCACCGGCCCCGTGGCGAGATCACCATGAGTCTGCAGCAGGAAGCCCCTGGATGGTGGCAAGGCACGGTGGTGCTATTGGCGGCCGCGCAAATTGCCGGTCAGGTCGGACTGATTTCCCTGCCAGGCAGGCATGAGAGCTCGGCCGCGGCTGATCAGCCGGAGCGGGCGAAGGTCGTCGTAGCAACCCTCGATCATCCCCCCTGCGCTCAAAGGAGAAGCTGCCGCGAGGATATCATCCCGGGCTCTTACAACGACCGGAAGGAGGAGGCGACAGAGCCGGGGCGTACCATTCATGCGCTTTGGCAGAAGTCACTCACAGCATTTGATGCCAGCCTCGTCATCTTGGCTGGGACGGGACCGGAACCTTCTGCCAGACTACAACTGTAACACCATATCGGTTCAGCAGGTCAGGCTTGGGTGATAACCTCAAACGTAGAATAACGACTTTGGAGACCGAGCAATGGATCGCGATAACAAACGGGCACGCGCAGCTGCAAGTTCATCCCAAGCCAGGGAACAAGCCAGGGAACCCTCTACCATCCTGTCCCTTACAGAGGGGCCATTAACGCAGGTGGCAGAACGGCTGGTAACCGCTAACCCGCGCGATACAGCGCGAAATCTTGCAGGCTTCAAAGGCCTCGGGAAGGAAGCGCGAACAGCCATTCGGGGCACTCAACCCGGGCAAGAAACTGAACTCGCAAAATTTGAAAGGCGCGGCAATCAGCTCGGACGATCAGCCGTCGAGCTGACCTGGAAGCTGACATCCGAATTGGGGTACCAGCCGGACAACGTTGCATTGGAGCAAGTCAGAGCGGTCAGCAATATAGCCAATTACCTAACGCCACACATGCAAGATGCTGTTGTCAATCGCATTGGCAACATGGATCCGGCCTCGCAAGCTCTCGGAGCTCTTAACGTTGCGCCCAATTTCGGCAAGTTCAATAACGAAAACCAATCTCGCATTCTTGATCAAGCCGTTGAATTGATGTCTGATCCGAACGGCAACATCAGGATGGTGGCACAGAATGCTATTTTTCAGGCGTATCACCAGATGGATCCAAATCAACAGGCCCAAGCTCACGCAGTTCCCGGCCTGGAACCCATCTTGCGGCAAATGCCTCCGCCGCAGCATGCACAGGAACGGCATGCGGATCTGGACGCCCACATAGCAGGGCTTGAGGCTGCGGTTCATGCGACAGGCACGCAAATCTCCTATGAACAGCTGCAGCGGGGTGGTCTAATAGGGCAGGCCATAAACCGCAGCTACAGTCAGGCCCGAGCGGACCTGCAGGAGTCCACCAGGAACAGGGATCGCGGGGGCCGTTGAGGTCTCGGCAACGGTATAGACGTTTCTCTCCCGAATTCCGTTCACGGCCTGGCTGTTTCCAAGTCGCTGGCCGTTGACGCACTAACTTGTGTAACTTTCAAAAAACCACGTCTGCCGGGTGGTGCGATGCAATCATTGCGCCACCTGCCTCGGCATCGATCTGTCGAGCGGCGACATCGCGACGTCGGTTCGGTGTCTGAAGCCGCACCATGAGCTGCGGCAGGCAATGGAACAATGCCTTCAACCAAAACGACGACCCCCAACATAGCCGTTAGCATTGCCTGCTCGCTCGCCGTGGGGTTCTGTGCGGCAAGTCTGTACGCAACCTTCCGCCACGGCGGTGGCGGCGAGGCCTTGATGGCGTTTGATGTCCGTGCCTTTTGGTTTGAGACGCCCTTCTATCTGGGTTTCGCAACCCCCGTCTTCTATCGGGGCGCGGCTATCGTGCTCTCGACATCCGTGGTCGTCTTGCTGATTCAGCAGGTCGTGTTGCGCCGCAAGCTCGAACACCACGGGACGGCTCGTTGGGCTCGAGTGGATGAAATGCGACGCACCGGATATCTGCGACGATACCGTGGCGTGAAAGGACCGGTATTTGGGAAGACGAGTGGCCCTTTCTGGCCTGGCTACTACCTGACCAATGGCGAGCAGCCTCACAGCCTCATCGTTGCACCGACCCGCGCCGGCAAGGGCGTCGGCGTAGTCATTCCAACGCTACTTACATTCAAAGGCTCAGTGATAGCTCTGGACGTCAAGGGGGAGCTCTTTGAGCTCACCTCGAGGGCGCGCAAAGCCGCAGGCGATGACGTGTTCAAATTCGCGCCGCTGGATTCGGAGCGGCGCACGAACTGCTACAATCCACTGTTGGACCTTATAGCGCTGCCTCCACAGCTCCAATTCACGGAAGCCCGCCGCTTGGCCGCAAACCTGATTACGGCCAAGGGGGAAGGCGCGGAAGGTTTCATCAGCGGCGCGCGAGATATCTTTGTCGCGGGGATCCTTGCCTGCATCGAGCGGGGTACGCCGACAATCGGCGCCGTCTATGATCTCTTCGCCCAGCCGGGGGAGAAGTTTAAGCTCTTCGCGCAACTCGCGATGGAGACCCGGAACAAAGAGGCTCAACGCATCTTCGACGACATGGCGGGGAACGACACAAAAATACTGACCTCCTACACGTCAGTGCTCGGCGATGGCGGGCTCAATCTCTGGGCGGATCCCGCTGTTAAGGCGGCCACAAGTCGCTCGGACTTTTCGGTGTATGATCTTCGCCGTCGCAGAACGTGCATCTATCTTTGCGTTGGTCCGAACGACCTTGAGGTGATCGCGCCTTTGATACGCTTGTTTTTTCAGCAGATCGTTTCAATTCTACAGCGGTCGCTGCCCCGCCCGGAGGAAAAGCACGAGGTTCTCTTCCTGCTCGATGAGTTCAAGCACTTGGGTAAGCTGGAGGCGATCGAGACCGCAATTACGACTATCGCGGGCTACAAGGGGCGTTTCATGCTCATCATCCAAAGCCTTTCGGCACTGACAGGGGCTTATGGAGAGGCTGGCAAGCAGAATTTTCTCAGCAATACCGGCCTGCAAGTGTTCATGGCAACGGCCGATGACGAGACCCCAAATTACATTTCCAAAGCCATCGGTGAATACACGTTTGAAGCCAAATCGATTTCCTACAGCCAGGCGCGAAGATTCGATTGGAACATTCAGAATTCGCATCAAGGTGCACCGCTGTTGCGTCCCGAACAGGTTCGGCTGCTCGACGACGACTACGAGATCGTTCTCATCAAAGGTCTGCCACCATTGCAATTGAGGAAGGTGCGATATTTTTCGGACCGCATTCTGAAACGCATCTTTGAAGGCCAGACAGGCGCCCTCCCGGAGCCGGCACCGTTGACGGAAGCAGAGGAGGAACTCTCCACAGACTTTCGACTCGATGAGCCGCCGCGTGGATTGGCGCAGGAATTTAACGATACCGTTTGATGTGAGGCTAGTGTGGACCCGCGAAAAAATCCATCCCGTGCAACAGCTTTGCCGCAGGACGCCGGCTTGGAAGGGCGGCAAGCGGGCGAGGCCCGGCGAGTGAGCGTGGAGCAGCAAGTGGCCGAGGCGTTCCGGCCGATGTTCGATGATCGAGCCGACGAGGCGCACAATGAAGGGGCCGTTCTGCGAGTGGAACAGGGACTCCGCGACGTGCTTCACCAAGAGCAGAATGATCAAGCCGCTCAGCCAATCGTAGCTGCCAGCCAACAGCAGATCCGACCCTTGTCGGATGCGCTTGACCAGGGCAACCACCGGCCACAGTTGGTCATCGTCAATGGTGAACATTTCACGGCGCTGTGGCCAGTGGAGAGGCTGGCGGCCCTGAATGCGCGGCAAGCCGTCGCCCTTCACCAGCAGCCGAGCCAAATCGGCCATTCGGGCGGCCGCGCGCCGATGCAGCCCCTCATGCAGCGGTTGGCTGAATTGCCATTGGCAGGGCTACCCGTTCAAGGCGCAAGGGCCGAACACATCAGAAGGATGCATGTGCAGGCCGCGCCCTCCGCAAAATTTGAAGCGCCCTCCGCTGCTATCGGGAGCTCCATAACCGTCTCGTTCGCCCTCCCCAAAGGCGTCTCCCATGGAACTCAACGCGTCCCACAGGCGATGCTCTCTTCCTCGGACCGCGATGGCCGCTTGCCTGATGCGGGTCCGGCCCGGCAAGTGGGCATTGAGCAGCACGTGGCCGCGCCGCGCCGCTCCAATCCGGCTCCTGTCGCGCCTCGAGTACGTCGTGACCCCAGCTATCGCCATGTGTCCGACGAACACTGGAACGTTATTGATAAGGCGATCGCCCAGGCTGCGGACTCTCAGCAAGGCTATAGCAAGAGTAGGCTTCAAGCTTACACTTATTCGCTTCGCCGATTGGCGAATCATTTCGGCGAGCGCGGCCAAGCGAATGATCTAACAAATCACCAATCCCTGGTCGACCACCTCGATACTTTCTTTCAGGACTACCCTGATATGAAGCCGGCGTTGAACGTCCTGCGTGCGTATCATGAGCCGGACTATTCAGTTGCTGACCGGCCGGTGCCCGCAAAGGCAGACGCGCACCTCCTGGAAAAAGCGGCCGGTGACAGCGGGTTGGCTCCAGGCACCCGTGTTATCTATAGTCGTAGTCTTCGCAAATTTTCTGCGGCGCTTGACAAACAGGGTCAGACGATCACTGGGCTGGATCACGATGAGCGGGCGAAAAGCGCCGAGAGCTTGTACCCAGACGATCGCTATCTCAGCTACGCGCTAGAGCGGATTCGCAAAGCGGACTCATACGCGCTTGCCAAGGCGAACCTATCGCTGTTCGTTGATCGAGCCGACGTGGTGCCAACCAATACAGAGGCGCTTGTGCGAATCGAGCAGGGGTTGCACGACGCGCTTCAGGAAGGGCAGAATGATCAAGCCGCCTCGTCTTTTTTCAACAATCCAAGCATGCCCGCTGGACGGGATAACCTCAACACAAGCATGTCGGACGCTTTCGCAAGCTCTGGATGGGCCAGAGTTCAGGCCGCCGCTCCGCCAGTCCTAGCTGCCAGCCAACAGCAGATACAGCCCTTGCCGGATGCGCTTGATCAGGGCGCCCACCGGCCACCCCGGGGGGTCGTCACCAACAATGAACATTCCACAGCGCTGTGGCCAGCGGAGAGGCTGACGGCCCTGAATACGCCGCAAGTCGTCGCCTTTCAGCAGCAGCCGAGCCAAATCGGCAATTCAGGCGGCCGCGTGCCAATGCAGCCCCCCATGCAGCAGTTCGGTGAATTGCCCTTGGCTGGGGTACCCCTTCCAGGCACAGGGGCCGAGCCCATCAGAAGGATGCAGCGGGCCGCGCCCTCCGCAAGGTCTGAGGCGCCCCCCGCGGCGATCGAGGACCTTATAGACCTTTCGTCCGCCGTCCCCAACGGCTTCTCCCATGGGACTCAACGCGTCCCAGAGGCGATGCTCCCTTTTCTCAATCACCATGGCCTCTTGCCGGATGCCGACAAGCCGGAATGGAACTTCGAAATCAAAGGTCACGGCTACACCGCCCTGATGCCGGAGGGCGGCAACGCCGTTTGGCTCGTCCATCGCGGTGCGATGAGGGAAGCTGCAGCGGCAGCAGTACCGGCAAGGGCTCCAGAACCCGCCTTGCCAGCGACGCAGTCAGATACCTATCGCGGTGTTCCGTTGGTCGATCTGACCACCTCCTCCGAGGCACACATCGCAGCCCTTCCGTCAGGCTCGTTCAACCTCCCCGAAGGGGCGGTGCTCGGCCCCGACCTGCTGGGTGACGCCCATATCAGCAGGGATTACCAGTTGCTGGCGCAGAGCCTGCAGATGCACCACCCAGCACTCGCCGCCCGAACGCGGCTTGTGGATTCCTTGGTCTCCCAGCAACTGCGCCGTCACGACCGGGACCCGAACCCTATAGTGCTGTCCATCTATCATCAAAACGACGTCGCAGCCGACTTCGTGTTCCTGCCTGTGAACAGTGGCGATCCCACGGCTATGGCGGAGAATGATGGACGCAATGAGCATTGGTCGCTGCTGCTCGTAGATCGCAGCGACCCGGATAAAGCGGTTGCCTATCACTACGACTCCATCCGTCGCGGCGATGGACTGCCATACAATGACGCGCCTGCACGAGAGCTCGCAGCCAGACTGGAAGTGACCACCGTGGTGACACCCGCCATGGCCCTGCAGAACAACGGTGTTGATTGCGGCGTGTTCGTGGTGGACGGCACGCGCTCGCTGGTTGAGAGATTGGCGAACCAAGACTTGCCAGACCCGCAGCGGCCGCTGCACCTCGAGGCCCTCGTCCCCGATCGGCACGCGCTGCAAAACCGACTGTGGCAGGGGCGCTTGCCCCACGAGCTTGCAAGCCCCGCGGAAGCGTTTGGAGCAGCCGGGTCGCAGGTGCGACACGCGGTGTGGCAAGCGCAGCAAGCCCGACAAGTCGCGCCAGCCTCGTTTGAACGGCACGTGAGCAGGACTCGCCACGCCCAGGCCGAGCTGACGAGTGCACTTGACAGGAGCAACCGCGTGAACAGCGGGGGCGTCATCATAAACAATGAACACTACACAGCGCTGTTGACACCGGCGAAGAGGCAGAGGACTGAAGATCCGCAAATCCTCAGCACGGGGCCGCAAGCGAGTGCAGCAAACACGTCGTCCATCAGGCAAGACCCCGATCAAGCCCGAGCGGACCTCATGACTTCCTATAGAAGCAGAGAGCGCTCCGACGCGGGGCGTTGAGCTCGATGGCCGCGATGAAGCAGAACAGCTCTTTTGGCGACCACGTCCCAACAGCTGGCTGCGCAGGCCGGCTCGAGGTTCTGGACGGTCCGACGGGACGGCGGGTTCGCTCGGAGGCCGACAGAGCCCGGATTGCCGCCGAGAGCCTGATGCCGGAGGTGCAGGTGGCGGCGGTCGCCCGCAAGCATGGCGCGACCCGCCGATTGGCGGCGTCGCCTTCGTCGGGGACAACTGGCACTGCCAGAAAGCATGGCGCCGATGTTCGCGCCGCTGATGGTGGACGAATGGTCGGCGCCTCAGCTGAGGCCACCGAAATCGGCGCAAGCGCGAGGGTGGAAATCGTGATCGACGACATGGTGATCCGAACGACGGTTGACCTCGAGCAGCTGTCGCAGGTGATCCGAGCGGTTCGGGCCTCGCGATGATTGCACCGGGCGCCGATCTGAAAATCTACGTGGCGACCGGGCCGGTTGACTTCCGGCGCGGCATGGACGGATTGGCATTGGCTGTGCAGGAGATGCTAGGCCTCGACCCCTACTGTGGGGCGGCCTTCGTCTTCCGGGCCAAAAGGGCTGACAGGATCAAGATTTTGTCTGGGATCGCAACGGCCTTGTGCTCGTTCAAGCGGCTCGAGGGCTCGAAGTTCGTCTGGCCGCAGGTTCGCGACGGGGTGATGCGCATGTCGCCGGCGATGTTCGCGCGGCATTGTTAGAAGGGCTGGACTGGAGACTGGTTCGGCCCGAGCGGGCACGGCGTCGGCAATTGGCCGGATGAGTGTGGCACGGTGACTCAGCTGCGTTGTCTCCGATGGCGTTCTCGGAGATCACGCGGTTGATTTAGTGCATGAATCAACGGTTCTCCAGGAAGAGAACGAGCGTTTGAAGGCGCTCCTGGCCCAGACGCAAGCGACCCTGGCCGAGCACCAGGCTGCCTTGGCTGAATCCGAAGAGGCGCGGCGTCGCCTGGAGACCATCGTCGGTCAACTCAATCACGAGAAGTTCGGCGCCAGGTCCGAGAAGCTGCATCCCGATCAATACCACCTGCCGCTCGAAGACGTGGAGATCGCGCAGGGCGTGCTCGACGCCGCGCAGGAAAGGGCGCAGCGGGTCATCCAGGGTCGTTCGGACGGCGCGTCCGGTTCACGCCCGCGCAACCGTGGTCACTTGCCGGCTCATCTGCCGCGAGTGGAACGGATCATCGAGCCCAGAGCACGCTGTGCCCCTGCGGCTGCGGCGAGATGGCTAAGGATCGGCGAGGATGTCAGCGAGCGGCTCGACGCGATCCCGGCGCAGTTGCGCGTGCTGGTCACGCGCCGCCCGAAATACGCTTGCCGGCGCTGGTCGAGCGCGGTCGTGCAGGCGCATGCGCCCGAGCATATCGTGCCCGGCTGCCTGCCGACCGAGGCGCTAATCGCCCAGGTCATCGTCGCCAAGTTCGGTGATCATTTGCCGTTCTACCGGCAGGCCGAAATCTACGCCCGCCAGGGGCATCCAACTGGATCGCGCCACACTGGGCAATTGGGCAGGCCGGGCCTGCTTCGATCTCAAGCCGATAGCCGAGCACATGCGCCGGCGTCTGGCTGACGCGGATCGCCTGTTCATTGACGCTATGAGGGCTATGACCGGCTGACATGCCTGGAACGGCCGCAAGGACCGTGGCTGCTCGTCCATTGCTGGAGCCGCCTGCGTCGACGCTTTGCGAGCTGGCGCGTAACACCAAGTCCCCGATCGCCGAAGCGGCGATACGCCGGATCGCGGCGTTCCACGCTATCGAGGCAACAGTGCGCGGCGCATCGCCTCAAGTCCGGCTTGCCGCTCGACAGGATTATTCCGCGCCGATCATCGCCGCCCTGAAACCATGGTCCGAAAAGCAACTGTCGATGATCTCCTCCGGCTCCAGGTTGGCCGAAGACATCCGCTATGGGCTCGCTCACTGGGAGGGGCTCACCCGCTTCCTCGACGACGGGCGGCTCGAGCTCGAGATCAACCCAGTCGAAAACGCCATCCGTCCAGTATGCGCGACCAGAAAAAATGCTCTCTTTGCTGGCCATGAATTTGCGGCCGAAAACTGGGCACTGCTCTCATCCGTCGTGGCCACCTGCAGACTCAACGACGTCAATCCCGTTGCCTACTCGCCGAAACTCTCGACGCCATCATCAACGGCCATCCGCAGAGCCAGATCGAGGAACTCATGCCCTGGCGATTCCGGAAAACGTCAAGCCCAAATCCATAGGCGATCGGCGAGGCGCTTACGCTCGACAAGGCGATTCACACTTCTCAAATTGGGTCTCTCGCGCTTCGTTGGGAGGGTCGCATCGCGGTCGACAGCAACACCGTCGAGCGCTCAATCGTGCGATCGGGCTCAAACGACAAGAACGCGCTCTTCGCTGGCTCGAACTGCGGTGCCGAAACAAGGGGCGGTGATTGCATCGCTGAGACCCGCAAGCTCAATGGTGTCCAGCCACTCGGCTATCTCGCCGCCGTCCTCACCAGCATCGTCAACAGCCATCCCAACAGCCAGATCGACGACCTACGCCTTTGGCCTGTACCCCGGCGCCGAGCTAAAGGCCGTGGCCTGAGAACACCGCTTTGGCTTGATCAGCCTCCTCGTCAGCAATCGCCAGAATCGCCCCTGTCACGCGGCCAAGGTGCCTCCGTAGCTAACGTCCACGTCAGCGTTGAAGAAGTACCCCGCACCACGACTCGTCTTGACCAGGCGAGGATTGGCCGCATCAGCCTCGAGCTTCCGGCGCAAGCGCAAGATCAGGACATCGATACTTCGATCGTAGACCTCTTCACCACGCACACGGCTCGCGAGCAAAAGCCGTTCTCGGGATAGTACGCTGCGGGGGTTCTCCAGGAACGCGATCAGGAGATTGAACTCACATGCGGTAAGCTTGACCTCGCCACGCTCTGCACAGATCAGCCGCCGCTGTTTGACGCTGAGCTTCCAAGCTCCAAAGCGGAATGAGCGATGATCTTTCGTTCGCGGACTGGAAATGCGCTGGCGTAGCGCTACGCGAATGCGGGCCAGGAACTCGCGCAGGCCGAAAGGCTTGGGAATGAAATCGGTTGCGCCGAGCTCCAGTGCAACGACTTTTTCGGCCTCATCGAGCCGGTCGCCGCTGATCACTATGATAGGCAAATCCGATTTTGTCGCCAGCTTGCGGACGATCGCAAGCCCATCCTCACGGCCCAGGTTGAGGTCAACGACCACGAGGTCGACCGGCTCATGAGATAGAACGTGGTTGAACTGCTTGCTATCGTTGACTGCAGTTACCTTCAACGCATGCATCATGAGATACTCGGCGATGAGGCGTCGCATTGCGGCATCATCGTCAATGACAAGAACATGTTTCAACGGCTCACCTTCAATCTTGAATCCCCTTGATTCCAAAGCTGTTGCCCGGCAACCTTCTGGACCAACCCACCACAGCTGCCCCTGCTGCCACGCGCCGTTGCGTGCGGCCAATGTGAGGCCGTTGCTCGTCCTGGTCTTTCATCCACAGCCAAATGACCGCATCAAGTCAGTCCGTGACCAGGAGACCAGGTCCAGTCGCCGGCATGACCCTGCCGTGCGATCCTTCAGCACTAGTTCGAGCTCACCTGCAGGCCCGGCAACAGCACTCGACTTCGACGGCACGGACGCCCAGTTTCCTGCCGTGTCCTTGAGTCGCCGCGGTTCTGGCGATGGCGGAGCTGCATCAACTCGAAATCCTGCCGCTCGTGCGTCCGGCTCCGAAGCGGTGGCTAAGCGCGGCGTTTGATTGATCGCAGAGGCGGTGGGCGCAGGAGCGGCCGAGTCGCTGCTGTAGCCTTGGGCCATGGTATGTCTCCTTCCAAGCGAGTTCTTCCGGGGGGAGGGCCGGCGTTCCAAACTCTGGTCCGCGCGACCGGCAGGTCGGTTGCGGTTACGGTTCCGAGCTAGCATTATCAGTTGAACGCGACACCTCCCTTTGAGCTGGTCACTATTCTTGTCGGCAGCGGCCTCGGACGCCGCCAAATGGGGTGCGGCTCGCCGAACAGCTGAATCAGGCTCGCACCAAGATGGGCTGCGCTGCTGCGTTTCGGCGCCCCGCGGACAGCCCCCTCCAGCCAGCGCAGACGAGCTCGCGATGTCAACCGATGGACCTGCCCGTGCAGGGCCGCGCATGGCTGTCTCTTAAAGAACTGGCAGCATACCGCAACGTCGGGACTGTCGCCTTCTTCGGCCCTCTCGCTGGACCGACCCACGGCATCCGCAGCCTGGACTAGCCTAGATGCTCTCCTTGATTCGACCTTGGCAGAAGATTCCATCACCATCCTGCCGCCGAAGCCGCGGCTTACAGTCCAAAAGCAACAGGCGACCGGGACGGGCAATCCCGCACAGGACTCGTCGTACCAAGATCCTTTGCATGTCGCTGCTGGCTAATCGGATCCGCCAACCCGTGCTTGCGCAAGATGCTCACCCACACTGCCACGATCAAGGTCTTTGTTTCAGTTGAAGCCGAAAAGCTGAACTTGAACATCACACAGTAACAAACCGCCCCGATAAGCGTGTTCCGGACAGGGCCAGAACCCGTCGGGCAGCTTGGAAAGGTAGGTGATAGGGAATGTTTATTGCAGTTTGGCCGCTGGCCATCGTTCTGTTGACATCCATGTCACTCCCAGCCGAGCCTGCGCCACTTTCGCCCCGTGAGTTCCACCGCCTGTCACGCAAATGCGCTCCCTGGGTCGCGCCGTCCACCCTTGCCGCGATTGCCAAGATTGAAAGTGGCTTTGAAACGCTGGTGGCTCATGACAACACCACAGGTGAGCAGCTTCGCTGGATAGACCACCTGCAAGCCACGCGGGGCATCAAGGACCGACTCGAAGCACAACATTCCGTCGATGTTGGATTGATGCAGATAAACAGCAACAACTTTCCCACGCTCAATCTCACGCCGGAAAAGGCTTTCGAGCCCTGCGCCTCGCTTTCGGCCGCCGCCCACTTGCTTGAAAGCCGGTATGCCGGCGGCGCGACTGCCCCGGCGCAGCAAATGGCGCTTCGCCGTGCCATCTCGGCCTATAACACGGGTGACGTCACGCGTGGCTTTGCCAACGGTTATGTACGCAAGGTCGAGTTGGCCGCAAAGGACATGTCAGAGACAACGCAGGAGCCGACCGCCCAAGATGCGCCACACCTTGAGGCACCGGGTCGGAAAGCAGTGCCGCCTCTGCTCCAACTGAACCAAAAGGCCAACCAAAAGCAGCCCCGCCAAAATTCCTGGGCCATCTGGGGCTCCTATCAGACAAACCGCTCCGGGGCCGATCCCTCCGGTCCGACAGACAGCCAGGCTGCCGATGAGCGGGAACCCTCGAACCCGAACAAACTCGTATTCGATTGAAACATGGAGATACAATGATCAAGCCACTCAAAATACTTCGTGCGCTTAAAACGCGTGTTCCTTCGCCTTTTTCCATGCTGCGAATGGCGGCTGAATACGCACCGGCCGCTGCTGCGGGCGTGGCGTGGACGGTCTTCTCCAGCGGGCCGGCCGCGGCACAGGTGACCGGAGGGACGGATCCCGCCAAGATGGTCCAGAATATCTGCACCTTCATACTTGGTCCCTTCGGACAATCACTGGCCGTGCTCGGACTCGTGGCCATCGGGATCTCCTGGATGTTCGGTCGTGCTTCACTTGGCCTGGTTGCGGGTGTCGTTGGAGGAATCGTCATCATGTTTGGCGCCAGCTTCCTGGGCAAGGCGCTCATAGGCGCTGGCTGATGAGCGACCGGCTGGAAGTGAGCACCCTCTATGTGGCGGCGACACGCCCCGCACTGTTTTTGGGGGTGCCGCTGACGCTGGCCGGAGCGCTCATGATGTTGGCGGGACTCGTCATCATCATCCTTAAGAACCCGCTCTATGAAGTCGTGCTCGTGCCACTCTGGTTCGGAGCACGGCTGATTGTTGAGCGTGACTATAACGCCGCAAGCGTGGCGTTTCTCTATTTGCAGACCGCCGGCAGAAGCGTCGATGGGTCGGTCTGGGGCGGGGCGAGCGTCAGCGCCAATCCGATCAGAGTGCCGAAGCGCGGAAGAGGAATGGTGTGATGTTTGGCGCCAGTGGCAGGACCGAGAGATCTGGCGAGATCTACCTTCCGTATGTCGGTCATCTGAGCGACCAGGTTGTCCTTCTGGAAGACGGATCGATTATGGCCATGGCACATCTGAACGGGCTGCCATTTGATTTGGAAGACGCTGAGATGCGCAACTCGCGCTGCCGCGCGTTCAACACTCTCTTGCGCAACATCGCCGACGACAATGTCACGCTGTACGCCCATCTTGTGCGAAACAACGATGTGCCGGAGCTGGCATCGCGCCAGTTTCAAAGTGCATTCGCTGGCAGTCTGAGCGAGGCGTATGAGAGCCGTGTGCTAAGCAGAAAGGAAACAGCAAGCGTCGTCACTACAAGTTTGGCAAATCTCATGAATATGCTCCTTCAGTCT
>NZ_JAIUIQ010000016.1:0-150942 GCF_020165735.1 Mesorhizobium sp. B283B1A
CCCCCCCCCCCCCCCCCCCCCCCCCCCCCACGGGGAGGAACCGTCAGGCGGTTGAAAGCGGACGGTTGCCGAAGAACCAGAGGCTTCCGGCAGCCAAGGCCGCCACGATAATACCCACGATCACATGCGCCCACATGGCCGTCGCCAACCCCGAAAAGCCGAGGGCCCAAGGCGAGACCAGTGTCCACAGCCCAACCGCCAGATTTGCCCATTCCTCATAGGCATGGAAGGCGACCAGCGCACCCACGGCTATCAGGGCAATCACCGCACCGGCGATCCAGGCGTTCCAAGCTGCATAGGTTTCAGCCGCAAAGCCGAGATACCAGGGCGACAGTACTAGTGCTATGCCGGCGATCAGATTGACCACATCGATCACCGGACGATTTTCAGTTTTCAGCCATTTCTCCATTGTTCATCCTCCTTTCCTTACTGCTCAGTGCACCGCCCCTTGAGCGAGGGCTGGTTCGGCGGCCAGGGATTGTCCTTCGCCGCCGCTTAGCTTTCTTCGTCGGCCGGGCCGAACACGGTCATCGCGCGGAACCCGGCCAGAACGAACGGCTTGACCTCGTCAGGCTGGAAGTGGTTGCCGGCGATCTCGCGCAGGGCGAGTTCGACGGGCACCGTCACGTCGCCGGTCAGGCGAGGCTCAGCACCCCGGCTGAGCGCACGGGCCCGCCCAGCCGCCGCAACGGCCAGCGCGAAACGGTTCGGCACGGTATTTTCACAATCGAGCACGATCATCGGATCCATGATGCCACCTCACGCTGCCTTCTGCTTCTGTTCAGGAACGGAAACGGCCAGTTTCGTTGTCGTAAGCTGCTCCAGTGCGAGCAGTGCCGATTCCACTTCGTCGAGCCGTGTCGGACGCGCATTTTCAGGCATCCCCTCGGCCGTCGCGAGATCCACGAGATACTCGTTCCACGCCCAGTTGCGCAGGATGGCGCGTTTCTCGTCGACTGTCAGAAGAGGATCGACAACGAGGTCCATCGGCGATGCATAAAGCGCCTCGGGATCGGCCAATGCCGGTCCATAATGCGAGGCCTGTGAAACGGCACCGTAGCTGCTCGTGAGCAACGCCAGTTGCAGGCGGTTCCAGACAACGTCCCTGCCGGCCTGCAGCCGCTTTTCGGCACTGGAAGATTCCGCGGATTTTTCCGCCGCGGGATTTACCTGAACCGAATAAGCGAGGCCCTGACGTTCGGCATAGTCGATGGCCGCCTGAACCGTCGGAAAATCGAGTTCTACCTGAGTCAGCGTGTCACCACTTCCGGTGTAGCCCATCAGCGGTTCGATGACCGGCGCCATACGCCGCTCGAACACCAGACGCCAGCCTTTCGGCCGCGCACGGCCCGAGGTCGTGACTGAACGGGAAGGCTTGTAGATCCGCGCGACCGCATCACGCGGGAACTCGGATCTGCCGAATGACAGCGCGCGCTTGCGATTGTCGTTTGCCGGTGCGAGATTTTCTGCGGCTTGTGTGACTTCTCTTTCTTCTTGCTTCTGCATCATTCCATCCTCCCATTTTGCGAAGGATGCGTCGGAGGCGGCTGCCTGCCGCCCCCGACTTGCTCCATGCGTCAGTGGGTAATCGGGATGCGCTTCACCTTCGATTGCGCGTTCGGGTTCTTCGGCAGCGTCAAGGTCAGGACGCCATTGGCAAAGGACGCCTTGACCTTGTCGTCCTCGACCTCGTAGCCGAGAGGTATGCGCCGCTCGAAGCGACCGTAGAAGCGCTCGGAGTAGCCCTTCTCTTCGGTTTCCGACCGCTTTTCGCCACGCAGGGTCAGCACGTCCTCGTCGAGCAGGACTTCGATGTCCTTCTCTTCCATACCGGGGACCTCGGCGGTGACGCGAAGCTCATTGTCCGACTCCGAAATCTCCACCTTCGGCCAGCCATTGTCGAAAGACAAGAGCTGCCCCATAGAAGGCAGACGCGTCTCGAAGCTCCTCAACACATCGTCAAAGAGCCTGTTTACCTCACGGTGAAGCGAAACAAAGGGATCGCCACCGCCATAGATGTTGGGGGCCTGGTTGTTGTTGCGGCCCCACGGGATAAGGTCACGCATGTTCATCTTCATTCACCTCCATGTTCAAGAGCGCGGCACCGGACGAGCGCCGGTGCCTGTCGCTTCTGGTTCACTCTGACTTCAGGCGGCGTTCTTCTCGGCTTCGATCTGCCGTGGCTTCGCCTGGGCCGTGCTGCCGGCGATGGCGATTCGGCGCGGTCTCATCTCTTCGGGAAGCTCGCGCTTGAGATCGATGTTCAGCAGCCCGTTATCCAGGCTGGCGCCGACGACCTTCACGTGGTCTGCCAGTTCGAACTGCCGCTCGAACGCGCGCCCGGGAAGACCGCGATAAAGATACTGGCCGTTGTCCTCACCCGATTGCGAGCCGCTCACAAACAGCAAGTTCGGTTGATGAGTGATGGTCAGTTGATCCTGCGAAAAACCGGCGACCGCCATTGTGATGCGGTAGTCGTCCTCACCAGTCTTGACGATGTCGTAGGGCGGCCAATTGTCTATCGCGGTGACACGGCTCGCATTTTCAAGCAGGTTGAAAATGCGGTCGAAGCCGACGCTGGATCGGAACAGCGGGGTAAAATCGAGGTTTGTCTTCATAGCCACATCCTCCTTTGAGCAACATGGATACAAGAAGACGCCAAGAGAGCCTTGACGCCTCCTGACTTGGCGCCGGCCCCATCAGGCGACCGGCGATTGTCGATTTAGAACAGCGAGTTCCGCGTTCAAGAGGGCGATAGGAAAATTTTCAGGCAAGATCCGACGTAGGGGGGATGGGCAGGAGGAACGCACTCGGTTTTCCGCTGGCGAATTCCTCGTCAGCGGAAGACCCCTGGGATTCCTGAAAGGCGGCATTCGCTCAAAGTCGATCTACCAATGCTGTGAATCCGGCGGCAGCGATGTCGAGGTCATGACTGCGACTGGCGGGAAGCGTCTCGCATTGATCCAATTGGCGCAACGCATCCATGATGGCATCGAAGCCAACGGGTTCGGTGACCCCGGGCGGCATGCGCAGCGCCGGCATCGATTCCACTGCACAGGCATCCGATGCCCATGATGACAGGATTGCACGCTTCTCCTGGACGTCCAGCGTCTCGTCGATCAGCACGTCCTGAGGTCGCTCGAAATGCCGTGCCGGATGCAGCAACCGGTCAAGAAAAACATCAGGGCCCTCGGGCCCCACTTGGGGAAAACTCGTCGAAATGGCTCTTTCCATCGATGGTCCTCCGCTTCCAAAAGGCTCCTCTGTTGACGTCATCTTGGTGGCTCTCGCGATTTCCACCGGCTGAAATTTTGGAGAGTTTCGACCAAATTTCAATATTCCCGCAAGGGCACCACCTTCGTGGTTCAACACCATAAAGGTTCGAGACGGGGCGAAGCAGAAAGAAACAGGATTTTATTAACATTTTCGGGCGCGGCTCAGAATGGCGGCAGGCCAAAGGCGGAAGGCTACCAAACACCGATGTCGGGTGACTAGGCCCGCGACCCGCCCCACGTCTCGCGGCATCCGAGGGCAATCCCAGGAAAAGTGTGACATGGTTTTCCCGGAAAGCGCGTAGCGCTTTCCCTTGGGAATTGCGTGAAAGCAACGGGATAGAGCGGTCCGTCGTTTCCGTGAAACGGTGAAACGGCTTTAGAATCGATCGTTCACCGCTGTGAACCGGGCATGTGCGAATAGGAGCGATGGGTTGCGCTCCAGCCGCACGACAGTGGGAGGCTTTGCGTGAATCCTCTGGCCTTCGGCGAAGGCCAGGGCGAAAGATTTCAACGTGAAAGAGTAGGTGCGCTCCTCGTCGTGTTCAACAATTCGCACTAACCACTCACCGTCGGCCTCAATCACTTCAATACGCGTTGCCAGAGGGCCTCCATAGCTGGCCAGATAACCATCAACGTTGCGCTGGGGAACAGGCACTGTTTTCCTCCCGATGTGGCGAAACATGCAACTATGCCAATCAAGATATCGGGTGGCCTGAAATAAACTATGACATAGCTCACACGGAGTCGGCGGGCACAAGCATGGCATGCCAACGAGCCCCGAAAGTGAAAGCGCCGGTCGGCGCGGCATTGCCTGAAAGCCCGCGCCGACCTTGGCGGTGGGTTGGGCACCGCCGCAATCCAAAATTAGGAGATTCTAATTGACCGCAATATTACGTGGACGCGGAAGGCTTAAGTGGCGACACGTCACCTAACGGAAACTGCTCCGACACAGTGCTGCAACGCGCATTGGCCATGATCGGTACGTCAACTTTCAAAGAGCAGCTGACGAGGGTCGATCAAATGCGGAATGATACAGAACTGCTTGCGAGGGCGTGCGCATTGGGCATCAAGATCTATCGACGTTCAAAAACAGTGTGGGTGGCCAGGGGAAGCTACCGGGTGGTAATTTCGAGGTGAAGGGACGCACCCCGGGGCCGACGATCGCTTTATGAAAGGAAGCCACCCGCTACAGAGGCTCGGCACTGTAGTCTTTTCTGCGACCCACCATGGCGGATCAGCCGATACAGGCTGCCAACGCCCTGACAGTTTAGCCCTTGCTGGACAGAAATGTGGAAACTGGCGGAGAGAGCGGGATTCGAACCCGCGTTACGGTCTCCCGTAAACACACTTTCCAGGCGTGCGCCTTCAACCACTCGGCCACCTCTCCGTCCTTGCATGTCGCGCCGGCCGGTTTCGCCGCGCGGGTTGGGGAGATGCATCTCCCTTGGGGCTGCGATGCGGAACTTCCGCGCCATGGACGCCGCCCAACCAGCGGACGTCCTTCCCCTGCACCTGAGCCATCGAAGCAACAGGCGCGGGGCTCATCTAGTCGATCCCGCGCCGAATGCCAAGCCATAACGGCAGTCTATTCGCTTTGCCGGCGACATGGGGTTTCGCCGGGCCGCCGGCACATCCGCTTTTGAAGCGCCGCCCCCCGAATGATGTGCACAGCCAGGGCCGCGGGGCCGGCCGTGCTTGACTTCGCCTCGAACGAACTGTCGAGTGACCGGAGGCTTTGCGGGGGCACCGGCCGGACATGACGTCAAACAGCGGAATTCCGGGCAACTCGCCGGACAATGACAAGGCGCCGTCCGGGCGCCCAGGCAATAGTCCGCACAACGGCCCGGATAGCGGATTGTCCTTCGTCCCGGTAGCATGGCTCATCTTCGTCATGGCGTGGTCGGTCTATGGCCTGGCGTCATCCTGGTGGCTGTTCGGGAATTCCGGCCTGCCGGACGACATCTTCTATTTCCTCATGGGCGGGCTCATCGTCGACATCGTCACGATCTTGTGGGGGCTTTACCTGCTCGGCCTCGCCTTTAGCCGCTCGGCGCGCTTCCCGCGCCACTTCATCATCTGGCAGGCCGTCATCATCATCTGGTCGCTGGCGAGGCAAGCCTATGTGCTTGCCTCGCCAAGCTTCGTTTTCTCCGCCGAGAACCTGGCCATCACCGGCGCCGAGATCGCCATCGGCCTGCTTTGCATCTACCTGCTGCGCCGTGGCTCCGGCGCCGAAACCGTCTATGCCAAGCCGGAGACCGAAGCGCCGTCGGTCTTCGTTTCGATTGTCGCGGCCGTGCTCGGCATCATCCTGGGCGCCGTTATCGGCGCCCTCGGCGGTTTTTTCGCCGGCTCGGTGATTGCCGATGTCGCCGAAGTAAGCTGCTTCGAGGGCGGCTGCGGATATTTCGCCGTGTTCATCGGTCTGGCCGGACTGGTGGTCGGCGCCATTGTCGGCGGCATTCTCGCTGTCTGGCTCGTTCACCGGCGCAGGCGCAAGCCAGCCGTTCAGGGAACCGCCACATAGGGCCAGCCGCATCGCATGGGGAGAGAATGCGCGAGCCTTCAAATTCGCGTATCGTGATTGCGGACCAGCCATACCCACTCTATTTCTCGTTTTCGGGACACGTGCCGGCGATCGGTTGGAAAGCGTCCAGGATCGGCCGGGGGAGAGCTTGATGTTTCGTTTCGTCTTTCGGCTAGCGGCCATGGTCGCGCTGTCGGTTTCCGTCATCATGGCGGTGCTCGACGCGACACGCACGGTGGCGGCCTCGGCGCTTGTGCTGACCCCGCTCAACACAAGCTGGCTGGCCGTCTCGCCGGATACGCGGGCGGCCTTCGAAACCTTCGTCCGCGCCAAGGCCGGTCCGCTGCTGTGGGACGGCGCCATCGCCTGGGTGCTCAACCAGCCGGGATTTGCGGTGTTCGCGGTGCTGGCCTTCCTGCTTTACGCCATCGGCTACAGGCGGCAGCGCCGCACGGGGCAGTTCGCCGCCAACTGATCGGTTTCCTGCTCCCTGCCCGGCGACGGGCCACCTTCCGACGGCTTGCGCGCAAGGATCGGACTGCGGCGCGGCTTGACCGGGGCATGCTTTTCCAAAAGGTCAAAATTCCACGTGAATTTTGTTTCGGGCCGTGCCAGATTGCCCGGGAGCGGGAGGGGAATACACTCCTGGCTGACGTCGCGTGCCTGCCGGTGAACCGGGCAGGCAAGCGGTGCGTAACGGAAAAAATAACCGACAGGGTGTGGATCACATGAAACGTATCGTTCTCGGCCTCCTGGCCGCAACCGCAATGGTTCTTCCGGCTTTCGCCGCGGATGTGCAGCCGGCCATCCTTTATGACCTCGGCGGCAAGTTCGACAAATCCTTCAACGAGGCTGCCTATCACGGCGCCGAGAAATTCAAGACCGAGACCGGAACCGCCTATGTCGAGTTCGAGGTCTCCAACGCTTCGCAGCGCGAGCAGGCGCTGCGCCGCTTCGCCGAGGACGGCCGCAACCCGATCGTCATGGCCGGCTTTGCCTGGGAGGATGCGCTCAAGGTGGTCGCCAAGGAATATCCTGACCTCAACTTCGCCATCATCGACGATGCCGTCGATCTGCCCAATGTCCGCTCGCTTGTCTTCAAGGAGAATGAAGGCTCCTATCTCGTCGGCATCCTGGCGGCTATGGCCTCGAAGACCAAGAAGGTCAGCTTTATCGGCGGCATGGACATCCCGCTGATCCGCAAGTTCGAATGCGGCTATGTCGGCGGCGCCAAGTCGGCTGGAGCGACCGACGTCATCCAGAACATGACCGGTGACACGCCGGCGGCCTGGAACGACCCGGCCAAGGGCGGCGAGATCGCCAAGACGCAGATCGACCAGGGCTCCGACGTGGTCTACGCCGCGGCCGGCGGTACCGGCGTCGGCGTACTGCAGGCGGCGGCGGATGCCGGCAAGCTTGGCATCGGCGTCGATTCCAACCAGAACGGCCTGCAGCCAGGCAAAGTGCTGACCTCGATGATGAAGCGCGTCGACGTTGCCGTCTACACTGCCTTCATGGACGGCAAGAACGGCACCTTCAAGGGCGGCTTGCAAAATCTCGGCCTCAAGGAAGGCGGCGTCGACTACGCCCTAGACGACAACAACAAGGCGCTGGTGACCGACGAGATGAAGGCGGCGGTCGAAAAGGCCAAGGCCGACATCATCGCCGGCAAGCTCGAAGTGCACGACTACACCGCCGACAACGCCTGCCCCTATTGATCGGTAAACACCAATTTGCGAACCGCCGGGCCTTGTCCCGGCGGTTTCGTTTTTGAAGGCCGGAGGCCGAGGCAGGCCGGTCGCATGGGACAGCCCCGCGAGCGCCCTATGCGATTGCTCTCGATCTCAGGGCAGAAGCGCGCTACCCGTCGACCAAAGCCCAGCGAGATAGCCAAGCGCGAAAACCGCAATCAGCACGATGGCGATGATGGCCCCGCGCCGGCCGCCAAGCGAATGCACGCCGACGCCATGGGGACGGTGCTCCAGCTTGCTGATCACCGGCGTCGGCTTCGCCCCGTCCTGGCCGACCACACGCATCTGCGGCAGTTCGGCGATGCGTTTCGTCACCAGCGCCCAGTGATTGGCGCCACCTGGCTTTTCGGCGCGGTCGAACATATGCATGCGTTCGGCGAGCTGCACCACCGCGTCGCGGAAGGCGGGGTCGATTTCCAGATCGCGCTCGGCCCGTTCGCGCTCCGCGTCGTTCATGAGGCCAAGCACATAGTCACCGGCCCTTGCGATGCGGTCGCTCATGATTGCGCCCTCCCCTTTTTCCTCACCAATGCGGCGGCTTGGTCACCGGCACGTCGGGTGCGGACTGCTCCTCCAGCGCCAGGAAACGGTCGGTCAGCGCGTCGAGCTTGCGCTGCATGCGCTCGATCACCTTCCACTGCTCGGCAATCTGGCCTGACAGTTCCTCGATGGTCTTCTCCTGCTCGGCGGCGCGAATTTCCAGCGTCGTCAGCCGGTCGGCGGGCATGGTCATTGGCAATTCCTGGCTTTCATCAAGATGCTGATTTCGGCTCGTCATATTAGCGAATATGAAGGCCACGGACACGTTGGAAATTGACAAGCGCACCGGGATTTGCCGAGAGTGGACGCCGCTCCGGCCGATTGGCATGGGCCGAGCGTCATGCTAGGCATTTTGACCAAGCGATAAAAAAATAAGAGTGGGACTGGCTGCATGGCGCAAGCCGCGATCGAACTGATTGGCATCAACAAGAGCTTTGGCGCTGTGCGCGCCAACCGCGACATCAACCTGGAGATCGCGCGCGGCACCATCCACGGCATCGTCGGCGAAAACGGCGCCGGCAAATCGACGCTGATGTCGATCCTCTATGGCTTCTACCAGGCCGACAGCGGCGAGATCCACGTTGGCGGCAAGCCGGCATCGATCAAGACGCCCAACGACGCCATCGCGCTCGGCATCGGCATGGTGCACCAGCATTTCATGCTGGTCGACAATTTCTCGGTGCTGGAAAACATCATCCTCGGCGCCGAAACCAACGCCTTGCTGAAGAGCAGCATCGCCAAGGCGCGTTCCGAGCTGGAGCGGCTCGAGCGCGAATACGGGCTCGAAGTCGATCCCGACGCCATCATCGAGGAATTGCCAGTCGGCCTGCAGCAGCGGGTCGAAATCCTCAAGGCGCTTTATCGCGGCGCCGATATCCTGATCCTCGACGAGCCGACGGGCGTGCTCACGCCGGCCGAGGCCGACCATCTCTTCCGTATCCTCAAGCAGTTGAAGGAACAGGGCAAGACGGTGGTGCTGATCACCCACAAGCTGCGCGAGATCATGGCCATCACCGACACGGTGTCGGTGATGCGCCAGGGCACGATGGTCGCGACCCGCGAGACCAAGAAAACCACCGTCGGGGAACTGGCCGAACTGATGGTCGGGCGGCGCGTGCTGCTCCGGGTCGAGAAGGGCGAGGCGGAAGCCGGCGGCGTCAAGCTCGCGGTCAAGAACCTGACGGTCAAGGATTCCCGCGGCGTCACCATGGTCGACGACATCTCCTTCGATGTGCGCGCCGGCGAGATCGTCGGCATCGCCGGCGTCGCCGGCAACGGACAATCCGAACTGCTTGAGGCGATTTCCGGCATCAGGCGCGCCGTTTCAGGCTCTGTCATGCTCGACGGCACGCCGATCGATCTCACCGGCAAGGCCGACCCTGGCGAATTGCGCGACCGCGGCCTCGCCCATGTGCCGGAGGACCGCCACCATGTCGGGCTGGTGCTGGCCTTCGAGGAGAACGAGAATTCAATCCTCGGCTATCACGACGATCCACGCTATCTCAAAGGGCCGTTCCTCAACGTCGAGGCCATCATGGCCGACGCCAAGGACAAGATCGAGAAATATGACATCCGCCCCGGCAATCCGCGGCTGAAGACCGCCAACTTCTCCGGCGGCAACCAGCAGAAGATCGTGCTCGCGCGGGAGATGGAACAGGACCCCGGTGTGCTGATCGTCGGCCAGCCGACGCGCGGCGTCGACGTCGGCGCCATCGAATTCATCCACAAGCGCCTGATCGCCATGCGCGACCAGGGCAAGGCCGTGCTGGTGGTTTCGGTCGAGCTCGACGAGATCCGTTCGCTCTCCGACCGTATCCTGGTGATGTTTGCCGGCCGCATCGTCGGCGAGCGCGGCCCCGAGGCGACCGAAGGCGAGCTTGGCCTGCTGATGGCGGGCGTCGAGCGCCAGGAGGCTGCGGAATGAGCACGCCTTATGCCAAGCTGCCGGCCTGGGCCGACTACGGGCTGATCCCGCTGATCAACCTTGCGGTGGCTTTCATCGTCGCCGGCTTCGTCGTGCTTTTGGTCGGCGAAAATCCGTTCCGCGCCGCAATCATCCTGGTCGAGGGCGCCTTCGGCAAGGGAACGGGCATCGCCTTCACCCTCTTCTATGCCACCACATTCATCTTTACCGGGCTGTCGGTTGCGGTGGCGGCGCATTGTGGCCTGTTCAACATCGGCACCGAGGGGCAGGCCTATATCGCCGGCCTCGGCATCGCCATTGTCTGCCTGCCCTTGGACAGCGTGTTCCCGTGGTGGCTGACATTTCCGTTGGCGATCGTCGCTTCGGCGCTTGTGGGCGCGTTGTGGGCGCTGATTCCCGCCTATCTGCAGGCCAGGCGCGGGTCGCACATCGTCATCACCACCATCATGTTCAACTTCATCGCCGCCTCCGTCATGGTCTACCTGCTGGTCGGCCCCTTGAAGCCGGCGGCCTCTCAGGCCCCTCAGACGCGCAACTTCCTGCCCGGCGCCGAATTGCCGAAGCTCAATTGGATCATCGAATTGTTCGGCACCAAGATCCGCTCGGCGCCGCTTAACGTCACCTTCCTGCTGGCGCTGGTCATGGCCTTCCTGGTCTGGCTGCTGATCTGGCGTACCAAGCTCGGCTACGAAATGCGCACCTACGGCCACAGCCCGAAGGCGGCGCGCTATGCCGGCATTTCGGAGACCCGCATCATCATCACCGCCATGATGATCTCGGGCGCGCTCGCCGGCATGATGGCGCTCAATCCGGTGATGGGCGACCAGCACAACGTCGCGATCGACTTCGTTTCCGGCGCCGGCTTCGTCGGCATCGCCGTGGCGCTGATGGGGCGCCTGCATCCGGTCGGCATCGTGTTGGCGGCAATCCTGTTCGGCATGCTCTACCAGGGCGGCGCCGAACTCGCCTTCGAGATGCCTGCGATCAGCCGCGACATGATCGTCATCATCCAAGGGTTGGTGATCCTGTTCGCCGGCGCGCTGGAGCACATGTTCAGGCCATACATCCAGGCGTTGTTCGCCTCGTTCAGTCCGGGATCTGTCGGGATGGAAGCGGTCAAGGGAAAGGGTGCCTGAGATGGATGTCTTTATCGCCATCGTGCAGATACTCGACTCGACCATCCGCCTGTCGGTGCCGCTGCTGCTGGCCTGCCTCGCCGGCCTTTATTCCGAGCGTGCCGGCATCTTCGACATCGGGCTCGAGGGCAAGATGCTGGTCGGCGCTTTCGCCGGCGCCGCCGCCGCTTCCGTGTTCCATTCGGCCCTTCTCGGCCTCGGCATGGCCATCCTGATCTCGGTCGCCTTCGCGCTGGTGCACGGCTTCGCCTCGATTACACACCGCGGCAACCAGATCGTCTCCGGCGTGGCTATCAATTTCATCGCCGCCGGATCGACCATCATCCTCGGCCAGGCCTGGTTCCAGCAAGGCGGGCGCACGCCGGCACTTGGACCTGGCGAGCGGTTCGACGCGATCATCTGGCCCGGCGCCGAGGCGGTTCGCGGTGTGCCGATCATCGGCCCAATCTACGCGGAACTGATCTCCGGCCATTCGATTCTTGTCTATCTTGCTTTCCTGATGGTGCCGTTCACCTGGTGGGTGCTGTTTCGCACCCGGTTTGGCCTCAGGCTGCGCGCGGTCGGCGAAAACCCGGCCGCCGTCGACACCGCCGGCATCTCGGTCGCCTGGCTGCGTTACCGCGCGCTGATCTGCACCGGCATCCTCACCGGCGTTGCCGGCGCCTACCTGTCGATGGTGCAGAATGGCGGCTTCGTGAAGGACATGACCGCCGGCAAGGGCTACATCGCGCTGGCCGCGCTGATCTTCGCCAAATGGAAGCCGGTCAACGCCATGTTCGCTTGCCTTCTGTTTGGCTTCCTCGACGCGGCGGCAATCCGCCTGCAGGGATCACCGCTGCCCTTGATCGGCAAGGTGCCGGTGCAGTTCATGCAGGCGCTGCCCTATATCCTCACCGTCATCCTGCTTGCCGGCTTCATCGGCAAGGCGATCCCGCCGCGCGCCGGCGGCGTGCCCTATGTCAAGGAACGCTGAGACCGCACCAGCGGGAAATCGCAGCGGTCGAAATCGGCACCGGCTTTTTGAACAAGATCATGGGAGAGAAGTACTGAAATGTCGCATGATCTGTTCGAGGCGGCCAGGGCCGCCATGGCCAAGGCCTATGCTCCCTACTCGAAGTTTCCGGTGGGTGCGGCCTTGCGCACCGAGAACGGGCGTGTCTTCACCGGCGCCAACATCGAGGTCGCCTCCTATCCCGAAGGCTGGTGCGCCGAGACCACCGCGCTGGGCCATTACATCATGGGCGGCGGCGGCAAGATCGTCGAAATCGCCGTCCTTGCCGAGCGCATGGCCAAATGCTCGCCTTGCGGCGGCTGCCGCCAGCGGCTAGCCGAATTCTGCCGACCGGAAACCAAACTCTATCTCTGCGACAATACCGGCGTCGCCGAGACCGTGACCATGGGCGACATGCTGCCCTACGGTTTTCGCGGCGATATTCTCAAGTGAAAGATCGGCTCCAATGAAGGGCAGGCAGGAATGATCGAAAAGGCCGTGGATCGTCTTATCGAAAGGCTGGACGGCTTGGCACCGACCACGGCGCTGGTGCTGGGGTCGGGCCTCGGCGGCTTGGTCGACCGGATCGAGAACCCGATCCGTGTCTCCTATGCCGACCTGCCCGGCTTCCCCAGAAGCGGCGTCAGCGGCCATGCCGGCGAAGTGGTGGCCGGGCTGTTTGCCGGCACGCCGGTGCTGATGCTGTCCGGCCGTGCTCACTATTACGAGCACGGCAATGCTGCGGCGATGCGACCGGTGCTGGAAGTGCTTGCCGGCATCGGCATCACCAAACTGATCCTCACCAACGCCGCCGGCTCGGTCGATCCCGAGATGCTGCCGGGCTCGGTCATGCTGATATCGGACCACATCAACTTCTCCGGCACCAATCCGCTGATCGGCGAGCCGAGCGACCGCCGCTTCGTCGGTCTCACCGAAGCCTACGATGCCGGCATCCGCAAAGCGATTGAACAGGCCGCGAAGGCAACCGGCACGGCGCTGCACAAGGGCGTCTATATGTGGTTTTCCGGCCCATGCTTCGAAACACCGGCCGAGATCCGCATGGCGCGCATCATGGGCGCCAACGCTGTCGGCATGTCGACCGTGCCGGAGGTCATTCTCGCCCGTTTTCTTGGCCTGCGCGTCGCCGCCTGCTCGGTCATCACCAATCTGGCGGCCGGAATGACCGGAGCCGAGATTTCGCACCAGGAGACCAAGGACATGGCGCCGGTCGGCGGGTCGCGGCTGGCGACGGTCCTGCAGCGTGTGTTCCGCGACGGACTGCTGGAGAACTGATGCTTCCGCAGGAAATCATCCGCCACAAGCGCGACGGCCAGAGGCTGCCGGCCCGTGAAATTGCTGCTTTCATCGACGGCGTCACGTCGGGCACCGTCACCGATGGCCAGGTCGCGGCTTTCGCCATGGCGGTGTTCTTCAACGGCATGAACCGCGACGAGGCCGTGGCGTTGACGCTGGCCATGCGCGATTCCGGCGACGTGCTCGATTGGTCGGATCTGCCGGGGCCCGTCACCGACAAGCATTCGACGGGCGGCGTCGGCGACAATGTCTCGCTGATGCTGGCGCCGATCGTTGCCGCCTGCGGCGCCTATGTACCGATGATATCGGGTCGTGGCCTCGGCCATACCGGCGGCACGCTGGACAAGATGGATGCCATCCCCGGCTATGCCAGCCAGCCCGACATCGCGCTGTTTCGCAAGGCGGTGCTGGAAACGGGTTGCGCCATCATCGGCCAGACCGCCGATCTCGCGCCGGCGGACCGCCGGCTTTACGCCATCCGCGACGTCACCGGAACCGTGGAATCGGTGCCGCTGATCACCGCCTCGATCCTGTCGAAAAAGCTGGCCGCGGGCCTCGGCTCGCTGGTGCTCGACGTCAAGGTCGGCAACGGCGCCTTCATGGAGAAGTCGCGCGATGCGACGGCACTCGCCAACAGCCTGGTCGAGGTCGCCAGCGGCGCGGGGTTGAAGGTTTCGGCGCTGATCACCGGCATGAACGAGCCGTTGGCGTCCGCCGCCGGCAACGCCGTCGAGGTGCGCAACGCCGTCGATTTCCTGACCGGCCGTTTTCGCGACCGGCGGCTGGAGGATGTGACGCTGGCGCTGGCGGCCGAAATGCTGCAGTCGGCGGGACTGGTATCGTCCAACCAGGACGGCATGCGGCGCGCCACGGAGACGCTTGTCAGTGGCCGTGCCGCCGCCACCTTCGCGCGCATGGTGTCGGTGCTCGGCGGCCCCGCAGATTTCATCGAGAGGCCGGAAAAATACCTGGCCGGGGCGGCAACCGAATTTGCGGTCAAGGCAACGACCGGCGGCTTCATCACCGGCATCGCCACCCGCGACATCGGCCTCGCGGTGGTTGGCCTGGGCGGCGGGCGCACGCGGCCGGACGACAAGGTCGACCCGGCGGTTGGCATCACCAGGCTGCTGCCCATCGGCGCCGAGGTCGGGGCTGGCGAGCCGCTGGCGCTGGTGCATGCCCGCTCGCCGTCCGATGCCGAGGCCGCGGCCGCGGCCGTGCTTTCCGCCTACACGATCGGGGCTTCGAAACCACCGGCGGATAAACCCGTCATGCGGCGGATTCTGGCGCGCGGTTGACCGGCCAAACCCTTCCTATTGAGCGAGCAGTAAGGTGCCGTTTTCGGCCTGGAATTTGCCAAGCCTGTTGAGGAAGCTCATGCCGATCAGGTTGGTGCGCAGCGCCTTGTCGTCGAGCACGATAGCCTGCACGTCATTGACGGTGATGCTGCCGATCTGCAGCCGATCGATCATCACCACGGCCGCCTTGATGGTGCCGTTGGCGGTGCTGACCTCACGGCTGAAATCGGATGGATTGAGCGACAGCCCGATCCTGCGCGCCGTCGACGTATTGACCGCGACCAGTGTCGCGCCGGTGTCGATCATGCCATCGACCTGACGGCCGTTGAGCTTGAAGGTCGATGAAAAGTGTCCGCGCTCGTCCGCCGCGACGACGACCTTGCGGCCGGCCGGCTGCGGCGCCACCGGCTTGTCGGGGACCGATGCCAGGTTGATGTCCGGCTGGGCCTGAGCCTCGGCGTCGGGCTTGGCCGTCACCGCCGATCTCAGAAGGTTTTCGAAGACCTGCGGATTTGACTGGTAGACAACCGGGATCGACGCCGATGTGCCGGCAAAGACGCTGAAGATGAGAAGTTTGCGCAGCATGGATCGGCCTTTGTGAGTACCGATCCTTTAGCGCCGGATGGTGTTTGCCGCTTTAACGGGCGCTAAAACCGCGCCGTTGCGTAAACATTTGGTAAATTATTTGGTCCCGTACATGCGGTCGCCGGCGTCGCCGAGGCCGGGCATGATGTAGCCCTTCTCGTTGAGCTGGCGGTCGATGGACGCGGTGAAGACCGGAACGTCGGGATGCGCGGTGGTGAAGCGCTCGATGCCTTCGGGCGCCGCCAGCAGGCACAGGAAGCGGATGTTGGTGGCGCCGCGCTCTTTCAATTTGTCGATCGCCGCGATCGCCGAATTGGCTGTCGCCAGCATCGGATCGACGACGATCACAAGCCGGTCGGCCAGATCGCTCGGCGCCTTGAAGAAATACTCGACTGCCTCCAGCGTCTCGTGATCGCGGTAGAGGCCGACATGGGCGACGCGGGCTGCCGGCACCAGGTCGAGCAGGCCTTCCAGCAAGCCATTGCCGGCACGCAGCACCGAGGCGAAGACCAGCTTCTTGCCCTCGAGCGTCGGCGCTTCCATGGTCTCCATCGGCGTTTCGATCGTCGTCGTCGTCAGTTCGAGATTGCGGGTGACCTCGTAGCCGAGCAGCAGCGATATTTCGCGCAGCAACCGCCGGAAGCCGGCTGTCGAGGTCTCCTTCTTGCGCATGATGGTCAGCTTGTGCTGGACAAGCGGATGGTCGACGACGGTGACGCCCTTCATGATGTTCTCCTGATGCGTGTCGCCCTATGCGCACAGGCGCGGCAGGCAGCTCGGACGACCCTAGCGGCTATGCGCCGGCCAAGGAACCGCCTGGGCTCGGTGGACCACAGATTTCGCAGAAATCAGCGCGCCACCGCGTTCAACCGGGCAAGAAGCGCGGACTTGGTCTTGCGATCGGCGAAAGCGGCCTCGATCGCCGTTCGGGTGACGGCGGCCAGCGCTTTCTCGCTCATCGCGAAATGTTCGGCGGCGATGTCGTATTCGCGCTTCAGCGAGGTCCAGAAATAGGGCGGGTCGTCGGAGTTGAGCGTCACCTTGCAGCCGGCGGCCTTGAGCGCCGGAAACGGATGATCGGCAAAACTGTCGAACACTTTGAGCGCGATGTTGGAACCCGGGCAGCACTCCAAGACGACGCCTTCATCCGCGATGCGCCGGACAAGATCCGGGTTTTCGATGGCGCGCACGCCATGGCCGATGCGCGAGGGACGGATATGGTCCAGCGCGGCCTGGACGGTCTCCCAGCCGGTCAGTTCGCCGGCATGGACGGTGATGCCGAGCCCGGCCTCGCGGGCGATCTCGAAAGCCCTGACATAGTCCTCCATGTCGCCCATGCGTTCATCGCCGGCGACACCGAAGCCGGTGACCAGCGGATGCCCGCAGCGCGCCGCGAAGCGCGCCGCCCGCTCGATCGATTCCACGCCGACATGACGCACGCCGGTGACGATCATGCGGCCCTCGATGCCTGTCTTGGCCTTGGCGCGCAGCATGCCTTCGCCGAGCGCGTCGGTATAGGCCTTGGGGGACAGCCCGGCTTTCTCCGCATGGTCCGGCGAGGTGAAGACCTCGGAATAGATGGCGCCGTCACGGGCCAGGCTGGTCAGATAATGGTCGGCCAGCCGCGCATAATCCTCCTCGGTCCGAAACAGGTCGGAGGAGAAGTCATACGCCGCGAGAAAGGACGTGAAATCATGCCAGACGAAGGACCCATTCTGGATATAGGGCGAGGTATCCTTGCCGTATTTCTGCGCCTGGCGGATGACGAGTTCGGGCGCCGCTGCCCCTTCGATGTGGCAGTGCAGTTCCGCTTTCAAAGGCATTCAAACATCCCGTCGGTCAGTCCAGGTCTTGAAAACCAGCACCTGGAAGCGCGGCTGAACACCGCGCCTTAAACAATAGCGCCCGCACCATCGATCGGCTATGGTCCCGCCGGTTTTATGACGGATCAAAAAAATGTCAGTTGAGAGAACCACGGCCGCGGGGGGCATGGAAACCTCCTATGGTTTCAAGCGTGTAGGGGAAGGCGAAAAGCAGTCCCTGGTCAACGATGTTTTCCACAAGGTCGCCAACCGCTACGACCTGATGAACGATCTGATGTCGGGCGGCCTGCACCGGCTGTGGAAGGATGCCATGGTGACATGGCTGAACCCTCCGAAAAGAGTGGGCTGGAAGGTGCTCGACGTGGCCGGCGGCACCGGCGACATCGCGTTTCGCATCGTCGACGCAAGCCATGGCAACGCACATGCCACCGTACTCGACATCAATGGCTCGATGCTCGCTGTCGGCCGCGACAGGGCGCAGAAGAAAGGCTTGTCCGGCAACACCGACTTCGTCGAGGCCAATGCCGAGGACCTGCCTTTCGCCGACGCCACATTCGACGCCTACACCATCGCTTTCGGCATTCGCAACGTGCCGCATATCGACGTCGCTCTGGGTGAAGCGTTCCGCGTGCTGAAGCCGGGCGGCCGTTTCCTGTGCCTGGAATTTTCCGAGGTCGAGATGCCGCTGCTCGACCAGGTCTACGAAGCCTGGTCCTTCAACGCCATTCCCAAGATCGGCAAGATGGTCACCGGCGACGGCGAGCCTTATTCCTATCTGGTCGAATCGATCGCGAAATTCCCCAACCAGGCAAACTTTGCTTCCATGATCACCCACGCGGGCTTCGACCGCGTTTCCTTCCGCAATTATTCCGGCGGCATCGCGGCACTGCATTCGGGCTGGAAGCTTTGAGGTTCGACCGCATTTCCCATCCTCGATATGGCTCCTGTCGGTTTTTTGAACCGACCGGATGGATGCAGCCATGAGCAGCGTCGGCGCCGGTTTCAGGCTCGTGCGGGCCGGCTGGGTGCTGGTGCGCGAGGGCGTCGTCGCCGCCTTGCCGGGCGAGGAACTCTCAGGCCTGCCGAAACTCGGCTGGCGACTGGCGCGGCTGTTCACCCGCCGCCGCGCGCTGGCATATGAGCGCAGCGACCGGTTGGCCAAGGCGGTGGTCCGGCTCGGACCATCCTATGTCAAGCTCGGCCAGTTCCTCGCGACACGGCCCGATGTCGTCGGCAACGACATGGCGCTCGATCTCGCCATGCTGCAGGACAAGATGCACACCTTCCCGAAGATCGAGGCGGTCGCGGCCATCGAGGCTTCGCTCGGGCGCAAGATAGGCGATCTCTACACGCAATTCGGCGATCCGGTCGCCGCCGCCTCGATCGCCCAGGTCCATGCCGCCGAAACCGTCCAGGCTGGCGTCGCGACCAAGGTGGCGGTCAAGGTGATCCGGCCGGGCGTGCGCCGCCGCTTCTTCCAGGACCTCGAAAGCTATTTTCTAGCCGCGCGCCTGCAGGAGAAATACATCCCGTCGTCACGCCGGCTGCGGCCGGTGGAGGTGACCGAGACGCTGGCGCAGACAACCAGGATCGAGATGGATCTGCGCCTCGAGGCGGCGGCACTCTCGGAACTCGGCGAAAGCACCAGGAATGATCCTGGTTTTCGCGTGCCATCCGTCGACTGGGAGCGCACCGGCCGCGACGTGCTGACTATGGAGTGGGTCGACGGCGTCAAGATGAACGATATCGCAGGCCTTCATGCGGCGGGCCACGATCTCAAGGCGATCGCCACCAATCTCATCCAGTCCTTCCTGCGCCATACGTTGCGCGACGGCTTCTTCCATGCCGATATGCATCCGGGCAATTTGTTCGTCGAGGCAAACGGCACTATCGTCGCCGTCGATCTCGGCATCGCCGGCCGGCTCGGCAAGAAGGAGCGCCGCTTTCTCGCGGAAATCCTCTACGGCTTCATCACGCGCGACTATCTGCGCGTTGCCGAAGTCCATTTCGAGGCTGGCTACGTTCCGCGCCAGCACAATGTCTCGGCCTTCGCGCAGGCGATCCGCGCTATCGGAGAGCCGATCCATGGCCAGCCGGCCGAAACGATTTCGATGGCCAAGCTTCTGACGCTGCTGTTCGAGGTGACCGAGCTCTTCGACATGGCGACACGGCCTGAACTGATCCTGCTGCAGAAGACCATGGTGGTGGTCGAGGGCGTGGCGCGTACGCTCGATCCGGGCTTCAACATGTGGAAGACGTCCGAACCGGTCGTCGGCGGCTGGATATCAGGCAATCTCGGCCCGCGTGGCCTGATGGCCGATGCGCGCGACGGCGGCAAGGCGATGCTGGCGCTGCTTCGCCAGGTGCCTGAGCTTGCAGTGCGCACCGAGCGGCTGTCGCGCGAGATCGACCTGATGGCCGAGCACGGCCTGCGCTTCGACGAGAACACCGCCCGCGCCATCGGCAAGGCTGAAGCGCGCTACAGCCGCTCCGGCCGTATCGCGCTGTGGGTGATCGCGCTGACGCTGGTCTATATCGCCTGGAAGATCTTTTAGGCTCGGCTATCGGCATGGCGCCATACCTTGCGAGCATTTGATTGCATTGATATCATTGCAATCGATCGATCTCGGCAAAGTGCAATCATATGGCTAGCATCACGATCCGCAATCTCGACGATGAAGTCAAGGAACTGCTGCGCCGACTGGCGGCGGAAAATAGCCGTTCCATGGAAGAACAGGCGCGGGTGATGATCCGGGCCGCTGTCGACCGCCAGATCGTGCCTGAAGAGACCCTGCGCGAGCTGACGAGCGTGCACGGCACGGCGATCCCGGCTGCTGCCCCGGCAGGCAAGATGTCGCCGCGCGGCGCCCTTTCCGGCAAACGCATCCTGCTCATCATCGGCGGTGGCATCGCCGCCTATAAATCGCTCGATCTCATCCGCCGGCTGCGCGAACGCGGTGCCGCGGTGCGCGTGGTCGTGACATCGGCGGCGCAGGAATTCGTCACCACATTGTCGGTCGGCGCGCTCTCGGCCGATCATGTCTTCACCGAACTGTTCGACCGCAATGACGAGCACGATGTCGGCCACATCAGGCTGTCGCGCGAAGCCGACCTTTTGGTGGTCGCTCCCGCCACCGCCGACCTGATGGCAAAGCTCGCCAATGGCCATGCCAACGATCTTGCCTCGACAGTGCTCATCGCCACCGACAAGCCGGTGCTGATGGCGCCCGCCATGAACCCCAGGATGTGGTCACACCCCGCTACCCGCCGCAATCGCGCGACGCTGGGCAAGGATGGCGTCGGCTTCGTCGGCCCGGCCAAAGGCGAGATGGCCGAGAGCAACGAGGCCGGCGAAGGCCGCATGGCCGAACCGCTGGAGATCGTGGCCGCCGTCGAGGCGCTGCTCGATGTCGGCCCGAAGCCGCTGGCGGGGCGCAAGATCATCGTCACCTCCGGCCCGACGCACGAGCCGATCGACCCGGTGCGCTATATCGCCAACCGTTCGTCCGGCAAGCAGGGCCATGCGATCGCCGCCGCATTGGCAAGGCTTGGCGCCGACGTGCGCCTCGTCTCCGGTCCTGTCGGCATCGCCGACCCCGCCGGCGTGACGACTATCCATGTCGAACGTGCACAGGAAATGCGTGAGGCGGTGGAACAACTCCTGCCCGCCGACGCGGCGGTGTTCGTAGCCGCCGTCGCCGACTGGCGCACGGAAAATTCGGCAGATGAAAAGATCAAGAAAGTGGCTGGCGAGGGGCCACCGGTACTGCGCATGGTCGAAAACCCCGACATCCTTGCAGGGGTCGGCCACCACAAGCAGCGGCCCCGCCTTGTCGTCGGCTTCGCGGCCGAGACCCAGGATCTCCTGCGCAACGCCGAAGCCAAGCTTTCGAAGAAGGGCGCCGATTTCATCGTCGCCAACGATGTGTCGCAGGAAAGCGGCATCGGCGCTTCGGGCGTGATGGGCGGTGATCGCAACCGGGTGCGGATCGTGTCCGAGGCCGGCGTCGAGGAATGGCCCGAGATGACCAAGGACGAGGTGGCGGCACGGCTCGCCGCCCTCATCGCCGAGCGGTTGAAAACGATCGTCGTGTAGGCGTTTCCAGGAAAAGTGTGAAACGTTTTCCCCGGGAAAAGCGCATAGCGCTTTCCCTTGGGAATTGGGTCAAAACAAAGAGTTAGAGCAGTTCACCGGTTCCGTTCACAGTGAACTGCTCCGTCAATTGGACAGGAGTTCCGCGGTTCGAGCCAGCTGCTGGGTTGCCGGGCAGATTCTCCGCCGCCGCGAAGGCAATCCAGGGCGATCCATGTGCCGGCCATGGCATCGCCGGACAAACGCCCTATATGCAAGGGATGAACAGGATTTTTTGCAGGAACGAGCGAATGTCAGCGCGTCGAACACCGGCGGCCGTTGCCGCGGCGCTACTGGCCGCTGTGGTCCTGGCGGGCTTTGGTCAATCTGCTTCCGCGCAGATCGTCATTCCCTCGGCCAACGGCAATGCCCAGATCCAGCAGAACGACCTGCAGGCCTTGCAGAACCGGGTTCAGCGCCAGCAATTCCAGCAGCAGCAGCAACAGTATCGTGCCCAGGACCGCGTGGTCGTCCAGCCGCCGCAGCCGGTCGTGCCGCGGGTCAAGCCGAGCTGTCAGACGCAGATAATTGGCAACACCGCCGTGAGCACCTGCCGCTGACAGGCGGCTACCTTCTTTTATTTAGCCGACTTACATGGTAGGGGCCTTCAAGTGCCCCTGCGGCAGTTTGGGTTTTGCAAAGTTGCCGCATCACGCTATGGGGCACTGCACCGACTGGATTTTTACGAATGGCAGCCACCAAGAAAAAGGCCGTGCGCAAAGCCAAGAAGGGCGAGAGGATCCGCCAGGTGGCGGCTATCCCCTTTCGGCTGAACGCGCACGGCGACATCGAGGTGATGCTGGTCACGTCGAGAACGACGAGACGCTTCATCGTGCCCAAGGGCTGGCCTATGAAAGGCAAGAGCGGGCGCAAGGCGGCCACCATCGAGGCGCAAGAGGAAGCCGGCGTGCTCGGCAGGACGCTGAAGCAACCGGCGGGCCTCTATTCCTACTGGAAGCGGCTGGCCAACCGTTTTGTCCGCGTCGACGTCATCGTCTATCTGCTTGAAGTGACGGAAGAGCTTGCCGACTGGCAGGAAGCCAAGCGGCGGCAGCGGGCCTGGCTGGCGCCGGCCGACGCCGCGATGCTCATCGATGAACCTGATCTCTCGACGCTGGTGAAGACCTTGAAACTTCCCGAGCCCGCGCCGGTCGACGCAGCCTGAGGCAAGGCCATGGGCAAGCGCACCATCGCCGAGGTCGTCGAAAGCGACGGCATCGCAGCCGCTCTGCCGGCGATCGGCGTCGACTATGCCCAGGGCTATGGGATCGCCATGCCGCAGCCCTTCGATGCCTCGGCGGTGCTGCTCGGCCCGAGAAGCACTCCAGCCACAGCCGACACCGCCGATCCTTGGGCCGATCAGGCGCGCAAGCTGCGCCGCAAGGCGGGCCAAGGTCCCCAATCCCGGTTTTAAGGCTGCCGCTCCAGCAGGACGGTCGGGGCGTCGTGATAGGTGGTCCGAACCACTTCCCGGTAGCCGCACTTCGTCGCGACGTTCAATGAGGCGGTATTCTCCGGATCGATGATGCAGACGGTTTTCGTGCGCCCGAATGTCTCTTCGCCCCATGAAAGCACGCGGCCGACGACCTCGGTGGCAAGGCCAGCGCCATGCACCGTCGGCGCCAGCGCCCAGCCGGCCTCCGGGATACCCTCTATCGATGGCTGGATATCGCGCTTCAGGTCGTGAAAACCGGCCTCGCCGACGAAGCGGCCCGTCGCCTTCTCCTCGATGGCCCAGAAGCCGTAGCCCAGCAGCGACCACAGGCCGGCGTGGCGCAGGAAGCGCATCCAGCTTTCCTCGCGCGTGCGTGGCTTGCCGCCGATGAAGCGGGTGACGACCGGATCGGCCCACATGTCGACATAGGCATCGAAATCGCCGAGCCGGTGCGCCCGCAGGATGGTTCGCTGCGTCTCGATGAACGGAACGCCGTGCGGATTGGTCATGATGATCTGCCTCGCTGGTCGTCAGCGCTTACCAAATCGCCGCTGCGGCGCAAGGGCCAGGGCGACACGCGCCATCATCCAGGCCGCCGTGGCGCTACACAAGCTCGCTCTGGGAATTTTGTCCGGGAGTGTTATTTTCCCGGCAGGCAGATTCGAGCATCCTTCAGGGCAATCTTTTCAGACGTGGACTGGGCCGTCGTCAAACCCAGGGGAATGAGAATGGACACCACCGACCTTGTGCTTGCCATCGTCCATCATCTGCTGGTGTTTTCCCTAGCGGGCATCATTGGCGCCGAGTTCGTGCTGATCCGCGGCGACCTCGCCGCCGCCACGCTCAAGCGGCTCGCTGGCATCGACCGCCACTATGGCATCATCGCCGCGCTTATCATCATCGTCGGCATCGGCCGTGTCTTCTGGGGCCTCAAGGGTTGGGAATTCTACGTCTACAACTGGGTGTTCTGGGCCAAGATGGCGGCGTTTGGTGTTGTCGGCCTGCTGTCGATCATCCCGACCGTCCGTTTCATCTCCTGGAACAGGCAGGCCAGCGCCAATCCAGCCTTCGCCGTGCCAGCAAGCGAACTGGCTTCGGTCAAGACCTATATCTGCGCCGAAGCCTTCGTCTTCCTGCTGATCCCGGTCTTCGCGGCGGCAATGGCGCGCGGCTACGGCTACTAACCAGCGGCAACCGTTTCGAGCGGAGCGATCGGCACCAGGGGGGCCGGAATGCCGGTCGTCTTCACCTCCGCCTTGCAGATGTCGGCGATGACGCAGGCCGGGCAATCCGGCTTGCGCGCCTTGCAGACATAGCGGCCATGCAGGATCAGCCAGTGATGTGCATGGCGCATGTATTCGTCCGGGATTATCCTTAGCAGCCCCTGCTCGACCTGCTCCGGCGTCTTGCCGGGCGCCAGCCCGAGCCGGTTACCGATCCGGAAAATATGCGTATCGACCGCCATCGTATGCTGGCCGAAGGCCATGTTGAGCACGACATTGGCGGTCTTGCGCCCGACCCCGGGCAGCTTGACCAGCTCGTCGCGGTCGTCAGGCACCGCGCCGCCATGGTCGCGGATCAGCGCTTCGGACAGCGCGATGACGTTCTTGGCCTTGTTGCGCCACAGACCGATGGTTCTGATGTGGTCGCCGACCTTGGCCTCACCCAGCGCCAGCATCTTCTGCGGCGTATCGGCGGCCTTGAACAGGGCCCGTGTCGCCTTGTTGACGCCGGCATCTGTCGCCTGCGCCGACAGCACCACCGCCACCAGCAGCGTGAAGGCGTTGATATGTTCGAGTTCGCCCTTCGGCTCCGGCCGCTGGACGGAAAAGCGCCGGAAAATCTCGTGCACTTCGGCCGGGCTGTAGCGCGACGAACCCCGTGCCGGACGTGGGCGCGGCTTGGCGTTTGAGCCGTCACGCCGGCCGGGCGCGAGTTCTTTTTTGGGCATGGAAGACTCTTTGGACTTGGGGCTCGCCATTCCCTTCCTATAATATCCAGTCATGAGCGACACAAACGCCTCATTCCAGGCCGACGAACCATTCTTCCAGGCGCTGCTGACCCCACACCGGTCGCTGGGCAGGACGGGTTTCTTCGTGCTGATGGGAGCGCTGCTGTTCGGCTGGCTGGTGACGGGCGCGTTTTTCCTGTCGCACGGCGCCTGGCCGGTGTTCGGCTTCTTCGGCCTCGACGTGGTCGCAGTCTACATCGCCTTCCGCGTCAACTATCGGGCTGCCCTCGCCCGCGAGGAGGTGTCGGTCTCACGCACCAGCCTCGACATCCGCAAGACCGCACCCTCCGGAAAATCGGAAGCGCATCGCTTCAATCCGTTCTGGGCAAGGTTTTCGGTCGCCCGACATGCCGAGATCGGGATCACCAGGATGACGGTCGAAGGACAAGGCCAGAACGTACCAATCGGCAGCTTTCTCGATCCCGATTCGCGCGAGACTTTTGCGACGGCCTTTTCGCGGGCGCTGGCGACCGCCAAGGCGCGCTAGAAGCAATTCCCCGAAAAGTTATGCAGCGCTTTCCTTGGGAAATTGCGGCAAACAAAGTGCTTCAGAACCTGTAGCGCAAAAGCCTGCCGATCTTGCGCAACGCGGGAATGTGCTTCCAGAGGCGAACGAACAGCTTGGCGGGCCAGCCCATGCGAGCAGCGTGTTCGGGCTTGTAGGCCGGGATATCCTCGACGAACCGCAGCTTCGGAACCGCCAGTTCCAGCTCGTGCGGATCCTCGATCGCCCAATGGACCTCGGCGCCTGTCGCCCTGACCGCCGGATTGAGGCGAAGCAGCTTCAGGCCGAAACGGCTATAGGCGTCGAATATCAACTCGCCGCCGGCAAGATGGGAGACAAGCCTCGAAAGCAGGCGCGGCCCTTCTTCGGCCGGGAGATAGGGCGTCAGCCCCTCCGCCACGACGATGGCTGCGCGGTTGCGCGGCATTTCAGCCAGCCAATCGGGATGGGTCAGCGACGAACCGACCAAATGGTAGCGATCGCGTGGCGGGTAAAGTTTGCGCCTGAGTTCGATGGCCTCGGGATAATCGACGTCGAACCAGTCCACGCCTGATGGTGGATCGACCCGAAAGACACGCGTATCGAGCCCGCAACCCAGATGCAGCACGATGGCGCCGGGATTTCTGGCCAGAAAATCCTGCACGTGGACGTCCAGCGTCTTGGCCCGGATCGCCAGGCCAATGCCGAGATTGACGTCGACCTTGAGCCTGGCAAAATCATAGTCGATCTTGCCAACCGCCTCGTCGGCGAAATGGTCCTCCAGCAGCGAATTGGGCAGCCGGCTCTCCAGCGCCTTGCCGTAGAGCGTCATCAGCAAGGTTTCCCTTTCCCCGGTCAGATGCACTTTCTCGCCAGCCATCGGTGCCTCGTGGTTCGAAATTGCGTGTCTATCTGGGTACGCGCCGCAAGAAGGCAAGTTTCGGGTGGCGATCGGCGCCCCAAGGGGCGATATTCCGGCTCAAGGAGATGCTTCCATGAGCACACACACAGCAGTCCTCGAAAAGGACATCACGCCGCAAGGCAGCGACTACGAGATCGTGCGCCGCGCCATCGAGAAGATCAGCCTCGACTACCGTGACCAGCCATCGCTGGAAGAACTGGCCGAGGAGGTCGGCGAGACACCGACCGGCCTGCAAAAACTCTTCACCCGCTGGGCCGGCCTGTCGCCCAAGGCGTTCCTCCAGGCAGTGACGCTGGACCATGCGCGCAGATTGCTCGATTCCGGCATGCCGCTGCTCGAAACCTCGTTCGAACTGGGCATGTCCGGCCCCGGCCGGCTGCATGACCTGTTCGTCACCCATGAGGCGATGTCGCCGGGCGACTACAAGACGCGCGGCGCGGGCCTCACCATTCGCTATGGCTACCACCCCTCGCCGTTCGGCACCGCCTTGATCATGGCCACCGACCGCGGGCTTGCCGGCCTTGCCTTCAGCGATCCGGGCGAGGAGCGCGCCGCCTTCGCCGACATGTCGAGCCGCTGGCCGAACGCCAACTATGTCGAGGACATGGCCGCGACCGGCCCCTATGCCGCGCGCATCTTCGAGCCGACGCTGTGGCGTCCCGATCAGCCGCTGCATGTCGTCATGATCGGTACCGACTTCCAGGTTCGTGTCTGGGAGGCGCTGCTCAAGATCCCGATGGGCAAGGCTCGCACCTATTCCTCGATCGCCGCCAGCATAGGCGCGCCAAGCGCCAGCCGGGCGGTCGGCGCCGCCAACGGCGCCAATCCGCTCTCCTTCGTGGTTCCCTGCCACCGCGCCATCGGCAAGTCCGGCGACCTCACCGGCTATCACTGGGGCCTGACCCGCAAACGCGCCATCCTTGGATGGGAGGCCGGGCAAGTGTCGTCGTGAATATCGATTTTCCAGTTTCCGCCGTATAAATCTACATATCCTTATAAACTGGAAGTATCGACAATAATTCTGCGGCGTTTTTCTTCCTTACAACCTACGACAACCCAGGGTTTGCGCAACAGGTACTTCAACTAACTATTTTAGTTTACTCTAAATTAACCACGATAAAGCGATGATGACCTATATTAATTCGGGCAATCCGGCTTAGTAGGAGGTCTCGATGAAGTTGTTTCGCGCTGCCTTCGGTGCAGCCATGTTGGTCGTCTGTATGGACCAGGCGGCGTTGGCCACGACGCAGAATGTCATTTTCAACGGCACGATCACAGCGACCTGTACGCTGGTGGTCGCCACCAATGGCACGATGACGGTGAGCCCCGATCTCCAGTCGCTGAGCTCGCATAACAGCGGTGGCTCGGCGGGGACGGTCACGCTCACCACCACCGGAGGTGTGTCGCTGAGCGTCGACCCGGTCACCATCACCACAGTGCCGGCCGCCGACACCACGGCCATCACCTGGACGCCAACCTATTCGGCGAGCGGTGCCCATACGATAGCGGAGACGGGCTCGGCCACCAGCCTGACCGCCCCCGGTGCCGATCTCGTCACGGTCCACCTCGCCGGCACCAAGGGCGGCAGCAACCGCTTCGCCTCTGGAAGCTATCAGGCAACGGTGACGGTGCGCTGCGAATAGCCCTCGGGAAGGAGGCATCCTTGACCTTTTCTGGAAGCTTGGCGACGGCGCTGGCCGTCGGCCTGATCCCTGTTGCCGCGGCGGCTCAGTCGATGTCGCCGATGCGCGGGGAGGTCAACAGTTTCACTGACGTCTTCGCGGTCCGCGTCTTCCCGGCCAATCCCTACGACCAGAAGATCAAGATCGAAGTCCACGTCTACGATCAGGATTTTCAGCCGGTGGAGGCCAAAATCTCTCCCAGTGTCTTCCAACTGGCTTCGCAGGCTTTCCGTCCCGTCCTTGTGGTCGTCCCCTTCGACGGCGCCCCCGACCGTAAAGTGCGTATCTGTACCGAAAGCATTCCCTTTCCCAATCAGCAGACCCAGATAAAGGCACAGATATGCGGAAAGTTCTTTGGACATCGGAAGTCCTGACGCTGGCACTCGCGGTTGCCTCGGCAAGCGCCGCGCCTGCTCTGGCCGAGGATGTCTACAACCTCAACCAGAACGAGAGCGGCTTCAACCTGCCCGGCGTCACCTTGCCCCAGGGCCAGGACGAGGTTCATGCCGCTGACGGCACCACTTGCCGCTCGGCGGTTTCGGGAAGCGGCGCCTATCTCGATCTCGGCGTCATCAGAGGCAACAGCCGGTCGAACAATGATGTCGCCACCTATGGCCGGGTCGTGATCCCGATCGGCCGGACGCCGAAGCGTCTCGACTGCAGCCGGCTCTATGAACTTGAAGTGCAGCGCCTGCAAATGGAACTGAAGCTGTTGAAGATGGGCGTCAATGTCGACCGCGGCACGACGGCAAGCGTTGCCACCACTGCGCCCACGGCCGCATCCCCCGGATGGGCCAATGAAGGCTGGAGCATCAGGACCGGAAATGGCGATGGCAGGAAAAAGAAGAAGAAATAACCGCGCGCTGCTGGCGATGGCCGCACTTGCCGGCCTTTGCCTTCCGGCGCAGGCCGCTGTCATCGGCACTTGCACCATCATGGTCGGGGCATCGGGAACGATGACCGCCAATCCGGCCATCGGCATACTGGGCTCCAGACAGGCAGGCGGATCGAGCGCCAGCGCCACCGTGGTGGCAAACTCCCTGCTGTGCTCAATACTCAACTTGCTGGACTGCTATTCCGTTTCGGCCCCGGCGCCTGCCGCATTCTCGTCCGCGCCGAGCGGTGGCGGCACCAACGTGACCTTCGCCTCGGTCTTCCGCCTGGATGGTGCTGGGGTCGACAACCCCGGCAGCGTGCCGCAGAGGGTCGCCAACGGAACGCACGGCTTGCAAGTCGACCTTACCGCCACCAAGTCGAGTGGAATCTTTCCTGCCGGCAGCTATCAGGGTACGGTCACCGTGCGCTGCGAATAGGCTCCGGCAGGACAAATCCGGCTGGACCACTCGCGTGGTCTGGCAAGCCGCGGCCTTACAGGCTAGCTTCCCGCGCGATTGGGGCGACGTGCGTCGGCAGCATGCGCAGACGACGCTCCGGCATCTTGAATTTGTACCGGCAGGAGGCCTTGCTTGATTATCGTTGTCGGCTCGATCAACCTCGATCTTATCGCCAATGTCGACCGATTGCCGAGCCCTGGCGAGACGGTGAGCGGCTCGAGTTTCGCCACCGCGCCCGGCGGCAAGGGCGCCAACCAGGCGCTGGCCGCCGCGCGCGCCGGTGGACAAGTGCGCATGGTGGGCGCCGTTGGCAAGGACAGCTTCGCCGCGGAGGCGCTGGCACTATTGCGCGACGGCAAGGTCGACCTGTCCGGCGTCGCCGAAACCTTTGCCTCGACGGGAACCGCGCTGATCATGGTCGGCGATGACGGCGAGAACATCATCGCCGTGGTGCCGGGCGCCAACGCTTCGGTCCTGCCCGGCGACCTCTCCAAGGCCTTTCTGAAAAAGGGCGACGTCGTGCTTTTGCAGCACGAGATCCCGCTGGCGACCGTCGATGCAGCACTCGACCAGGCCAGGGCGGCCGGCGCCATCACCGTGCTCAACACGGCGCCCTTCCAGGGCGAAGCAGCGGCTTTCCTCGGCAAGGCCGACTATGTGATCGCCAACGAGACGGAGTTCGACCTCTATGGCGAAGCGTTGAAGCTGAGCGGCCGCGACCGGGCGGCACGCATGCGCGACTTCGCGGCGGAAACCGGCCGCACCATCGTCGTCACGCTTGGCGGCGACGGCGTCATGGCGGCGACGCCAACCGATTTCCTGACCGTTCCGGCCATGAAGATCACGCCTGTCGATACGGTCGGCGCCGGCGACACCTTCTGCGGTTACTTCGCCGCTGGCCTGTCGTCCGGTCTCGCGCTCGAGGAGGCACTGGCACGCGCCGGTGCGGCCGGCTCGCTGGCCTGCTTGAAGCCCGGCGCCCAGCCGTCAATCCCTCGGGCTGGGGATGTCGATCAGGCTTTGCAGGAAAAGCGCTGAGATGCTGCGCCCCAAAACGAAACATGCCGTGCCGCCGGCCGGCGATATCTGCCGCCTGTCGGCGATCGACTTGGCAGCCGCGATCCGGCACAAGAAACTGTCCGTGCGCGAGGTGGCGGCGGCCTTCCTCGACCGCATCGAAGCGGTCAATCCGCTGGTCAACGCCATCGTCTCCTTGCGCGACCGTGGCGACATCCTGCGCGAGGCCGATGCGGCCGATAGTCGCCGGGAGGACGATACAGGCCCGCTCTTCGGCCTGCCGATCGCCATCAAGGACCTCGCCTCGACCACCGGCCTCAGAACCTCCTTCGGCTCGCCGATCTTCGCCGATTTCGTGCCGCAGGAAGACGATTTCTTCGTCGAGCGCATCCGCGACGCCGGAGCCATCATCATCGGCAAGACCAATGTCCCCGAATTCGGGCTCGGCTCGAACACCTACAACCCCGTATTCGGGCCGACGCTGAACGCTTTCGATCCGGCGCTCACCGCCGGCGGATCGAGCGGCGGCGCGGCGGTGGCGCTGGCGCTCGACATGGTGCCCGTCGCCGACGGCAGCGATTTCGGCGGCTCGCTGCGCAATCCGGCGGCCTGGAACAACGTCTACGGCTTCCGCCCGTCGCAGGGGCTTGTCCCCGGCGGGCCGGACCTCGAGGTCTTCCACGCACAGATGGGCGTTGACGGGCCGATGGGCCGCAATGTCGCCGACATGGCGCTGCTGCTCGACGTGCAGGCGGGCTACCATCCGCACGCGCCCTTGTCCTACGAGAAGCAAGGCTCGTTCCTCGACGGGCTTGCAACGCCGGCGAAAGGCGGCCGCGTCGCCTGGTTCGGCGATCTCGGCGGCCATCTGCCGGTCGAACCAGGCATCCTCGACCTCTGCGAGGCGGCACTGGGCCGGTTGGCGGAAGCATCCTTCCTGGCCGACCCCTTCAAGCCGGATTTCGATTTGGAGGGGCTGTGGCAGGCCTTCGTGATGCTGCGCCAGGCCAGCAGCGGCTGTGGGCTCAAAATACACTATGACGACCCTTCCAGGCGCGGCCTGCTGAAGCCGGAAGCCGTCTGGGAGGTGGAAAACGCAATGCGGCTGACGGCACCGCAGATCCGCGCGGCATCGGTCATCCGCACGTCCTGGCATCGGATGCTGCTGTCGATATTCGACCGCTTCGACCTCATCGCGCTGCCGACCGCGCAGGTCTTTCCCTTCGACGTCGGCACGCACTGGCCGCGCGAGGTCGCCGGCCGGGCGATGGACAGCTATCATCGCTGGATGCAGGTTTCGGCCTTCGCCACGCTGGGCGGCTGCCCGGCGGTCAACGTGCCCATTGGCTTCGACGACAAGGGCCGACCAATGGGCATGCAGCTGATCGGCCGGCCGCGCGGCGACCTCGCCGTGCTCCAGGCGGCGGCGGCCTATGAGGCGATACTGCCCTGGCAGGCCGGCGCCTGACCCGGGCGCATCGGCGTCTAGCGACGCCTCGCGCGCCGGCTTGCATCGCTATCGCCGCCATGCATTGATTGCCACCAGCCGCACCGCATCGGCGGCATTCCAAGGGAAAAAATCCATGTCGCTGGAACTCTACGCCGCCTATGTCCTCGCCTGCATCGTCATCATCCTTGTGCCCGGTCCGACCGTCACGTTGATCATCGCAAACAGCATCCGCCACGGCTCCCGCGCGGGCCTTGCCAATGTCGCCGGCACGCAGGCCGGGCTTGCGATCATGATCGCCATCGTCGGCATCGGCCTCAACACGCTGATCGCGGGCATGGGCCACTGGTTCGAATGGATCAGGCTGATCGGCGCCGCCTACCTGATCTGGATGGGCGTGCAGATGCTCTGCTCCAAGGGCACGCTGAATGCCGATGGAACCGCCAGGAAACCGCGCGGCGGCTTCTTCCTGCAGGGCCTGCTGGTGGCGCTGAGCAATCCCAAGACGCTGGTGTTCTTCGGCGCTTTCTTCCCGCAATTCATCGCGCCGCAAGGCAATTATTCGCTGCAGATCGTCGTCATGGGCCTCACCGCCATGATCTTCGCCGCCTTTTCGGATTCATCCTATGCGCTCGCCGCCGGCCGCGCCGGGCGCCTGCTGTCGGCCAGCCGTATCAAGCTCATGTCCAGGATCAGCGGCAGCTTCCTGGTCGGCGGCGGCCTGTGGCTGGCATTTTCACGGTCGAAGTGAAGCGGAACCTTGCCTCCTTCTCCCCTTGCGGGAGAAGGCAAAAGGGCCCTAAAGCCGCCCCAGCCTCTCCACCAGCAGCGCGAAAAATCCGTCATGGTCGATGTCGCGCATCACCATGGCGTTCTTTTCCCGATTGGTGACGCCCCACCAGTCGATGACGGTCATGCCCATGGTCAGCTCCGAAGCGGTTTCCACGCTGACGTTGCAGTTGCGGCCCTTGAACAGGTCCGGCTTCAACAAATAGGCGATGACGCAGGGATCGTGCAGCGGGCCGCCGTCGGTGCCGTATTTTTCCTCGTCGAAGCGCTCGAAGAATTCCAGCATCTCGGCGGCGGCGATGCCGACCTTGGTGCCGAGTTTGCGGAAGGCCTGCGTGCGCTTGGCTGTGGTCAGCGCCTTGTGGGTGACGTCGAGCGGCATCATCACGATCGGAATGCCGGACTTGAACACCAGGTCGGCCGCCTGCGGATCGACGTAGATGTTGAATTCGGCCGTCGGGGTGACGTTGCCGCCTTCGAAAAAGCCGCCGCCCATCAGCACGATTTCCTTGATGCGCGGCGCGATCCGCGGTTCGCGGATCAGCGCCAGCGCGATGTTGGTGAGCGGTCCGAGCGCGCAGAGCGTGATGGTGCCACTGTCTTCCTTCATCAGCGTCTCGACGATGAAGTCGACGGCATACTGCTCCTGCAGCTTCATCGTCGGTTCGGGCAATTGCGGCCCATTGAGGCCGGTCTTGCCGTGCACTGCCTCGGCGGTGACCAGTTCGCGCGCCAGCGGACGGATGGCGCCGGCATAGACATTGATGTCAGGCCGGCCGGCCAATTCGCAGACCTTGCGGGCATTCTTTTCGGTAAGCTTCAGCGGCACGTTGCCGGCGACGGCGGATATGCCGACGATCTCCAATTCGGGGCTGCCAAGCGCCAGCAGAATGGCGACGGCATCGTCCTGGCCGGGGTCGGTGTCGATGATGATCTTGCGTGGTTGCGGCATTTCAATTCCTTGTTTGGCTGGCCGTGAGCTCACCGGGTCGATCATGCGCCCGAAGGACGCCGAAACGTCTGCAAACTGCCGAACCGCTCGACCGGGAACGATCCCGACCCCAGCGCTTCTCCTTGCATCCGCGCGTCGTTTCAAGCGCCATGTCGATTATTCCTGTGAGTCCAGGGCCTGGTCTTTTTGGGCGGGTCTTTTGACGGCTTGAACTTGGTCGTGGGGCGGACCATATCAAGGGCAACGGGAAAAATGCCATCTGGGTTTTTCCACTTTATGTCGCTCTTCAGAGGACAGTGTAACATGAGCCGAATGACGCCTTTCTCCAGCCCGCTTCTCCTGGGTTTCGACGCCATGGAAAAGACGCTGGAACGTCTGGCGAAATCCGGCGACAGCTACCCTCCCTACAACATCGAACGGCTCAGCGGTGCCGACGGCAAGGCCGAAAGGCTGCGCATCACGCTCGCCGTCGCCGGTTTCGCCGAAAGCGATCTCGATGTGACAACGGAGGAAAACCAGTTGGTCGTGCGCGGCCGTCAGACCGACGACACCGAGCGCGAATTCCTCCACCGCGGCATTGCCGCGCGCCAGTTCCAGCGTTGCTTCGTGCTGGCCGACGGTATGCGGGTTATCGCGGCGGAACTGAAGAACGGCCTTTTGTCGATCGATCTCGATCGGCCGGAGTCCGAACGGCTGGTACGGAAAATAAACATATCGGTGAAAGACTGATCTTTACCGATGGCTCTCATGCGGGATGGCCTATGCCCCTGAAAAGGGCGGCGTCTTCGCGCCAAGGAGGCTTGAAATGACCAGAACTGAAAATATCACCATGACCAATGGCGAATTCGCCCATCTCGGCGAGGGCTCCGTCGCTTATTTGCGCAAGGTCTCGAGCGATGAACTGCTCGGCCGCTTCCCTAATATTGGTGAAATCGCGCCCGGCATGGAATTGTGGGCCCTGTTTGCCGCCAATGGCCAGCCGATCCTGCTTTCCGACGCGCGTGACCGCGCGCTGGCCGGCGCCATGGAAAACGACCTGACCACCGTCGCCATTCATTAAGGCAATTCCAGGAAAAGTGTTTGGCGGTTTTCCCGGGAAAACGCATGGCGTTTTCCCTTGGGAATTGCGTCAAGACAAAAAACCGCCGGACTGGCCGGCTGAAACGAAAAGGGCCGCTCACCGCGGCCCTTGCATATCCGTTCAAAAAAGACATCAGGCGGCGTGCGAGGCCTGCGTATCCGACAAAAGCGCATGGATCGCCGTGGCATCGCGCGTACCCCTGACCTTGGCCACGGTGTCGGCGTCGCGCAGCACCCGGGCAATGCGCGACAGCGCCTTCAGGTGATCGGCGCCCGCCCCTTCCGGCGCCAGCAGCAGAAACACCAGATCGACAGGCTGGTCGTCCAGCGATTCGAAATCGACGGGCGTCTCCAGCCGGGCAAAAACACCGGCAATACGCTTCACGCCGGCCAGCTTGCCGTGCGGAATGGCGATGCCATTGCCGACGCCGGTCGAGCCCAGCCGCTCACGCTGCAGGATGGTGTCGAACACCTCCCGTTCCGGAATGCCCGAAATCGCCGCGGCACGCTCGGACAGCAACTGCAGAAGCTGCTTCTTGGAGTTCGCCTTCAACGCCGGCAAAATCGCCGGAACGCTGATAAGATCGCTCAGACCCATGCTTGAAAATCCCTTGTTCGCCTGCCGTCACCAGTCCCCACCCCTCGTGCGGCCGGCTTTTATCCCAGTGCGACCCTTGTCGTCACGCCTGTGAGACCTTGGTCGTGGACGGGTCGATCCAGCCGATATTTCCATCGGGCCGGCGATAGACGATGTTGAGATGGTCGGTTCCAGCGTTACGGAAGACGAAGACCGGGCTGTCCTTGGTGTCGAGTTCGATGACCGCAGACGCCACCGACATGGTCTTCAGCGTCATGGTCGATTCGGCGATGATGGCGGGCGCAAAATCCTCCGACATCTCCTCTTCGTCATCGGCAAGCGGCGCCATTACCGTATAGGCGATGTCGGTCAACTCACCGTTGCCGCCGCCTGAATTGTGCGATTTCAGCCGACGCTTGTAGCGCCGAAGCCGGGTCTCCAGCCGGTCCGCCGCCGTCTCGAATGCAAGCGTCGGATCCTGGGCATCACCTGTGGCCTGCAGCGAAGCGCCCGAATCCAGCCGGATCATGCAATCCGCCGAATAGCGCGAGCCCGATTTGATGACCGTGACATGTCCGGCGAAGCCGCGATCGAAATATTTGCCGATTGCTTCGCCGACACGATCGTTGATGCGTGTACGGAACGCATCGCCGATATCCATGTGTTTTCCCGATATGCGCAGATTCATCTGAAAACTGACCTTCCTTGCTCAGGCTTCAAACTGGCCGGAGTTTATACTCGTGGTCCGTGCGCACAAGCTTTGCGGCGTCACTCGCGCCGATTTAAATCCAAACTTTCCGGTTGATCACAAGCCGCCTTCTTGACCATCCCGAGGTCATTGTCGTGACGGACCATCCGCTAGCGGGCATCGAGCCCGTCTCATGCGGGCGGGCTTCTAGCCACTTCAATGCGGCTTGTCAATGAAGCTCGAAGGCTGTGGAAAATCGGGAGCGCCTGGAGCAGTTCGTCGTTTCGCGGAAACGCCGAACCGCTTCATCTCTTTGCCTTCACGCAATTCCCTCGGGAATTGCCTCTAGCGCCCGGCGCTGGCCAATGCCCGTTTCTCGCGCCGGCGCTGCACGGAGGATGGAATATTCATGCCTTCCCGGTATTTGGCGACCGTTCGCCGGGCAATATCGACGCCGCTTTCCCTGAGCATGTCGACGATCGCATCGTCCGACAGCACATCGACGGGTTTCTCCTCGTCGATCAGCTGCTTGATGCGGTCACGCACGGCTTCCGAGGAATGCGCGTCGCCGCCGCCCGATGCCGCGATCGAAGCGGTGAAGAAATAGCGCAGCTCGAACACACCGCGCGGGGTCAGCATGTATTTGTTCGCGGTGACCCGGCTCACGGTCGATTCGTGCATGCCGATGGCATCGGCCACCGTGCGCAGGTTGAGCGGCTTCAGGTGGCGCACGCCATGGACCAGGAAGGCATCCTGCTGGCGGACGATCTCCGAGGCCACTTTGAGGATCGTCTTTGCCCGCTGGTCCAGGCTGCGCGTCAGCCAGTTGGCGTTTTGCAGGCACTCGGCCAGGAAATCCTTTTCCGCCTGGTTCTTGGCGTGCGGAGAGACTTGGGCGAAATAGATATGGTCGACCAGCACGCGCGGCAGCGTTTCGGCATTGAGTTCGACGGTCCAGCTGCCGTCATTGGCCGCGCGCACCTCGACATCGGCGACGATGGCGTCGCTGGCGCCGCCGGAAAACGCCATGCCCGGCCGCGGATCGAGAGCCCGGATCTCGGCCAGCATGTCGAGCAGGTCTTCTTCGTCGACACCGCAGATCCGTTTCAGCGCGTGGAAATCGCGCCGCGCCAGCAGTTCGAGATTGGCGACCAGGGCCTTCATCGCCGGATCGAGCCGGTTACGCACGGCAAGCTGCAGCGACAGGCATTCTGCAAGATCGCGCGCGAACAGCCCCACCGGCTCGAAGGTCTGGCACACGGCCAGCACCTTGCCCACGGCCGCGGCGTCAGTACCCAGCCGCGTGGCGATCTCGGCGAGATCGACCCTGACATAGCCGGTTTCGTCGAGACCATCGGCGAGTTCCCTGGCGATCAGCCGCGCAGCGGGATCGACGAAGGCGAGCGCGATCTGCTCGCCGACATGGTCGCGCAGCGTGATGGCGCTCGCCGCCATGTCGCCGGCATCGAGCCCCTCGGACGAGGAGCCGCCGCCATTGCCCGAAGCTGATTTCCATTGCGCCGTCAGGTCAGGCCCGAGCCGCTCGCTGGTGCCCGGATCGTCGGGAAACAGGTTTTCCAGGGACGTATCGAGCTTGTCCGAGATCGCCTCGGCGCTCCAGCCCGCCTCGTTCTCGAACCAGTCGCCTTCGGCGGCCGCTTGCGGCTCCGCCTCGGCTTTCTGCGCCAGGTCGCCCACGGCATCGTCCTGCGGCTCGGCGCGCTCCAGGAGAGGGTTGCGCTCGATCTCCTCGTCGATGAAATGTTCGAGTTCGACATGGGTGAACTGCAGCAGCCGAATCGACTGCATCAGCTGCGGGGTCATCACCAGCGACTGCGATTGTCGGAGCTGTAGTTTGGCCGCCAACGCCATGGTTCGGTTTCAAACGCCTCGTCTACGCATCCGGACATCCGGAAAAGAATTTTCGCGGCCGGCCATAGAAACTGGCCCGGCTTTTGCTTGTCAAGGCAAAGGCTAGCAAAACCCGCTTACCGGAGCGTTATCCCGGAGCAAAATCGCGGAAAAACGGGCCGCAACGAGCAAAAAATCGTGTCAGGAAACAAATTTCACGCTGAGAGCGATTCCAGGAAAAGTTTGAGGGCCTTCCCGCGGCGCTTTCCCTAGGGAATTGCGTCACGACAAAAGGCTGAGCGGTTTGGCGTTTCCGTGAAACGGTGAACGGCCTACAGCGTAAAACCCTCACCGAGATAAAGCCGCCGCACGTCGGGGTTTGCCACCACTTCGTCGGCCCGGCCATGGGTCAGCACCTGGCCGGCGTGGATGATGTAGGCGCGGTCGATCAGGCCGAGCGTCTCACGCACATTGTGGTCGGTGATCAGCACGCCGATGCCGCGCGCCGTCAGGTGGCGCACCAGCTGCTGGATGTCGGCGACGGCGATCGGATCGATACCGGCAAAGGGCTCGTCGAGCAGCATGTAGGCCGGGCGCGTCGCCAGAGCGCGCGCGATTTCCAGGCGCCGCCGCTCGCCGCCCGACAGCGACATGGATGGCGCCTTGCGCAGGTGGCTGATGTGGAATTCCTCGAGCAGTTCGTCCAGGTTGCGCTCGCGCACCTTGCGGTCCTTCTCGACCACTTCCAGCACGGCGCGGATATTCTGCTCGACGTTGAGGCCACGGAAAATCGACGCTTCCTGGGGCAGATAACCGATGCCGAGGCGGGCGCGGCGGTACATCGGCATCGAGGTGACGTCGAAGCCGTCGATCTCGATCGTGCCTTCATCGACCGGCACCAAGCCGGTGACCATGTAGAAGCAGGTGGTCTTGCCGGCGCCGTTGGGGCCGAGCAGCCCCACAGCCTCGCCGGCACGCACGCCAAGCGTGACGCCACTGACGACCTTGCGGCCCTTGTAGCTCTTGGTCAGACCCTTGGCGATCAAGGTCCCCTTGAACTTCGCCTTGTCGACATTGATCGTGGCCGGAGCCGAAAGCTTAGCTGCGGCTCGTCCCGGAAGACGTGCCGTCAGCGACGACAGGCTGGCCATCAGGGGTTCGTCGCTCCCGATTTCGGCGGCGGCGTGATCGACATCACGACGCGCTTCCCGGCGCATGGATCGACCTGGGCAAGCCCGGTTTTCATCTGCACGACCAGTTTGCAGCCGACCAGGACGTTGTCGTTTTGCGAGAGCACCACCTTCTGACCCGAAAGCACCAGAACCTGGCTCTTCATGTCGAAGCTGCCTTGATCGGCGGTCGCGACCTGCGCATCCGACTTGATGTAAACCTTGTCGGAAATCTCCAGGTGATCGATGTTGGCCGAGCCGGTCATCGCCGCGCCCGCGGCTTCCGTGCCCTTGGCGGCGGCGTTGGCATCCTTGACGTAATAGACCGTCATCTTGCCGGCCTTCATCAGCGTCGGCCCCTGGACGACGCTGACATTGCCCGTGAAGATGGCGACACTGTCGGCCTGGCGGACTTCCAGCTTGTCGCTTTCGATCTGGATCGGCTTGTCGCCGGACAGTTTCAGGCCTGATTGGGTGGTCGACTGCGCCAACGACGGTGCCAAGCCCAGCAGGAGCAGCGCTGACGTTGCGGCCACCAGCCGTGTCGAACTATTGAGCCACATTCGCTTCTTCGCCCTTTGCCTCAGCCGCCTTCAGAGCGGCGGGATCGATGTTGACGCGCACTTTGTTCTCGAACACCAGGATCTTGCCATTGTCCTGGACCGACATCGAATCCGCCGTGATCTGCGACCCGCCACGGCTGACATCGACGGGATCGTCCGTCTTCATAGTGCCTTTGCCCATGTCGAGGAAGACCGATTTGAACTTGGCTTGCAAGCCGTCTGTCGTGGTGATCGTGACATCGCTGTTCAGTTTCATCGTATTGCCATCGCGATCGTAGGTGCCGTGCGAGGCTTTGACCGCCGCGACATTGTCGGACGCGATCGGCACCTTGGCGTCTATGCCCTCAAGCTCGATGATGCCTTGCGTGCTGACGTCCTGTATCGCCCGCAGGGCCGTCATCGAATAAGGTTGCTTCAGCTTGGTGAACCCGTTGAGCTTGGGATTGGCCATCACCAGCTTGCCATTCGAAAAGGCGGTACCTTCCGCCTGTACGGCGACGGAAACGGGTGCGGCGAGATAGGAATAGACCGGGAAGGCGACGGCGATCAGCGCCGCGGCCAAGGGCAGGGCGAATTTGAGCACCCGCACGCGGCGCGAATGACGCTGGGCACGGTCGAACGCATCGCCCCGCGTCTGGTCATCCGCCGGGGGCGCCAACTCCGCCTCGGGACTGGTCGGCTCAATCGGTCGCGCTAACATGACTGCTTTCTTCTAAAACCCTGCCCCCACGGAGCACCGCCTATAGGTGGTACGCCAGCGCTCTCAAGCAAGCACAAGCCCACGAAAACCGCAAAAATGTGACAGCTGTCGTTGTACAAACGAAAACGAGGTCAGCACAACAGCCGCTGCTTCATAGCAGAAATAGACGCCCTTGCGTCGTTTTTTCATGACTGGCGCCCCTCGGCTCATCTTGCGTGCGTTGCCCGGGCCGTCCACAAAACCGACCGCATGGGAAACGCCGTGCGCGGATTGCCGCGCCGTAAGAGGACGGAACTGCTTCCCGATAGAGACATCATGGTCTAAAAGCGTCTCTTCCCGCCGACTGTGAGGCTGACCATGGCACTAAGAGCCGACGACCTGATCGACCGCCGCCGTTTGCGGCGCAAGCTGACATTCTGGCGTGTCGCGGCCATCGGCATCGTGGCCCTCGGGGTGATTGCGCTGTCGTCCTGGCTTTATGGCGACGATTTCGGCGGCGCGACGGTCGACCATATCGCCAAGGTCAGGATCGAGGGCACCATCACCGAGGACGACGAACTGATCAAGCGGCTGGAAACCATCCGCCAGTCGTCGAAGGTGAAGGGCGTGATCCTCGCGATCGATTCGCCCGGCGGCACCACCGTCGGCGGTGAATCGATCTACGAGGAGGTGCGCAAGCTGGCCGCCGACAAGCCTGTCGTGGCCGAGGTCGGCACGCTCGCCGCTTCGGCGGGCTACATGATCGCCAGTGCCGCCGATCACATCGTCGCCCGCAAGACCTCGATCGTCGGCTCGATCGGCGTGCTGATCCAGTATCCTGACGTCAGCGGCATGATGGACAAGCTCGGCGTCAAGCTGGAAGAGGTGAAATCCTCGCCGCTGAAGGCCTCGCCCTCGCCCTTCAAGCCGACCAATGACGATGAGCGCGCCATGGTCCGCAAGCTTATCCTCGATAGCTACGACTGGTTCGTCGGCATCGTTGCCGAGCGCCGCAAGATGACCCATGAGCAAGCGCTGGCGCTGGCCGACGGTTCGATCTTCACCGGCCGCCAGGGCGTCGCCAACGGACTGATCGACGCTGTCGGCGGCGAGACCGTGGCGATCGACTGGCTGGCGACCAAGGGGGTCGATGCCAAACTCAAGGTGGTCGAGTGGAAGGAGACAGAACGGCGCGGCGGCTTCCTGTGGTCAAAAGCCATGGTGAAAACGGTCGGCAGCGCGCTCGGCCTGCCCGATTCCGGCGGCGACATCATCCATGAACTTGGCGCCGACCGCTTGTTTCTTGACGGTCTCGTTTCCGTCTGGCACCCTTGAGCGCCGTTTGGGACAGCCGAAAAAGCAAATAAAATCATCCTCATAATTTTGACCGCAGTACTTTCACGGGGACCCGTCTGATGATCAAGTCCGAACTTGTGCAGATTATTGCCACGCGCAATCCGCATCTTTTCCTGCGCGACGTCGAAAACATCGTCGGCGCGATCTTCGATGAGATCACCGACGCGCTTGCCGAAGGCAACCGGGTCGAGCTGCGGGGCTTCGGTGCGTTTTCGGTGAAAAACCGCCCTGCCCGCACCGGCCGCAATCCGCGCACCGGCGAATCCGTCGAGGTCGAGGAGAAGTGGGTGCCGTTCTTCAAGACCGGCAAGGAACTGCGGGAAAGGCTGAACGGCGGCAAGTAGGCGCCGCGTCAGCGCCAGCTTCCGACGGAAAACACAATGCTCAATCGTTTCATGTTCATCGTGGTCTTCGTGCCTCTCGCGATCATCCTGATCGCGCTCGCCGTCGCCAACCGCGAACTCGTCGCCTTCACGCTGGACCCGTTCAACCCAGGCAATCCAAAGCTGACGCTGAGCTTGCCTCTGTTCATTTTCCTGTTTGCGGCTCTCGCCATCGGCATGATCGTCGGCAGCCTCGCGACCTGGGTCAAGCAGGGCCGCTACCGCAAGCTGGCGCGCCAGCGCGGCGTCGAGGCCGAAAACCTGCGCCAGGCGGTCAGCCGCGCGCCGGCGGCACCACAGGGGCCTGTGCTGCCCAAGCCGACGGCTTGAACCGCTGCTCGCCGTCTTTCGTTCAACGGAGCCTTTCATGCTGACCATTTCGGCCGCCGAGGTCGACCGTGCGCTGACCTTTCCTGGATTGGTCGAGACATTGCGCACGGCGTTTCGCGAGGGCGCGGTGCAGCCGGTCAGGCATCATCACGCGGTCGAGCGGCCGGACGGCGCGGCCTCGACCTTGCTGCTGATGCCGGCATGGACCGATTTCAACGCCGCCGGCACCTCGGCCGGCGGTCACATCGGCGTCAAGATCGTCACCGTCTCGCCCGACAACAATGCCGTCGGCAAGCCCGCTGTGATGGGGCTCTATCTCTTGCTCGAAGGCGCCACCGGCGAACCGGAAGCCTTGATCGACGGCCAGCGGCTGACCCAGTGGCGCACGGCCTGTGCTTCGGCGTTGGCGGCGTCCTACCTCGCCCGCGACGATGCCGCGCGGCTGCTCGTGGTCGGCGCCGGAGCGCTGTCGCCCTTCCTCGCCAAGGCCCATTCGGCGGTACGGCCGATAAAAACCATCCGCATCTGGAACCGCACGCCGGCCAACGCCGAGAAAGTCGCGGCCGGTCTGCGCGCCGAGGGCTTCGCGGCCAGCGCCGCGACTGATCTCGATGCCGAACTCGGGCAGGCCGACATTATCTCCTCGGCGACAATCACCACCACGCCGCTCATCAAAGGCGCATTGCTGCGGCCAGGAACCCATGTCGACCTGGTCGGCGGCTTCACGCCGACCATGCGCGAGAGCGACGACGACGCCATCGTGCGCGCTCGCGTCTATGTCGACACCCGCGCCGGCGCCACCAAGGAGGCCGGCGACATCGTCCAGCCACTGGCCTCGGGCGTGCTGAAGCCGGAAGCCATCGTCGCCGATTTGCACGAACTGGCGCGCGGCCAGGGGAAAGGCCGCGAAAGCGCCGGCGAAATCACGCTGTTCAAATCGGTCGGCGCCGCGCTCGAGGATCTTGCCGCCGGCATTGCCGTCTACGAGGCGCTGAAGGGCTAGCTTGACGCTGGCACCGCCAGTTTGGCGCCCATCGCCCCGGCGATCAGCGCGAAGTCGGCCGCGCTGATCGGGAACAGGCCAAAGCGCAGCTGATACCCCCAATTCGATTTGCCGACGGTGAAGTCCAGCCTGTCGAGCAACGGCTTGATCGGCGTTTCCTCGGCCCTTGCCCAGTCGACATCGCGGCGGAACGGCGTGAAGCCGCCGCCCATCTCGCCTTGATAGGGTTCGCCTTCCCGCACCGTGCCGATCGCCGTGAATGATTGCAGGCCGTCTTTCTCGCCCAGAACGGTGGTCGGCGAATAATAGACGATGCCGTCGCCGGGCCTGACGCGGCGCAGGGGTGCCGCCTTGCCGTGGTTGACCTGCATGAAGCCGCCCTGGCGACCGCGCCGGACATGTTGCGCCGAAGCCACCGCAATCCAATGCGCGCTCATTTTTGTTCCCCGTCGGACAGCCAGTAGACACGTAGGCGATGATTGTCGGGATCGAGCGCGACGAATGTGCGGCCAAAATCCATGTCCGTCGGCGCCTGCAGGATATTCAGGCCGCGTCCGGACCAATCGGCATGGGCGGCGTCGACCGCCTCAGGCGTATCGAGCGCAAAGACGATCTCGGCGCCGCCACCGGCCGCGTCCGCCGCCGGCTCCACCGTATGCCGCGACCAGAGGCCGAGCTTGAAGCCGTTGTCGAGCACGAACAGCACGAAGGTGGGCGCGCTCTCCACCGGCTCGCGCCCTAGCAGCGTACTGTAGAAGGCGCCGCTCCGCAGCGGCTGGTCGACATAGAGGATAACGAAATTGGGGGTCGCCATATCTGTTCTCCAGGGCTGAGCGTTTTATGTGCCCTGTATAGGATGACATACTGTCAGATTCTGGCAGCAGCGTTCATGGACCACGCGGTTGGTCGAGCGTGGCCCGCCATTCCTTCAGCAGCGCCTGCCGGCGGCGCGGGTAGCGCATGTCGATTGCCTTCAGCTCGGCAATACGGTCGGCGCGAAAATGGCGGAAATCCTGCCGCATCTCGCACCACGCCACCACCACCCGCACCTTGTCGAAGAAGCCGAGCGCAAACGGCCAGACCACGCGCTCGGAAGCGGCGCCACCGGCGTCGCGATAGAGGAAGCCGAGCTTGCGTTCGTTGCGGATGGCCTGCCGCACGATGCCGAGATCGATGCCCTCGATGATTGCTGCGGGTGGCCCGACAAGCAGCGTCGAGGCATCGAGGCCCTGGCGCAGATCGTCCGGCAGCACCGCGGCGATCTTGGCCAGCGCATTGCCGGCCGCGGCCGAGAGACGCCGGTCCGGTTGCTTTGCGACCCAGCGCGAGCCGAGCACGATGGCCTCGATCTCCTCGTCGCTGAACATCAGCGGCGGCAGCATGAAACCGGGCTTGAGCACATAACCGACACCTGCCTCGCCCTCGATCGGCGCCCCCTGCCCCTGCAGCGTGGCGATGTCGCGGTAGAGCGTGCGGATCGAAAATCCCGAGTTCGGCGGCCAGCACATGTCCGCTCACCGGCCGGCGATGCCGGCGCAGGCACTGGATGAGGTCGAGGAGACGTTCGGAGCGGGACATGATGCTGCAATCCGGTGCTGCCGGACGATAGGGCTACCGCGCTTTCGACGGCAAGCGATTTGACCTGGAACACCTTCGGCATCCCTCCGTTATCCGGCAATGACGGAGATCCGCGGCTTCCTGTTGTTCTGGTGTGCCCTGACCGCCACCATCGCGGCGCTCAGCCTTGGACCGTCCTTCGCCCATGTCCTGGAATCGGTCCCTCGACTGACCAAATGGTCGCCATCCCTCTGGCGCGAAACCACCGTTTTCAACGGCCAATTCCTGCTGTTCGCGGTCATCGGCGCTCCCCTGGACGTGGCTGCGATTGCCTGTCCGGGGCTTCTGGCATGGCTGCTGCGTGCCGATCGTCCGGCCTTCTGGTTCGTGCTGGCCGCCGCCGTGCTTTATGCCGTCTCCCTGGCGATGTGGTCCATTCTGGTCAAACCGGCGAATGATGTTCTGGCCACATGGGTGCCCGGACCAATCCCTGACGACTTCGACGCCATCCGGCTGCGTTGGGAAACGGGTCATATGGTCGTCACCGGCATCAAGGCCGCCGGCTTCGTATCGCTGGTTGTCGGCCTGCTTTCGATCAGGCACGGCTGACCGGTTGGAGCCGTCGGCGATCGCCGTTTGTTGCGCACAGGGGTGAAGCTGTGGCAGAAGCGGGCCGAACCGCCGGAGATGCTGCTTCTTGAAGTCTTTTCGCGACAAACGCCGCGACGGCCGCCCGCACCAGCCGACGAAAAGTGGGGGCGCACAGCCGCGCCCGCCGGAGAACCGGCCGGCGGTCAAGGCAGACGCCAGGCCGCGCGACCAACACATCGTGAAACCGGACAACCAGCCCGAGCCGAAATCCGCGCCGCGCATCCTGGCCCGCCGCGACGGCGCCCTGCCCGCCGAGCAGCTTCCCGTGATCCTCGAAGTGGCGCCGAATGCCGATTATGCGCTGCTCGACAGCGGTACAGGCCAAAAACTCGAGCAGTACGGCCCCTACCGGATCGTGCGGCCGGAGGGCCAGGCCATCTGGCAAAAGGCCTTGCCCGCGAAGGACTGGGAGCGTGCCGACGCCGTCTTCACCGGCGACACCGACGAGGAAGGCATTGGCCGCTGGCGTTTTCCGAAGACGCCGCTCGGCGAAATCTGGCCGATGAAGCATGATGGTATCGACTATCTCGGCCGTTTCACCTCGTTTCGCCATGTCGGCGTCTTTCCCGAACAGGCCTCGCACTGGGACCATATGGCCGGGCTGATCGCGGCGTCCAAGCGTCCGGTCAAGGTGCTGAACCTGTTCGGCTACACGGGTCTTGCCTCACTGGTGGCGGCCCGCGCCGGCGCCGAGGTCACCCATGTCGACGCCTCGAAGAAAGCCATCGGCTGGGCGCGCGAAAACCAGGAGATGGCCGGGCTTGGCGGCAAGCCGATCCGCTGGATCGTCGACGACGCGGTGAAGTTCGCCGAGCGCGAGGAACGCCGCGGCAGCCGCTACGACATCGTGCTCTTCGATCCGCCAGCCTATGGTCGCGGCCCCAGGGGCGAGGTCTGGCAATTGTTCGAGGATTTACCGGCGCTCACCGATCTCTGCCGCTCGATCCTGACCCCAAAGCCGCTTGCCGTTGTGCTGACCGCCTATTCGATCCGAGCTTCCTTCTTCGCCATCCATGCCTTGATGCGCGATACGTTTGCCGGCATGGGCGGCAAGGTCGAGTCGGGCGAGTTGATCATCCGCGAAAAGTCCGCCGGCCGGGCACTTTCGACCTCACTGTTTTCGCGCTGGGTAGCCTGAATGCCCCGGAGTCCTGAATGAACGAACGGCATGCCGGCGCACCCGGGCAGGTTAAGGAAGTCACCAGCCTCGCCAATCCGCTGGTCAAGGACATCAAGGCGCTCGCCTTGAAGAAGTTCCGCGACCAGCAGAACGCCTTCATGGCCGAAGGACTGAAGCTAGTCATCGATGCACTCGACTTGGGCTGGCAGATCCGGACGCTTGTGTTCGCCAAGGCCGGACGCGGCAACCCCGCGGTGGAAAAGGTCGCTGCGCGCACGGTTGCCGCCGGCGGCACGGTGCTCGAAGTGTCGGAAAAGGTGCTTGTCGCCATCACCCGCCGCGACAATCCGCAAATGGTGGTCGGCGTCTTCTCGCAGAAATTCCTGGCCCTGAAAGATGTCCACGCCGACAATGGCGACGTCTGGGTGGCGCTCGACCGGGTGCGCGATCCCGGCAATCTCGGTACCGTCATCCGCACCGTCGACGCCGTCGGCGCCAAGGGTGTCATCCTGGTCGGCGACACCACCGATCCGTTTTCCGTGGAGACGGTGCGCGCCACCATGGGTTCGATCTTCGCCGTACCCGTCGCCAAGGCGACGACCGAGGCTTTCCTCTCCTGGCGCGGCGGCTTTTCAGGCCTCGTCGCCGGCACCCATCTCAAAGGCGCCGTCGACTACCGCTCGGTCGACTTTTCCCGCGGGCCGGTGCTCCTGATGATGGGCAACGAGCAGCAGGGCCTGCCCGAAAGCCTGGCGGCGAGTTGCGACAGGCTGCTCAGGATTCCCCAGGCTGGCCGCGCCGATTCGCTCAATCTCGCCGTCGCCACCGGCATCATGCTGTTCGAGATCCGGCGCGGCGCGCTGAAGCTCGAACCTGTCACCGACCAGCAGTGAAGGTTGCCTGCCCATGAGATCATGGTCCCCCTATGCACTGCTCGCCGTCATCGCTATAGCGCTCGACCAGTGGGTAAAACACCTGGTCGAGACCGGCCTGCCGTTTCAGGAAAAGCTCGATCTCTTGCCGTTCCTGGCGCTGTTTCGCACCTACAACACCGGTATCGCCTTCTCGATGTTCTCCTCCCTCGGCGATACCGGCCTCGTGGTCATCGCCGTGTTGGTCGTCGCTTTCGTGCTCTATCTCGCCACGCACACGCCATCGGGCCATGTCATCGCCCGCACCGGCTTTGCCCTGATCATCGGCGGAGCGCTGGGCAATCTGATCGATCGCGCCGTCTACGGCCACGTCATCGATTACATCCTGTTTCACACCCCGGTCTGGTCCTTCGCCGTCTTCAACCTCGCCGACGCCTTCATTTCCGTGGGCGCGGCATTGGTCGTCTTCGATGAGCTCATCGGCTGGCGACGCGAGCCCAAGCCTTCTGACGCCAAGCCTTCTGACGCCAAGCCTTCGAACGCCAAGCCTTCCAAGGATTGACCGCGCGCGGCCATCGCCGCACAGTCCACACCGCCAAGCAAGCTCGCGGAGAAGAAGATGCCCGAAACCTTCAAAGCCATCCTCGTTTCGCGCGACGCCGACAAGAAGCAGTCGGTAGCCGTGACAAATCTCACCGACGCCGACCTGATGGACGGCGACGTCACCGTCGCGGTGGAAGCAACGACGGTGAATTACAAGGACGGACTGGCCATTACGGGCAAGGCGCCGGTGATCCGCCGCTGGCCGCTGGTGCCGGGCATCGATCTCTCCGGCACCGTCGTCTCGTCTTCCCATTCCGGCTGGCGCAAGGGAGACAAGGTGATCTTGAACGGCTGGGGCGTCGGCGAAACGCATTTCGGCGCCTATGCGGGACGCGCCCGCGTCAACGGCGACTGGCTGGTGCCGCTGCCGGAAGGCATGAGCCCGCATGATGCGATGGCGGTCGGCACCGCCGGCTACACCGCCATGCTCTGCGTCATCGCGCTGGAGCGGCACGGCATCCTGCCCGATCGTGGCCCGGTGGTGGTCACGGGTGCCGCCGGTGGCGTGGGTTCCGTCGCGGTCTCCATCCTGTCCAGCCTCGGCTACCATGTCATTGCCTCGACCGGCCGCAATGCCGAAAGCCCCTATTTGATCAACCTTGGCGCGGCCGAGGTGATCTCGCGCGACGAGCTCAACCAGCCCGCCAAGCCGCTGGCCAAGGAACGCTGGGCCGGCGGCATCGATGCGGTCGGCAGCCACACGCTGGCCAATGTGCTGTCGATGACCTCCTATGGAGGCGCGGTCGCCGCCTGCGGCCTGGCCGGCGGCATGGATCTGCCGTCGAGCGTGGCCCCCTTCATCCTGCGCGGCGTTTCCCTGCTCGGCATCGATTCGGTGATGGCGCCGAAGGCGGTGCGTCTCGAGGCCTGGCGGCGCATCGGCGCCGATCTCGATCTGCAGAAACTCGCCAGCCTGTCCACGACCATCGGCTTCGACGGCATCATCGATGCCGCGCGCGACATCGTCGACGGCAAGATCCGCGGGCGCGTCGTCGTCGACATGTGACCTGCCTGACAGGCCTGCGGGCGGCCCGAATCGGCCAAATCCGGTGGCAAATCCGCCGCTGTCGCGACAAAAACGCCTAACCGCTAAAATTCGAACGATCCGCCGCAATTTTCCATAATCTCTGTCTGGCAAGGGTTTCGCATGATCGCGGAATCCGGCAGCCAACAGGCGGATATTGGCGACGACGTCGACGCGCTTGCCGCGCCGGCGCCGGGGGGGGGGGGGGGGGGCGGTTCATCGCCGCGCCACCGCTGGTGCCCGAGCAGCAATTGGCCGGGGGGGAAGGCCTGCCGCTCGTGACCTTCTTTGCCATCGTCGTGCTGGCGGGCCTCGCGCATCTGACTGGGGCTCCGATCTTCATCAGCCTCGCTCTGCTGGCAACCGGCCTCGCCGGCCTTGCCATGCACCTGCAAGCCAGGCGCAGCGTTCACCGCACCGCGGTGATGCTCGACGAGACCAGCGCCCGCAGCCGCGCCGAGATCGAGACGCTGGCCGACCGCATGTGGGAAATGCAGGAAAGCGAAGAGCGCTTTCGCGGTCTCATCGACGCACTTGGCGACCTCGTCATCCATCGCGACCGCGATGGCTACATCGTCTATGCCAACAAGGTGTTCGCCGACCTCGTCGAAACCGATCAGCGCGACCTTGCCGGCAAGACGCTGGCCGAACTCGGCATCGAGGTCGGCATCGTTCCCGATGCCGCCTTTTCCGACCATGAATGCCTGAGTTCCACCGATGTCGCCATCCGCACGCCGAGCGGCCCGCGCTGGTTCTCGTGGATCGAACTGTCGGTGCGCGACAAGGACAGCGGAGCGGCTTCGCATCGCGCGATCGCCCGCGACATCACCGCCCGCAAGCGCGCTGAATCCTCGCTGATCACCGCGCGCGAGCGGGCCGAATACGCAAGCCAGGCCAAATCGCGCTTCCTCGCCACCGTCAGCCATGAAATCCGCACGCCGATGAACGGCATCATGGGCATGGCCAGGCTGCTCGCCGACACCAGCCTGTCGCCGGAGCAGCAGACTTATGTCGGCGCAATCTCGACATCGGCCAGCGCCTTGCTCGCCCTGATCGAGGACCTGCTCGATTATTCCAAGATCGAGGCCGGGCGCTTCGATCCCGAGCCACAGCCGATGTCGGTGCGTGAGATTGCCGACAACATCATCGAACTCCTCGCTGCGCGCGCCTTCGCCAAGGATATCGGCCTGGGCTGCCACGTCGAACCGGATGTGCCGCAGATGATCACCGCCGATCCGGGCAGGGTCAGGCAGGTGCTGCTCAACCTCATCGGCAACGCCATCAAGTTCACCGACGGCGGCGGCGTGCTGGTCAGCGTCGCGCGCGCCCGCACCGAGACCACAGATCGCATCTGCTTCACCATCGCCGATACCGGCCCCGGCCTGCGCGACGAGGATATGGAGCGCATCTTCGAGGAGTTCGAGCAGGCCGACGGCACCTCGACGCGCACGCATGGCGGGGCCGGCCTGGGACTTGCCATCTCCAAGCGTCTGGTGGCTGCCATGGGCGGCACGATCTCGGTCTCCAGCCGGCTTGGTCAGGGATCGGAATTCGTCTTCGAAATTCCCGCCACAGCGGCCACCGAGGCGCCGCAGGGCCGGCTCGACGCGCTTGCCGGCAGGCGCGCTGTGATCCTGTCCAGGAACGCCGTCGAGGCCGATGCCATCGCCCGCACCATCCGCGCCAGTGGCGGCACGGCCAGCATCGCCACCACTGTCGCGCAGGCCGCGCCCTTCGCTCACGGCTGCGACGTGCTTCTGGTCGACGCGGCCATGGAAGAGAGCGACGGAAGGCTGCTCAAGCGGTTGCGCCAAAGCGGCTTCTCCGATTGCGAGGCCATCACGCTGATCGCACCGACCGACCGCGGCATGCTGGGCGAATTCCGCGCCAGCGGCTACACGACCTTCCTTGCCCGGCCGGTGCGCGGGGGAACACTTTTGCGTGTCCTCTTGAGCAGCCATGCGCCGGCACTTGCCCACCCGCAGCCGGAAAAGCGTCGCACACCCGCGCTGCGTGCCTCGAGTGACCGCCAGCAGGGCCTGTCGGTGCTGATCGCCGAGGACAACGACATCAATGCCATGCTGGCCCGTGCCACGCTGTTGAAGGCTGGGCATCGCGTCCAGGTGGTCGGCAATGGCAAGGCAGCGGTCGAGGCCGTCACCAGCGCCGGGCACAAGCACCGCTTCGACGTGGTACTGATGGATCTGCATATGCCGGTCATGGATGGGCTGGACGCCATTGCCGCGATCCGCCGCCATGAGGAGGAGACATCCGCGCCGCCCGTGCCGATCATGGTGCTGTCGGCCGATAGCCAGGAAAAGACCCGCCATGCCGTGCTTGCCCACGGCGCCAGCGGTTTCGTCACCAAGCCGCTCGATCCCGACGCCCTGGTCAACGCCGTCGAGGGCCAGGTCGCCGCTTGAGCCGGCTTTTTCCGGCACGTGGCTGATCCATTTGCCCAAAAGTGGGCCTTGGTCTCGGAAAAACGACATGCATGAAAACAAGGCCTGGAGCGCGTTGCCCGAACCCGCGCGGGCGCGCCGCGCCTCGAGTTTCCTCACCTAACGTAGCCGGTTGACCGTTTTCGCCAGCCGACGAAGTATTGCCCGCGACGTCGTATCACGGTACTGTCACAATCCTGTTGCACCTACACCGTATCCCCGTGCCAAGAGGGATGGCTCGAAGGAGAATCACTCGTGCATACAGTTATGCCGGAATGTGACACTCGGCCGAACGCCAGCAGCGCCTTGCTTGCCGGACGTAATGTCGATTCCGTCATAAAGGGCGCAGCACTCGGTCGAATCGGCAATCTCGAAGTGCGGCTGGCTCGCAACGAGGCCGAGATCGCGGCCGCGCAGGAAGTGCGTTACCGGGTGTTTTACGACGAGCTTGGCGCCAGGAAAGATCTGTTCCAGGCGCAGGATCGCCGTGACGCCGACCGGTTCGATCCGCTCTGCGATCATCTGCTTGTCTTCGACAATTCAATTTCCGGCCCCGAGCATCGCCGCATCGTCGGCACCTATCGCCTGCTGCGGCAAGAAATCGCGGCTGCCGCCGGAGGCTTCTATTCCGAAGGCGAATTCGAACTGACCAAGCTCATCGCCCGTCACCCTGGCCAACGTTTTCTCGAGCTCGGCCGTTCCTGCGTTTTGCCCGAATACCGCTCGAAGCGCACCATCGAGGCGCTCTGGCAAGGCATCTGGGCCTACATCAATCACTACGAAATCGGCGTGATGACCGGCTGCGCTTCCTTCCAGGGCACCGTGCCGGCGGCGCATGCCGAGGCGCTCACCTATCTCTCCCATCATTGCCGTACGAACTCGGCCTGGGACGTGCGCGCGGTGACCGGGCGCTATTGTTCCATGGACCTGATGCCGATCGAGGCGGTCAATGCCAAGGCAGCGATCGCGGCGATGCCGCCTTTGGTCAAGGGCTACCTCCGCGTCGGTGCTCGCATCGGCGACGGCTGCGTCATCGACCGCGAGTTCTCGACGGTCGACGTCTTCGTAGTGATGCCGGTCAAGGAGATCGGTGCCCGCTACGTCAACTACTATGGCGGGGAAGCCCAGCGCTTTGCCGCGTGAGGCACTAGGCAGTAGGCAAGACGTCACGAGTCACGCTCCTCTCGCTACTCACTACTGACTAGTCCCTACTGCCTCTCTTACGGAATATCCTCAGGCCGCCGGCCGGGCCGGCTCTTGTAGGACGGAAATGCCCAGCCGAAACGAAGCGCACCGCCACGCACCGCGAGCGCCACGGCGAAGCCGGCCAAGCCTGAGACAAACTGCGGCAGTCCGGCGACGTCGCCCAGTGTGAAGATGGCGGCGCCCGCCAGAGCAGCCGTGACGTAGATCTCTGGCTTCAGCAGCACCGATGGCTCACCGGCCAGGAGATCGCGCAATATGCCGCCGAAGGTCGCGGTCAGCATGCCGGTGATGATGGAAACCACCGGCGAACCGGTGATAGCCAGGCCCTTTGCCGCGCCCATCACCGAAAAGGCGGCCAGCCCGATGGCATCGAGCCACAGCAGCAGTCTGTAGCGGGATTCGACGCGGTGCGCGGTGAAGAACACCAGGATCGCCACCACCGCGCAGATCAGCACATAATCGCGGTTTCCCACCCAGAACACAGGCACATTGAGGATGAGATCGCGAAACGTGCCGCCCCCGATGCCGGTGACGCTGGCCAGGAACAGGAAACCGATGACATCGAGCTGCTTGCGCGACGCAGCCAACGCCCCCGTCGCCGCAAAAACGGCAATGCCGGCATAGTCGAGAAGGGCGATGGGATGCATGGAAGGCCAGGCAGTAGGGGAGTAGGGGAGTAGGGGAGTATGTTTAGCACGAAGCCGCACCGTCGGCGGGACTCCCTTTTTCCCTTTTTCCCTACTGCCCTACTGCCTTACTCCCCTACTGCCTTGATCACGCATCCTTCTCAGCCTGCTCGTTGACCGGCCCCGGCTCGACCGGCGCCTCGGCGGCGACTTTCGGGCCGCCCTTGGCGACGCCGACCATGGCCGGCCGCAGCACGCGCTCGCCGATCGAATAGCCCGGCTGCACGACCTGGACCACCGTGTTGGCCGGGACATCGGGATTGGGCACTTCGAACATCGCCTGATGGAAATTGGGATCGAATTTCTCGCCTTCCGGAGTCAATTTCTTGACCCCGTGCCGTTCCAGCGCCGACAGCATGGCGCGCTCGGTGAGGTCGACGCCTTCGATCAGCGCCTTGAAGCCGGCGTCGCCCGACGCCTTGGCCTCGGCCGGAATGGCGTCCAGCGCGCGGCGCAGATTGTCCGACACCGACAGCATGTCGCGGGCGAAATTCGCCACCGCATAGGTCCGCGCGTCGTGCACGTCGCGCGCGGTGCGGCGACGCAGGTTTTCCATCTCGGCCGCGACGCGCAGCGCGCGGTCCTTCAGCTCTTCATTTTCCTTCAGCAATCGCACAAGCGCTTCATAGTCGCCGTCGATGCTGCCTTCCGTGCGCTCGGCACTGGCCTCGGCCGCCTCGGCTTCGCTGGGCGCGCGTTCGTCTTTTGCCTGGTCGCTCATCGCCGTTTCCCGTCATTTCGAATGGTTTGGATTTTGTGCCCGATATCGAGGTTTGGCGCTCAAAAATCAAGAGGTAAGCGACTGTGAGGGCCTTCGGCCGGACCCAACGCGGCCGATGGCAATACTTCGATTTTAATTCAAACTTTACCGTACTTGCCGGCTTTGCTTGCCACAAGCGCGTGATGCGGGAACCATTCGCTTGCTGGAGGAGTTTCGGAGCCGACACAGGATTTTGAAATGATGACCCGCAGCAAGGCTGAAAACGAAGAACGGCTCGCCACGGAGGTCAGGCGCCAAGTCGGTGCCAAGACGATGACGCGTTTTCTGCGCACCTTGCCGGCCTTCCGCATCGAAGCCGACATTCCCGACCGCTTCAAGGATTTGCTTGACCGCCTCGATCGGGTCGCCGGGAGCCCTTCAGGCAGCAGCGGGCGCCAGTAGCGACGCATCTGCGAGGCTGGCCTCCAGCCACGACGCGCACGAATTTGACTCCTCAAATGTCCACGGCCTTGCCGTCTCGGCATCGAAAACAGGTTCAACTTGGTGTAGCGCCACGGCACGGAATTGATCCATCGCGCGACGATTACGCACAGTAATTTCGCGTGATCTTTGTCTTGCGGTGGCGGAACGTGCCGCCTATGGTTCCTGATGAACATGATTTCCCCTGAGGCCGCGGCCAACAGCAAGCGCGCCTGGCTCAAAATCCTGGCGCGCTACAAGAAGCCCGACCGGCGGCGCAGCACACTTGAACTCGCCATCACCCTCATTCCGTTCGCCACGCTCTGGGCGCTCTCTTCGGCTGCCTATGCCTATGGCCATTGGTGGGGACTGATCCTCATCCTTCCCGCGGCCGGGTTCCTGGTGCGGATCTTCATGATCCAGCACGATTGCGGCCATGGCTCCTTCTTCGCCAATCGCTACGCCGACGACTGGATCGGCCGGGCGCTGGGCATTCTGACCTTGACGCCCTATGACTGCTGGCGGCGCGCCCACGCCGTGCATCATGCCAGCGCCGGCAATCTCGACGAGCGCGGCATGGGAGACATCAGGACGCTGACCGTTACCGAATACCGGCAACTGTCATGGCGAGGCCGCCTGGCCTATCGTCTCTATCGCCATCCCCTCGTGATGTTCGGCCTGGGGCCGATCTGGCTGTTCATCTTCGAGCAAAGGCTGCCTGTCGGCATGATGCGCGGCGGCCTGACACCCTGGGTGTCGTCGATGACCACCAATCTCGGCATTGCGCTTGCCGCGGCCATCCTCATCTGGTTCGTCGGCCCCGGCGCCTTCCTGGTGGTCCATCTGCCGATCGTCATCCTCGCCGGTTCGGCCGGCATCTGGCTATTCTATGTCCAGCATCAGTTCGAGGAGACGGAATGGGCGAAGGATTCCGAATGGGAATTCCAGCATGCCGCCTTGCACGGGTCATCCTACTACGACTTGCCGCGGGTGCTGAACTGGTTCACCGGCAACATCGGCGTCCACCACGTCCACCACCTCTCCGCCAAAGTGCCCGGATACCGGCTGCAGGAAGTGCTGCGCGACTATCCGGAGCTGCGTGGCATCGGCCGCGTCACGCTGATCGAGAGCCTGCGCTGCGTCAAACTGGCATTGTGGGATGAAAGCCGCCGCAAGCTGGTGTCGTTCCGCGAGGCACGGGCAGCGGCCTAACCAATTCCAGGAAGAGTGTGACGGTTCCCCGGGGAAAAGCGCGTAGCGCTTTCCCGTCGGGAATTGCGTCAAGACAAGGAGTAGAACCGCCGCGCCTTGGGCGCGACGGCTGGCAGCGTCCGGATCAGGCCGCCTGGCGTTCGTCGCGCATCAGGATCTCGCCATGGCGGATTTCCGTGCCCAGCACCTTCAGGCATTCGCGGATGAAGTTGGACAGGCCCGGCCAGCCCTTGGCTGACACGAGATTGCCGTCGACATGGGCGCCGGTCGGCGCGACGTCGATGTAGATGCCGCCGGCCAGCGTCACTTCCGGCTCGCAATAGTGGAGTGCCGCGACTTCCCTGCCGCGCACAACGCCGTCGACGGCGATCAGGATCTGCACGCCGTGGCAGATGGTGAAAATCGGCTTGCCGGCCTCGTGGAAATGGCGCACCAGCGCCTGCACGCGCTTGTCGATGCGGATGTATTCCGGCCCGCGTCCGCCCGCCGCGTAGACGGCGTCGTATTTGGCCGGGTCCACCTCGGAAAACGTCTTGTTGAGGATATAGTCGTGGCCGAGCTTTTCCGTATAGGTCTGGTGGCCTTCGAAGTCGTGCAGCGAGGTCTTCAGGACGTCGCCCGCCTTCTTGTCCGGACAGACGACATGCACCGTGTGGCCGACGGCATGCATGGCCTGTTCAAAGACGAAAATCTCATACTCCTCGCTGAACTCGCCAACGAGCATCAATATCTTCTTGCCAGCCATTTCCGGTTCCTCCCTTGTGGCCATATTTATTTCGGATCACGAAATAATACCCATATCCTAAGGGCAGGACGGCGAAAGGGAAAGCACAAATCGCACAATTGGTACGACCAGTTGGCGTCGATACCTGCCCCCCCGGTCATTGAGCACTTCGCGGCAGAGGAAAACGGCGCCACTGGTTCGACCAGAGCTACAATCAGGCGGCCGTCTTGATCATGTCGGCGGCCTTTTCGGCGATCATGATGGTCGGCGCGTTGGTGTTGCCGCCGATCAGCGTCGGCATTACCGAAGCGTCGACGACACGCAAGGCTTGCATGCCGCGCACACGCAATTGCGGATCAACTACCGCCATATCGTCGACGCCCATCCTGCAGGTGCCCACGGGGTGATAGACGGTGTCGGCGCGAGCGCGGATATGGGCCATTAGTTCGGCATCACTCGAAGCCCCGGCGGTGTAGATCTCCTTGGCGCGGTATTTGGCCAGCGCTGGCGCTTCCAGGATGCCGCGCATCGTCCTGACGCCCTTGAGGAGCAGATGGGCGTCGCGTTCGTCGGACAGGAAGCGCGGATCGATGCGCGGTGGCGCCAACGGGTCCGGCGTCGACAGCCCGACCTCGCCGCGCGAATGCGGCCGCAGCACACAGACATGGCAGGAGAAGCCGTAGCCCATGTGCAGCTTGCGGCCATGATCATCGACGATGGCGATGCAAAAATGGAGTTGCAGGTCAGGGCGGTCGATCGCTGGGTCGGATTTGAGGAAGGCGCCGCCCTCCGCATAGGGCGTGGCGATCATGCCGCCGCCATCCTTGCGCCAGCGCAGCATATGCCGCAGCAAGCCAGGCAGACCGCGCAGCCCGATGCCCATCATGTCGGCATCCCTCGATGTCCAGCCCATGATGAAATCCAGATGATCCTGCAGGTTCTTGCCGACGCCAGGCAATTCATGGACCATCGGAATTCCGTGGGCGGCAAGCTCGACGGCTGGGCCTACTCCAGACAGCAACAACAGTTGCGGCGAGCCAAAGGCGCCGCCGCAGACGATGACCTCGCGCCTGGCTCGCGCAACGGCTTCGCTGTTGCCCTTGCGATAGCGCACGCCAGTGGCCCGCTTGCCGTCAAGGACAATGCCGGTGGCATGCGCTCCGGTGATGACCGTCAGGTTTGGCCGGCCGATCGCCGGATGCAGATAGGCCGCCGCCGCCGAACAGCGTTCGCCATTGCGGTCTCCGCCCCAGAATTGCGTGACCTGATAGAGTCCTGCTCCTTCCTGTTCCGGTCCATTGAAATCGTCATTGCGGCGGATCTGGTTTTCGCCGCAAGCCTCGACAAAGGCCCGGGAGAGCGCACGCGGCTCCTGCTGCTCGGCAACCCGCAGCGGCCCGTCATCGCCGTGCAAGGCATCGCTCCCCCGCTGGTTGCCTTCCGCGCGCCGAAAATACGGCAACACCTCGTCCCATGACCAGCCGTCGCAGCCGAAATTGGCCCACTCGTCATAGTCGCTGCGATGGCCCCTGACATAGAGCATGGCATTGATGGCGCTCGAGCCGCCAAGCGCTTTGCCGCGCGGCTGGTAGCCCTTGCGGCCGCCAAGACCTTGCTGCGGCACCGTCTCGAATGCCCAGTTGTGGATCTTCGGCCGGCCGGGCAACAGCGCGATGACGCCGGCCGGGGCGCGGATGAACAGGTTCCTGCCCTCGCCGCCGGCTTCGACCAGGCAGACCGTCTTCGATGGATCCTCGGAGAGACGCGCGGCAAGCGTGCAGCCCGCGGACCCGCCGCCGGCGATGACGTAGTCGAAAGTCATGATTCCCTCCTCCCACCCGGCGGATGTTTCCGTCCGGATAACCCAGAGAAGGCCCGATCAGAGCTGATGTAAAGACGTCGGCGATTACCGCAGCGTCAGCTGTTGCGAAGGCGCCGCCAGGAATATTTCGGACCCTTGGGTTCCTGCGCCTCGGCCGGCTGGTAGTAGAGCCCCAGGCCGCCGGTGCGGCCCTCCTCCAGGCGCTTCAACAGCACAGGGTTGGAGATCTCGAACTCGTCGAAGCCGAGGCGCAGCATATGCGGCAACTGGTCGACGAGGACCTGGCCGGTAGCGCGGACAGCGCCCTCGAAATCATAGCGCTCGCGCAGCAATTCTCCCTTGGAGAAGGAGCGGCCGTCGCTGAAGGCAGGAAACGCCAACGCCACCAGCGACAACTGGTCGAGCAGGTCGGCTATCTTCTCGAGCTGATCGCCGGGCTGCAGCACCACGCCGAGCCGTTCCTTGGCGGAGCGGCGCACCTCCGGATCGAGATCGAGGAATGCCTGCAGCGGCAGGATGAAGCGGCCATTGCCGGTGAGCGCGTCCGCGCTCTCGGCATGCGTCCATTCATCCTCGCGAAAACCATCCGGGGTCCAGAGCCGGGTGACCGGTGTCGTCGGTTCAGTCATCAAAAAAGTTCCTAAATATCCAAACGAGCCAAGGATGTGATGAGATTCAGGTCAGGCTGCGCCGAAAATGGCGGCTTCCGAGAACCGGAGCGGAGCGTACTAGAAGTACGCGAGCACCGGCCTTCGCCGACCGTAGCCTTAATTACCACGGCCATTCAAGAGTGCTTCGGCCGGCGAAGGCCGGAAGCGCGGGAAGCTGGCATTTGCAGGCCAGTCTCACCTGAATACCAGCATATCCTACAGGGATGCGTCGGTCAGCGATACTTCCAGCCCCGACAGGTGAATGCCGCACTCGGTCTTGGCATGGCCAGCCCAGCGGCCGCTGCGCGCGTCCTCGCCCGGCTGCACCGGCTGCGTGCACGGGAAGCAGCCGATCGACAGATAGCCATAGGCGACCAGCGGATTTTCGCGCAATGCGTGCGCGCGCATGTAGTCCGCCTGATCCGATGTCGTCCAGTGCGCCAGCGGATTGATGCGGATGCGCGGACCGACCGCCTCGAACACCGGCAGTGCGGCGCGCGTCGAGGCCTGGAAGCGCTTGCGCCCGGTGAACCAGGCACGGAACGGTGCAACGCCACGCGCCAGCGGCTCGACCTTGCGCACGTTGCAGCAGGCATCGGTATTGCTCTGGTGCAGATTGCCCGTCGGGTCGACCCGCTCGAGCGCCGCTTCCTCGGGTTTGATCACCCTTATGTTGGTCAGCCCGAAATCCGCGACGAGCGCGTCGCGATAGCCGAGCGTCTCCTCGAAATGCTTGCCGGTGTCGAGGAAGATGACAGGCAGTGTACGGTCGATCTCCGAGATCATGTGCAGCAGCACGGCCGAATCCGCCCCGAAGGACGACACGGCCGCGATCTCGTCATGAAACAGATCGCTTGCCGAGCGTTCGATGATCTCGAGCGCGTTCAGGTGCCCATAGAGCGCATCGAGCCCCGCCGCCTTGGCGGCGGCGCCGTCATCGACGTCGGCTATTTGGTCAAGCGGCCTTGGCTTCGCCAGCATAGAGCGCCTCCTTGAACGGCGCGGGACCGACTCGGCGGTAGGCGTCGATGAATTTTTCCTGCGGGTTGAGCCGAAGGCCGAGATAGGTGTCGACGATCTGCTCGATGGCGTCGGTGATCTCTTCCGACGAGAAGCCGCGGCCGATGATCTCGCCGACCGACGTGTTTTCGTCGGCCGAGCCGCCCAGCGTCACCTGGTAGAGCTCGGAGCCCTTCTTCTCGACGCCGAGGATGCCGATATGGCCGACATGGTGGTGGCCGCAGGCGTTGATGCAGCCGGAAATCTTCAGCTTCAGCTCGCCGATCTCGCGCTGCCGTTCAAGCGAGGCGAAGCGGCGCGAGATTTCCTGCGCGATCGGGATCGAGCGCGCCGTGGCCAGCGCGCAGTAGTCGAGGCCCGGGCACGCGATGATGTCCGATATCAAATTGGAATTGGCCGTCGCCAACCCGATGTCGACCAGCGCGTCATACACAGCCTTGAGGTCGGCGCGCGCAACATGCGGCAGGATCAGGTTCTGTTCATGGCTGACGCGAAGCTCGTCGAAAGCGTATTTCTCGGCGATGTCGGCGACCGCTTCCATCTGGCTGTCCGAAGCGTCGCCCGGCACTTCGCCGATGCCCTTGAGCGAGATCGTCACCGCCGCATAGTCGGGATGGCGGTGCGTCACCACGTTCTGGTCGAGCCATTCCGAGAAGCCCCTGGAGTCGAGACGCGCCAACTTGACTGTCTCGTCGCCGTCCGGCCGATCCGTCAGCGCCGGCGGCGCGAAATAGGCCTCGATGGCGCGAATGTCGGCATCCGGCAGCTTCAGCTCCGCATCCTTCAACTCTTGCCACTCGGCCTCGACCTGGCGGGTGATTTCCTCGACGCCGGTCTCGTGCACCAGGATCTTGATGCGTGCCTTGTACTTGTTGTCGCGGCGGCCATAGAGGTTGTAAACGCGCAGGATCGCCGTGCAGTAGGACAGAAGATCGGCTTCCGGCAGGAAGTCGCGGATCTTGCGGGCCACCATCGGCGTGCGGCCCTGGCCGCCGCCGATATAGACGGCAAAGCCCAGTTCGCCGGCGGCATTCTTCTTCAGGTGCAGGCCGATGTCATGCGTCTGGATGGCGGCGCGGTCGCGCTCGGCACCGGTCACCGCGATCTTGAACTTGCGCGGCAGGAACGAGAATTCCGGATGCACCGACGACCACTGGCGCAGGATTTCCGCATAGGGGCGCGGATCGGCGACCTCGTCGGCGGCGGCTCCGGCAAAATGGTCGGCGGTGACGTTGCGGATGCAATTGCCGCTGGTTTGGATGGCGTGCATCTCGACGCTTGCGAGATCCGCCAGGATCGCCGGAATGTCCGACAGCGCCGGCCAGTTGAACTGGATGTTCTGGCGCGTGGTGAAATGGCCGTAGCCCTTGTCGTATTTGCGGGCGATGTGGCCGAGCATGCGCAGTTGCTTGCCGTTCAGCGTGCCATAGGGCACCGCGATGCGCAGCATGTAGGCATGCAGCTGCAGATAGACGCCGTTCATCAGCCGCAGCGGCCGGAACTGGTCCTCGGTGATCTCGCCGGACAGCCGGCGCTGGACCTGATCGCTGAACTCGGCGACGCGGGCCTGGACAAAATCGTGATCGAACTCGTCGTAACGGTACATGCTTCGTCTTTCAGGGCGCGTCCGCCCGCGTCTGGTGTCTGTTAGGCCGCCCAAGTCGACTGCTTGGCGGCCTGCTTGCCGAGATCGTTGCGGATGGTCGGACCCGCGGCACGGATCTTCTCGCGCAACCGCACCGGCTCGACCACGCCGCCGACGACTTCAGCATCGATCAGATTGACGTCGACCACTTCATTGTCGGCATAGGCCTTGGCGCCAATCGCCTCCAAGCGGTCTTCGGCCGCCTTGTCATGGGCAAGGTCCGCGTGGTCCACCGTCTCGGCCCAGCCGCCATCGGCGTACCAGACGGCGATGCCATCGCTTAGGCGGTTGGCGGTCAGTATCTTCATGACTGAACTTTCTCTGAGGTGGCCTTGGCCACGCCTTCATGCATGTGTGCCGCGAGCGGCTCGGACTGCTCGAAATTGGCACCGGCGACGGCGTCGCCGATAATGGTCATGACCGGGCCAGAGAGATCGGCGCGCGCTTCCAGCGACGGCAGGTCGGCGAGCGTGCCGTGGAAGCGGCGGCGGGTGGCGAGGCTGGCATTCTCGACCACGGCGACCGCCGTGTCCGGCGACAGGCCGGCCTCGATCAGCCGGCCCGCAACCTCGGCGGCGACCGAGCGGCCCATATAGACGGCGACGGTGGCGCCGGAAATGGCGAGCTTGGCCCAGTCGGGCAGGGAATTGCCCTTGAGGTCGTGGCCGGTGGTGAAGACCATAGACGATGAAACGCCGCGCAAAGTGAGCGGCAGTTCGAAATCGGCGGCGGCGGCGAAGGCCGCGGTGACGCCAGGAACCACCTCATAGGCGATGCCGGCATCGCGCAATGCCGCCATCTCCTCGCCGGCCCTGCCGAACACCAGCGGATCGCCCGACTTCAGCCGCACCACGCGCTTGCCCTGGCGGCCAAGCTCGACCAGCAGCGCGTTGATTTCGGCCTGGCTCTTGGTGTGGCAGCCTTTGCGCTTTCCCACCGGCAGGCGCTCGGCGTCGCGGCGGCCCATGGCAACGACCGCCTCCGGCACCAGCGCGTCATGGACGATGACGTCGGCCTCCATCAGCAGGCGATGCGCCCGCAGCGTCAGAAGATCCTCGGCACCGGGACCGGCGCCGACCAGGGCGATGTGGCCCGAAACCGGTGCGTTCGACAGCAACAGGTCGGTCGCGGCTTCATGCGCCCGCGAAAGCTCGCCCGCCTCGACGGCACGCGCTGGCGCACCGCCGAAGAAGTCGCTCCAGAAGCGGCGGCGAATATTGCCCTTGGGCAGTCTCTCGGCGGCGGCACGGAACGAAGCGGCAAGCGCCGCAAGCCCGCCGAGCGACGGCGACAGCATGCGGTCGATGCGGCTGCGCAACATCTGGGCCAGCACCGGGCCGGCACCCTCGGTGCCGATGGCGATGGCGACCGGTGCACGGTTGACCAGAGCCGGGGTGAAGAAATCGCAAAGTTCCGGCCGGTCAACGGCGTTGACTGGAATGCCCAGCGTGCGCGCGTCCTCGGCGACCCGGCGGTCCAGCGCCTCTTCGCCGCTGGCGGCAAACACCAAGACCGCGCCTTCGAGCTGCGCCGCGTCGTAAGCCGCCGCGACATGGTTCGCACCCGTCTGGGCGATGAAGGCCAACAGCTCCGGTTCGGCGTTTTGGGCGATGATGCGCAAAACCGCACTCGACTGTCCGATCAGCCGCGCTTTGGCCAGCGCTTCCTCGCCGCCGCCGACGATGGCCACGGCTTCGCCCTCGACCCGCACGAAGACGGGGAAGGCATTGAGCTTGGGGGCGGTGTGCGGCATGAAAACGGGCAGAGTCCTGAACTGGCTGCAGTTTTACGCCCGGGCGCGGAAAACCAGAAGCAAAGCACTCGCGCATCCTGTGATGGCAGGCAATCGCTTTTTCGCAACTGCGAAAGGCAAGAGAAAAATATTCCACATCCGGCCAAAGCGCGGATTCAAGCAACCGGGGCAAAGCTTGATTTCAGGTCTTTTTAGCCATCGGCGCAGCATCTCGCAAAACAGTTTTTTCTAATTTCTACCAATTCAGTAGATTAAAGCCACCTTCGGGCGCCTCTGCCTTTCGGCGTCCGTAGCGCGGCCCTCAGGGCCGATTCCAGAGGTTGGAACATTAACGGTTCGCCACGCGTTCCCCTCCTGCCGAAGTCGAACTGTTCGGGGCGCTCGGAAAGCCATGACGTCAAAGAAAGGAACCCGCCACATGATCAAGCTGAAGCATGGTATCTGGGTCGTGGTGGCTGACGGTGAAAAGGCGCTTTTCCTTCGGAACGCCGGCGACAACAAATTTCCGGACCTTCAGGTCGTGCAGGAGATGGAGCAGGAAAACCCGCCAACGCGCGAGCAAGGCACCGACAGTCCGGGTCGCTACAGTGACGGTCCCTCGGTGCACCGCAGCGCGGTCGAGGATACGGACTGGCATCGCATCGGCAAGGAACGCTTCGCCGACGAGATCGCCGACCGGCTCTACAAGCTCGCGCATGGCGGCGAGTTCAAGGAGATCGTGCTCGTCGCCCCGCCAATGGTGCTCGGATCCATGCGCAAGAAATTGCACAAGGAGGTCGAGGACAAGGTTATCGCCGAAGTCCCCAAGACATTGACCAATCACGCCATACCAGAGATCGAGGCCTTGCTGCGGGCCGCCTGATCGGTAGTCTGCCAATCGACATTGGGGCGGCCCGATTTTCAGGTCGAATGGCTGGCTGCCCAGCCCTGTGCTCAACCATCCGCGGTCAATAGGGTGCGCTGGTGAATGAGCATCCCTGGAGCGTCTTCGGTTGCTCCAGGAACTGTTCGTTTCGCCACGCGGCAATGAGGTATGGACCATGCTCGCTCTAGTCATTTCTTCCGATAGCGTGACCGGGCTGACGCTCGCCGAAGTCGAGGAACCCCAGCCTCTCCCGAATGAAGCGCTGATCTCGGTCCGAACAACCTCGTTGAACCGCGGTGAACTGCGCCTGCTCACCATACGTCCGAACGGTTGGATACCTGGCCAGGACATCGCCGGGATTGTCGAACGGGCTGCCGCCGATGGCTCCGGACCAGCCCTGGGCACCCGGGTTGCGGCATTGGTCGACCAGGCCGGCTGGGCCGAACGTGTCGCCGTTTCAACCGACCGTCTCGCCGTCATCCCGGATGAGGTCAGCTTCGTTTCCGCCGCCACGCTTCCGGTCGCGGGCACCACGGCGCTTCGGACTTTGCGCCATGGCGGCGAACTGGCCGGCCAGCGGGTCCTGATCACCGGTGCGAGCGGCGCTGTCGGCCGTTTCCAGATCCAGATCGCCCGCGAGCAAGGCGCTTCCGTGACAGCAATCGCCGCCGCCCGGCATGCCGAGGATCTCCGCGGCCTCGGAGCCGAGCAGATTGTCGGGTCGATAGAGCAGGCCGAGGGGCTATTTTCACTGATTACAGAGTCGGTCGGCGGCGAAAGCCTGGCACACGCGATCGAACGCGTCGCACCCGGCGGCACCATCGTCATGTTCGGTTCGAGCAGTGGCGAACTCACGCCGGTCGGGTTCCGCCAGTTCGTTCCGGGCCACGAGGGGGCGAAGCTCCAGACTTTCGCCTACTACACGTCCGGTCCTGACATTGGTACGGACATCGCCTCGCTGCTCACCCTGGCCGCGGCCGGCCAGCTGGAGACCCGCGTCGCCATGACAGTGCCGTGGACGGACATCGCCCAAGCCCTGGACGCACTGCGACAGCGCAGCTTCAGCGGCAAGGCCGTTCTCACCATGACCGGATGAGGCAATTCTTAGCCTGAAGCCTCACACGTGCTGGCCGCCATTGATGTGAATTTCCGAGCCGGTCACGTAGGACGCCTGCTGCGAGCACAGGAAGAAGATGATGTCGGCGACCTCGGCCGTAGTGCCGAGGCGCCTAAGCGGGATCGTCTCGACGATCTTGTCCGTGCCCGGCGACAGGATCGCCGTGTCGATCTCGCCCGGCGCGATGGCGTTGACGCGGATGCCGTGCGGCCCGAAATCATGTGCCATTTCACGCGTCAGCGAGCCGAGTGCCGCCTTCGATGTCGCATAGGCGGTGCCAGCGAAAGGATGTACGCGCGTGCCGGCGATCGAGGTGACGTTGACGATCGATCCCTTGGCCGCCGTCAGTTCCTTGAACAGGCCGCGCGCCAGCATGATCGGCGCGAAGAAATTGACCTGGAACACGTCGCGCCAGACATGCATCGGCGTGTCGATCGAGTTCATGCGGCTGTTGCCATCGCTGAGCTTCGGCGAAATGCCGGCATTGTTGACCAGCGCGTGCAACTGGCCGCCATGCGCTTCCAGCCGGTGCCGAATTTCGGAAACGGCGATGCCGACATCTTCCTGGTCGGCAAGATCGACCTTGATGTGGTCCTCGGGACCTGCTGGCCAAGGGCAATCCTCGGCAAAGGCCTGGCGCGAACAGGTGATGACGCGCCAGCCCTCGCGCGAAAAGCGCTTGACCGTGGCATGGCCGATGCCCCGGCTGGCGCCGGTCAGCACGATGGTTTTTCGGGTGTCGAGTTCAGCCATGTCGGGTCTCCTGGCTGGAGATGTAGCCGAACGCCAGCGAGGTGGCGAGAGGCCGAAATGTCACCATTCGCCGGAAAGCCGGAACCGGGAAGCTGCCGCCTCGTTGGTTCGACGATGCAGGCCAATCGACGAGATAGAGCCATGAAACAGACAGCACCTCTCGACATCGCCACCGCCTTCACTACGGCGTGGACCAGCCATGACCTCGAAAAGGCGGCATCCTATGTCGCCGAGGACGTCGTTTTCGATGGGCCGATGCAGCAGTCGACCGGCAAAGAACCCTATCTGATGGGCCTGACGAAGCTCTCGCAGGACGTGACCGGCGTGCGCATGATTGCCGCCTTTGGCGACGATCGCCAGGCTTTGCTCATGTACGACCTGATGACGAAGTCGTCCGGAGCGCTGTCCTGCGCCAAACATCTTACCGTCAGCGACGGCAAGATCCATAGCGACAAGTCGACCTTTGACAGCAAGAAGCTTGGCAGCGCCAACCCAAAGGCGAACGGCAGCTAACTCACCCCCCGCCGAGGATGTCGAGGATCGAGGTCTGCCGCTTCTTCAACGGACCACCGACGCTGCCTGGCGGCACGGGATGTCCGACAGAGGCCGTGGTGCCATCATCCGCCGGCATGCCGAAGCCATCGGCATCGACAGTCTGGGCAGGCCGCGCCGCGCGAACCGGCGCGGCCGCTTGTGCGGCCGGCGCCTGCTGGCCGACCGACGCGGAAGGAACCGGCGCCGGCTGGTTGTTGCCGGCCGACGGTATCTCGTCGGGTACGATCGTGTCGGGCGGCGTCGATTTCCAGGTGCCGGGCAGCGGCCTCACCGGCACACCCTCATGCGCGGCGACCATGAACTCGTGCCAGGCCTGCGCCGGAAGCGCACCGCCGGTGACCTTCTTCATCGGGCTGCCGTCATCATTGCCGAACCACACACCTGTGGTGAGGTTGGCGGTGTAGCCGACGAACCAGGCGTCGCGCGAATTCTGGCTGGTACCGGTCTTGCCGGCCGACGGCCAGGCAAAGGCTGCCTTCTTCGCGGTGCCGATCTCGACGGTGCCGGTCATCATCGAATTCATCATGCCGACGATCTCGGGCTTGACGACACGCGGCGCGCTGCCGCCACCGCTGTCGTACAGCACTTTGCCGTCGGCGGTTGTGATGCGGCGGATGAAGTGGATGTCCGGCTTGTACCCACCATTGGCGAAAGGCACATAGGCCGAGGTCAGTTCCAGCGGCGTCACTTCCGACGTGCCGAGCGCGATCGAGGTGTTGGACTGCAGATCGGATTGCACGCCCATGCGGTGCGCCGCCTCGACCACCGCGTTCGGCCCGACCTCCATGGTCAATTGCGCCGCGACGGAGTTCAGCGACTTCGCCAAGGCGGTCGCCAGCGTCACCTTGCCAAAATACTTGCCGCCGTAATTGTCGGGCGTCCAGTTGCCGATCTTGATTGGCGCATCGTTGCGTACGCTGTCGGGCGTGCGGCCGGCTTCGAGCGCCGCCATATAGACGAACGGCTTGAACGCCGAGCCCGGCTGGCGGCGTGCCTCGGAGGCGCGGTCGAACTGGCTGGTCGAGTAATCGTAGCCGCCGACCATGGCGCGCACCGCGCCGGAATCGTCGATCGACACCAGCGCGCCCTGGGTGACGTTGAGCTTCTTGCCGCTGCCGTCGATCAGCCTGCGGATCGACTGTTCGGCCAGCTTCTGCAGGTTCAGGTCGACAGTGCTGTCGATGACGATGTCGCCGCGCACGTCGCCGATCAGGTCGGGCAGTTCTTCCATGATGGTGTCGGCAACGTAGTTTTCCGACCCGGTCCAATAGGACGGCGAGCGCGTCGCCGGCGCGCTCAGCGCGGTCTTGAGCTCCTTCTCGCTGATCTTGCCTTCCTCGCGCATGGCGGCGAGCACGAGCTGCGATCGCTCCTCGGCAGCCTTCGGATCGCGCGCCGGCGACAGCCGCGACGGGGCTTTCAGCAAGCCGGCAAGCAATGCCGCTTCCGACAGGGTGACGTCGCGCGCGCTCTTGCCGAAATAGCGCCGGGAAGCCGCTTCGACGCCATAGGCGCCGGAGCCGAAATAGACCCGGTTGAGGTACATTTCGAGAATCTGGTCCTTGCTGTGCTTGTGCTCCAGCCACAGCGCCAGCAGCACCTCCTGCACCTTGCGCTCCAGCGTTCGGTCGGGCGTCAGGAACAGGTTTTTGGCCAATTGCTGGGTTAGCGTCGAACCGCCTTGCGAGAAATGCCCGCCCATAACGTTGGTCACCATGGCGCGCGACAGGCCGATCGGGTCGATGCCGAAATGCGAATAGAAACGGCGATCCTCGATGGCGATCACCGCCTCGGGAATATAGGGCGACATTTCGTGCAGGCCGACCGCCTCGCCGCCGCTCATGCCGCGATTGGCGAGCAACTGGCTGTCGGCCGAGACGATCTTGATGTTGGGGGCGCGGTCCGGGATCGACCAGGTGGTGGCCGCCGGCATCTTGGCGCCGTAATAGACGACGACGCCCGCCACCGCGATGCCGCCCCAGATGGCGAGCACGAAGCACCAATAAAACAGCCGGCCAAACACGCCGAACAGGCCGCGCCGGCTTCTGCCACGCCCACCCCGCGACGACTTCGCCTTCGACGATTTGCGCTTTGCGGAGGCTTTGCGGTTGCTCGGCACGACGCGATCCTCTTCGCTCACCGAAAGACCCGGCTGGGATCGCGCCTGTCGCGGTCCCTCGAAACTCGGTTCGATGCGGCTGTCCCTGCGGTTCGCCATGCGCTGCGCTGTCTGTCCCCGGTGCCTATGGCGCTCCGGTTGAAGAGTAGATGCGGCGATTTAAGGGCGGGTTAAAGCAGGGTTTATGCACCCTTTTGAAATTCCTTACGATTTTCTAAATTCGTTACCGCCCGTCACCGCTATGAGAGAGAAAAAGGCCAGTGCCTGCTCCTCGCAGGTCACCGCCACGACGCTGTTCGACCGGTCGATGTCGAGGCCTTTCGGGCCGCCTTCCTCGATGCTGGCTCTGCCGCGCTGAAAAATTTCCTCATCGAGCACGGCGACCGAACGCGACGGGCGGCGATGCCCGGTCCAATCGCCATTGCTGGCATAGACATGCACCGCCGGGCTGCCCGCGTCGGCGACGAGGATGTGCCGGTCGTCATCGGTAAAGCGCAGGCCATGCGGAAAGCCGGCGTCCTGCAGGATGCCGGTGGGCTCGCTGTCGAGCCCAAGCGATGGCGAGATCCGGTAAAGCTTGACGTCCCTTGTACCGTGGCTGCTGACGGCAATCCACCGGCCGTCATGGTTGAGCGCGATGCCGTCGGGAATGTCCAGCCCATTCCTGAGCAAGGGCCGGTTCCTGATCGTCCGGTAGCCCAGCCAGCGGACTGCCACATGCCGGGTGACCAGATGCGTGTAATTGTTGCAGACCAGCAGGCTGATGCGGCCGCCGGACTGACGCCGGACGACGACCGAGCCCGGTGTGTTAAGTTTGCAAAAGGGCTTGCCGTTGATCCGGCGAACGGCCGTGATTTCCCGATGCTGCCCCGCCATGCTTTCCACCGGCAGTTCGAACACCCCAAGCTTCCCGTCGCGGTTGGCCACCACCAGGGTCCGGTCATCGATGAAGTCCAGCCCATGCACCTCGCCGATGCTCTCCGATCTCAGCTCCATGAAATCATGGATCGTGACATCGGGACCACCCGGCCCCATCCCGACATCGACACGCAGGACCAGGCACCGCTTGCGCGCGAAGGCCGCGATCGCCAGCAGCCGATTGTCCGGCGAAAAGCGCAGGTCCTCGGTTCTTCCGATCGCTGAAAGGGCCGCCCGCACCGCTTCACTGGCCTTGAAGCCGATCTGGGGTGTCATGATGTGCTTTTCGTCCAGATCGAACGCGGGAAAGACTCGGTTTGCACCCGCCGGCGAATCTCCAACCCGTTTTGATGTCATGCTAGAGATCCGCTGCCTTTGCCAGATAGCCCTTGAATTTCAGGCCGCCAGCCATGCTCTTTGTGCCTATCGGTCAAGGCCGGCCGCCATCTGCACATCGAGCGGCATGAAGACCCCCATTTTCAGATCGGCTCGAACGTCACATCCGGCTGGTCGGGGCCGCCGGCTTGCCGCAGCAAGGAAACCAGGTGTTCGCGCCTGTCGACCGGCTGTTTTCGCCAGTTCGATGCATTCGTTATGTGCAGCCAGCCGTCGACAGACATGAAAAAGTCCTCATGCCGATCATCCCCCTCGCCGAAGCGGACCAAGGTGTCCTCCGTGAACCGGATCGACGCCGGATCCATCGACCGGTAAAGCACCGGCCAGTTGCCGCCGCCCGAATCCATGTGAAACTTGTAGCTCGGGGCGAAATCCAGCGGTCGCCGCAGCAGGCTCCCGTCGAAGAAGCAGAAGGCGGGCCACAGGAACCAGCCGCCTAGCGTCGGCGTATCGCGCCGCACGCTGCCGTAGGCGCTCTTGCCCTCGAGCCGGTCACGGATGGAAAAGGCTTGCGTGGGAAAGATATCATGGTCGATGAAGCCGAAGAGCTTCGGGCCGAAACCGGTCACGAAGTTCCGCACGATCCAGTTCAGCGCCTGGCCATGCGATCTGGAGACGACAAGCCTGTTCTTCGGCAAGGCGACATAGGGGACCTGCTGGCGGCGGCAGAGGTCGCGGATCGCCTCCCTTGCCTCGTCCTTCTTGCTGTTGTCGAAGACGATGTAGCTCTCATGTTCGGCCAGGTATCGGCGCACGAGATGGATCTGCCACTCGATCACATCGGGCCGGTTGAAGGCCACGGTGGCGACGACCGCGTTGCGGAATGCCTGTTGTCGCCCCTGCAATTCGCTGACCGGCGCGGCAGTCCGCAGGAAGCGAAATGTCCGCCAGCGATAGCGCAGCAGCGCTTCGCGCCTCGGCGGCCTGTTCAGCCGCTCCCATTCCGCAACGCTAATCCTGGGCGGATCGTCGCCCTCCGGCGCGTTGGAAGCCCCCATGTCGCGCTCCTGCATCCGCCAAATCAACGGCGGGTTCAGTTCTGCTGGATCGAAATGCCCTTGTCGTCGATCTTGAGTTCGACGCCTTTCGGCTTGGTCTGCTCTCGGTAGACATAGACGCCAAGCGCGATGACCACGACGGCGAGCGCGCCAATGATGAGATAGAGCGTATTCTGTTTCATGCCGCGCTCTTTCCGATGTCGAGCCTCAGGCTCGTTTCAGCACCTTCACCAGCACCAGCAGGATAATGGCGCCGATCGTGGCGTGGATGATGGAAGCGATGACGCCGCCGCCGATGGAAAAGCCGATCCGCGGGAAAAGCCAGCCGGCGATGAACGCGCCGACGATGCCGACGATGATGTTGCCGATCAGGCCGAAGCCGAAACCCGAGACGATGAGGCCGGCAAGCCAGCCGGCGATGGCACCAACGATGATGAAGACGAGAAGGCTTTCGACACCCATAGCGATTTCCTCCGAGCAAGAGGGCGAACGCGGAGCGGAAAGCTCCGAATCGGCCTCGATATCAACGGCTTCAGGTTATGCGAAAGCAGCCGGCCTCGCCAGCGGCGCGCTACTGGAGCATGATCCCGAAAAGTGGGAACCGGCTTTTCGAAAAAGATGGTGCTGCAACAAAGGGATAGAGCAATTCCAGGAAAAGTGTGAGGCGCTTTTCCCGGGAAAAGCGCGTAGCGCTTTGGCTTGGGGATTGCGTCAAAAACCTAATCGTCATCGTCGCTGGCGGCGGGCCGCCAACTGGTCGGCTCGACCTTCTTTTGCGTGTGGCTGTCGGTGTAGACCCACCAGCCGTCGTCGCGATATTGCGCGATGGATTCGTTCAGCACGCCGTCGCTGTCCTTCCAGGTAACGCTGACCTTGGAGCCGTCGGTCGGCGCGGTCGCAATGGGCTTTCGGTCGACCATGTCATCCCCTTCGAACCGACTAACTGAGCCGACAGAACGCGACGGCTTGCACGTGGTTCCAAACTGCTCCGGCGACGCAAGTTGCGCGAGGCCGGTCAGCTGTGAGCGAAGATATCCTCTTCGCCCCAGCCCATCAGGTCAAGCTTGGCCCGCGTCGGCAGGAAGCGGAAACAGGCATCGGCCTCCTTGGTCCGCCCGTCGCGCGCCAGCCGCCCGGCAAGGACATCGCGCAGCCGGTGCAGATAGAGCACATCGGAAGCGGCATATTCGAGCTGTTCGGGCGACAGTGTTTCAGCCGCCCAGTCCGACGATTGCTGCGCCTTGGAGAGGCCGACGCCGAGAAGCTCGAAGCAGATGTCCTTCAGCCCGTGACGGTCGGTATAGGTACGGGTCAGCCGCGAGGCGATCTTGGTGCAGAACACCGGCTCGGGCATCACCCCGAACGCATTGTAGAGCACGGCAAGGTCGAAGCGCCCGTAATGGAACAGCTTGGTTATGCCGCGGTTCCTGAGCAGGCTGACGAGGTTCGGCGCCTTCTTCTGCCCTGGTGCGATCTGGATAACGTCGGCGCTGCCGTCGCCGGGTGAGATCTGCACCACGCACAGCCGGTCGCGATGCGGGTTGAGGCCCAGCGTTTCCGTGTCGATGGCCACCGCCCCGACATTGTAATGCGTGAGGTCAGGCAGATCATGCTTGTGGAAACGGATATCGGCCATTGTCTTCTCCGGTCGCGGCGTTACCCGTCCTCGCCGCGATCCGGTGAAAAATCAACAAGAAATCTCGTTCTCCGCCGCTCAGCGCGTCAGTGCATCGAGAATGCGCGCCCAGGAGCGCTGGCCCTTGTGGAAGGATGAGAGCTCATATTTCTCGTTGGGCGAATGGATGCGGTCGTCGTCGAGGCCGAAGCCGACCAGCAGCGATTCCATGCCGAGATAGGTCTGGAAGTCGCCCACCACCGGAATGGAGCCGCCGCTGCCGGTCGTCACCGCAGGCTTCGGCCACTCATCGGACAGCGCATTCTTGGCCTTGGCCAGGAATGGCGAGTCATAGGAAAGCTGGATTGCCGGCGAGCCGCCATGCGGGTGGAACTCGACCGAACAGTCGGCCGGAATGCGCTCGCTGACGAATTTCTGGAAGGCTGCGCGGATCTTCTTGGGATCCTGCTTGTGGACGAGGCGGAACGACACCTTCGCCGAGGCTTCCGCCGCGATCACCGTCTTGAACCCCTTGCCGGTATAGCCGCCGATGATGCCGTTGAACTCGGCGGTCGGCCGCGCCCAGGTGAGTTCCAGCACCGAACGGCCTTTTTCCCCCGAAGGGATCGACAGGCCGACAGGCCCGAGGAAGGTCTCGGCCGTCTCGCCAAGCGTCTCCCATGATTTCAGCACCTGCGACGGCGTTTCCTCGACGCCGTCATAGAAGCCGGGGATGGTGATATGGCCATCCTTGTCGTGGATGTCGGCCAGCACCTTGGCCAGGATGCGGATCGGGTTGGCGGCGGCCCCGCCATAGAGGCCGGAATGCAGGTCGCGGTCGGCGGCCTTGACCGTGATCTCCTCGCCGACCAGTCCGCGCAGTCCCACGCAGATCGACGGCGTGTCGCGGTTCCACATGCCGGTATCGCAGACCAGCGCGAAGTCGGCCTTGAGCTCCCCGGCATTGGCTTCGAGGAACGGCTTCAGCGACGGTGAGCCGGACTCTTCCTCGCCCTCGAACAGGATGGTGATGTTGCATGGCAGGTTGCCATGCACCTGCTTCCAGGCGCGGCACGCCTCGACGAAGGTCATCAGCTGGCCCTTGTCGTCGGCCGAGCCACGCCCGGTGATCACCTTGTGGCCAGGCCCGACCTCCTTGATCGCAGGCGCGAACGGGTCGTTTTCCCACAGTTCGATCGGGTCGACCGGCTGTACGTCGTAGTGGCCATAGAACAGCACATGCGGCGAACCCGCCGGCCCGTCATGATGCGCGACGACCATCGGATGTCCGGGCGTGTCACGCACGCTGGCGTCGAAGCCGATCAGCTTCAGCTCCGCCACCAGCCATTCCGCCGCTTTGCGGCAGTCTGCGGCATAGGCCGGATCGGTGGAGATCGACTTGATCCTGAGCAGGCCGAACAGCCGTTCGAGGCTCTGGTCGAGATTGTTGTCGAGGCGGTCGAGGACGGGGGAAATTGCGGACATTTGCTAAGCCTTTCGATTCAGTGCCGGAACCGTAAAGGCAGAGCGGCAAAACGAAAAGCCCGGGACGATTGGACCACGGCCGCGCAGCTATGCCGCAAGGCAAAAAAATGCCGCCGTGGTGGAGGGGAACCACGGCGGCCTTTACTCGAAACGATGCGGCAGCCCGGAGAGGGGAGATAGGCTGCCGCAAGTGTCCGGGATAGGCGGGGGACGGGCCTTGCTCCGGACTTCGGCGAAAACTGCCGATGACTTCTATTTGGGTCTGTGAACGTGGCGATTCAAGGGCACGAGTATTACACTTTTGTAACGTGGCCGTGATCAGGCCGCCTCGACCTGGTTCTGTCAGGGTGTTGCCGGAACCGATATCTGGCGATGTCTTTGGCATGGACCAAGCCGTCGCGCCGCGCTATCCCTGCCGCCATGAAAAAAGGCGATCATCTCTTCCTTGTCGACGGCTCCGGCTACATCTTCCGGGCCTATCACGCGCTGCCGCCGCTGACACGCAAGTCCGACGGCCTGCCGGTCGGCGCCGTTTCCGGTTTCTGCAACATGCTGTGGAAGCTGATGCAGGATGCCCGCAACACCGATGTAGGCATCGTGCCGACGCATTTCGCGGTCATCTTCGACTATTCCTCGAAAACCTTCCGAAACGACCTTTATCCCGAATACAAGGCCAACCGTTCGGCGCCGCCCGAGGATCTGATCCCGCAATTCGGCTTGATCCGCCAGGCGACCCGGGCGTTCAACCTGCCCTGCATCGAGATGGAAGGCTTCGAGGCCGACGATCTCATCGCCACCTATTGCCGGCTGGCCTGCGAGGCCGGCGGCGACACCACCATCATCTCCTCCGACAAGGACCTTATGCAACTGGTCGGTGCCACGGTCGGCATGTATGACCCGATGAAGGATCGCCAGATCGGTGTTCCCGAAGTGATCGAGAAATGGGGCGTGCCGCCGGAAAAGATGGTCGATCTGCAGGCGTTGACCGGCGACTCCGTCGATAACGTTCCCGGCGTGCCCGGCATCGGCCCGAAGACGGCGGCGCAACTGCTGGAGCAGTTCGGCGACCTCGACGGGCTGCTGGCCCGGGCCGGCGAGATCAAGCAGGACAAGAGGCGCGAATCGATCATCGCCAACACCGACAAGGCGCGCATCTCGCGCCAACTGGTGACTCTGAAGAACGACGTACCGGTGGCCGAGGGGCTGGACGACTTTGTGCTGCACGCACCGGACGGCCCGAAGCTGATCGGCTTCCTCAAGACCATGGAATTCACCTCGCTGACGCGCCGTGTGGCGGAAGCGACCAGCACCGAGGCCGGGGACGTCCAGGCGGTCGCGGTCACCGTCGAACGCGCCGACAGCGCGCATGGGCCGGATGTCGGCGCCGGAGCACCCGTCACGGCCCGAAACGGGGCCGAGCCAAGCGAGGCCAACGGAACCACCGAAACACCAAAGCAGGGCGACACCCCTTCCCTGCTCGCGGCGCTGCGGCTGGAGCGGGCTGCCACCCGCAAGATCGACATATCGGCCTACCAATGCATTCGCGATATCGCGACCTTGAAAGCATGGGTGGCCGAAGCGCGCGAGACTGGCATCGCCGCCTTCGACGTCAGGGCGACAGCGGCCGATCCGATGCAGGCCGAACTGATCGGCATGGCAATGGCGACAGCGCCTGGCCGCGCCGCCTACATTCCCTTTTCCCACAAGAGCGGCAACGGTGACCTGCTCGGCGGCGGTACGCTTGAAAACCAGATCCCTCTTCGCGAGGCGCTGGCGGTGCTGAAACCACTGCTGGAGGACAAATCGGTCCTCAAGATCGCGCAGAACCTGAAATACGATCTCGTCATCATGAGCCGCTATGGCATCGATGTCGCGCCATTCGACGACACCATGCTGATCTCCTATGTGCTCGATGCCGGCACGCCGCACGGCCACGGCATGGACGCGCTTGCCGACAAATGGCTTGGCCATACCCCTCTCCAGCTCAAGGACGTGATCGGCTCCGGCAAGAACTCGGTCGGTTTCGATCAGGTCGACATCGACAAGGCAACCGCCCACGCCGCCGAGGACGCCGACGTGACGCTCCGGCTCTGGCTGGTGCTGAAGCCCCGGCTTGCCGCCAAGGGCCTGGTATCGGTCTACGAGCGGCTGGAACGGCCGCTGGTGCCGGTGTTGGCGCGCATGGAGCAGCGCGGCATTTCGGTCGACCGGCAGATCCTGTCCAGGCTGTCGGGCGAACTGGCGCAAGGTGCCGCCCGGCTGGAGGAGGAAATCTACCAGCTCATCGGCGAGCGCATCAACATCGGCTCGCCCAAGCAACTCGGCGACATCCTGTTTGGCCGCATGGGCCTTCCCGGTGGCTCCAAGACCAAGACCGGCCAGTGGTCGACCTCGGCGCAACTTCTGGAAGACCTCGCCGCCGAGGGTCACGAACTGCCGCGCAAGATCGTCGACTGGCGCCAGCTAACCAAGCTGAAATCGACCTATACCGATGCGCTGCCCGGCTTCATCCATCCCGACACCAAACGCGTCCACACCTCCTACGCGCTTGCCGCGACGACAACCGGCCGCCTGTCATCCTCCGACCCGAACCTGCAGAACATTCCCGTGCGCACCGCCGAGGGGCGCAAGATCAGGACCGCCTTCATTGCCGACAAGGGCAACCGGCTGGTCTCGGCCGACTACAGCCAGATCGAACTCCGCGTGCTCGCCCACGTCGCCGAGATCCCGCAACTGCGGCAGGCCTTCGCCGACGGCGCCGACATCCACGCCATCACCGCCTCGGAAATGTTCAACGTGCCCGTGGAGGGCATGCCTTCGGAAGTCCGCCGCCGCGCCAAGGCGATCAATTTCGGCATCATCTACGGCATCTCCGCCTTCGGCCTCGCCAACCAGCTGTCGATCCCGCGCGAGGAGGCGAGCAACTACATCAAGAAATACTTCGAGCGTTTCCCCGGCATCCGCGACTATATCGAGGAGACCAAGGCCTATGCCCGCGAGCATGGCTTCGTCGAGACGATCTTCGGCCGCCGTATCCACTATCCGGATATAAGATCGTCCAACCCCTCAATCCGCGCGTTCAACGAGCGCGCCTCGATCAATGCCCGCCTGCAAGGCACCGCCGCCGACATCATCCGCCGCGCCATGGTGCGCATGGACGAGGCGCTGGAGAAGGCGAAGCTGTCCGCCCGCATGCTTCTTCAAGTGCACGACGAACTGATCTTCGAAACCGTCGACGCGGAAGTCGAGGCGACCATTCCCGTCGTGCGCCATGTCATGGAAAACGCCGCGATGCCGGCTGTATCGATGTCGGTCCCGCTGCACGTCGACGCCCGAGCGGCCAACAACTGGGACGAGGCGCATTAGAGCCAACGCAAGGTGTGTTGAGATTCAGGTCAAGCCGCCATTTGCAGGCCGGCCTCACCTGAATATCAATACACCTCAGGCCGCTTCCGCCCGGCACTTCGCACACGTCCCACGAAACTCGATCACCGCCTTCTTGGCGGCGAAGCCGGTCGAGTTGACCCATTCGTTCAGCCGGTGGTCGACGTCGTGGTCGGACATCTCGGTCACCTGCCCGCATGTGTCGCAGATGGCGAAGGCGGTCATCGAATGGCTGTGGTCGTGCGGTTCGGCGCAGGCAACGAAGGAGTTGATGCTTTCCAGCCGGTGCACGAAGCCGGATTTCACCAGCGTGTCGAGTGCACGGTAGACCTGTAGCGGGGCGCGGAAGCCCCGCTCCCGCAGCTGATCGAGCAAGGTATAGGCGCTGAGCGGCCCACTGGCGGTCTCGAGCTTCTCAAGCACGCACAGCTGGTTTTTCGTCAGCACATCCCTTGCCGCCATGGTTCCGTTCCAACTTGTCCTGCGCCGTTTGCAGGCTGCTTGTTCGAACACACAGCCTGATCCCATTCAGATAGCGACGAACCGCGGTCTTTGCTACTCTTCTGTTGCTGTCCTGGCCGATCGATGACCTGCCGGCACATTTGGGGATGGCGGAGGGATGGCGGGATCTATGGCGAAGCGACATTCAAAATACTGACAAGATTCTCGGCGAGGGTGGCCTCGCTTGGGAAATTCGATCGGGCTTGGGGAAGCAATATGATCAAATTGACACGCCGGACGCTGCTTGTCGGCACGTCGGCGCTGATGGCGGTCGGTACGGTGCCGTTCCGGGCGCTAGCCGCATCGCGCACCTATCATGCGCTGCTGGTGGCATGCACTGAATATCCTGCCCTGCCCCAGAGGAACTGGCTGATCGGGCCGAAGAACGATGCCGGCCTTGTTCACGAATATCTTCTCAAGAACGTGCCCGATCCGGTGCGGTTCGCGCCCGAAAACGTCACGCTGCTCGCCAAGGACGTGCCCGGCGCCAAGGGCTTGCCGACCCATGCGGCGATCAAGGCCGCGCTCGCCGATCTTGCCGAGAAAGTGCAGCGCGACGATTTCGTCTATCTGCATCTGTCCGGTCACGGCGCCCAGCAGCCTGCGAGAGTCAAGGGCGACGAGACCGATGGGCTCGATGAGATCTTCCTGCCTGTCGACATCGACAAGTGGATCAATCGCGATGCCGGCGTGCCCAACGCGCTGGTCGACAATGAGATTGGCGACGCGCTGGACGCCATCCGCGACAAGGGCGCCTTCGTCTGGGCGGTGTTCGACTGCTGCCATTCCGGCACTGCGACACGCGCCGTCGAAGTCAATGACGAACTGGAGCGCAAGGTCGAGTTCGCCGATCTGGTCGGCGGCGACGAAGCAGCCCGGGCGGCAGCCGTCAAGACCTATGAGGACACGGTCGCAAGCGCCTCGCGCGGCCTCGACGAAAATGGCGCGCGCAAGCCCGCCTTCAACCTGACGCCGACCGGCGGCGAACCGATCGCCAAGGGCAAGCTGGTCGCCTTCTACGCCGCACAGACGGTGGAGACGACGCCGGAGATGCCGCTGCCCAAGGGCACCGCGGATGCACCGCGCTTCGGCCTGTTCACCTTCACCATCCTGTCGAAACTGGCCGAGAACCCCAACATCACCTATCGCCAGCTTGGCCAGGCCGTGCTGCAGCAATATTCGGCCGACAGCCGCACCCGGCCGACGCCGCTGTTCGAGGGCGAACTCGACGCGCGCGTCTTCGGCACCGACAAGACGGACGCAGTCATGCAATGGCCTGTAGCCGTCAAGGACGGTGAGGCGACGATCGGCGCCGGCCTGCTGCACCGCCTGACCCCCGGCAGCAAGCTCGCCATCCTGCCCTCGGCGCTGTCGTCGCTGTCGGATGCCGTCGGCTATCTCGAAGTGCAGTCGGCAAAGAACCTGGAAAGCCGCGTCAAGCCAGTCGAGTTCGACAAGAAGCCGGCGCTGAAGCTGGCCGACATTCCAGCCAACGCCTATGCGCGGGTGGCGGAGATCGCCGTCGACTACAGGCTCACTGTCGCGCGGCCTGCCGCGATCAAGGGACTTGAGAAGGAAACCGCTCTCGTCAATTCGGTTCTCGACGAGTTGGCCACGGCCAAGGAAACCGGCTTCAACATCGAGCTGGTCGATCCGGGCAAGAGCGCCGAGCTGCGTTTCGCAGTGATGCGCGAGAACGCCGTTGCCGGTGCCGCCAAGGACGCGACCGACAAGCCGGCGCTGTGGTTCCTGCCGGCGTCGGGCGACGTGACCCTGAAGGACGGCAGCAAGCCGCCGCTGATCATGATCTACCCGGACGATCGCCAGAAACTGGTCGACGCGACCACCAGGAATTTGCGCACCATCTTCCGGGCCACCGGACTTTCGCGACTGGCGGCGGCCTCCGACTACAAGCCCGAGGATGTCGACGTCCAGTTCCAGGTCAAGCGCGGCGACAGGGAGGGGCTCGAGCCGTTGCAGGCTTCGGTGGTTCCCCGCGTCTCACCGGGCGACGAGGTGCATGTGCTGGCCAGGAATAGCTCGGACCAGCTGGTCGACATCAACGTGCTTTACGTCGGCAGCGACTATTCGATCACCCACATCGTTGCCGAGCGCCTCGCGCCGCAGGCCACGCTGGAGGAAGGATTGCTGGCCTTCACCGACACCAGTTTCGGCATGGAGCGGATGATCGCGGTGCTGACCGAGGCGCCACCGGAGAGCGAGAAGGAGGATCTGAGCTTCCTGGCGCAGGACGGCGTCGCGTCGATGACGCGCGGCCTTGGCGCCGCCAGCTTCTCCGACATGCTCGCCGATATCGGCATGGCGCCGCCGACCCGCTCGGTGATGCGGCTTGCCGACAAGAGCGGCCCGAAAGGGGCGGTGATGATCTTTCCGATGGAGACGGTGCCGCGCGCCTGAAACTCCGGCGCCAGGGCCGCGCGGCCCTGTTGCGCCAGCCCTTGCGAGCCTGCCCTTGCGCGCTTGGCGCGATATGAGAACATTCCCGGCCGCAGCCAAAGGGTGAGCGGCTGATGAAACAGATAGGATCGGTCTTGAGGAACAGTGTTTTTTCCTGGCGTGGAGCGGTTGCCGGACTTGCCGGTGGCCTGTTCATGATCGCCAATGCCTCGGCGCAGGACACTTGCGGCCTCTGTGCCAAGCAGGTGGTCATCAATTCGGAACTGGCAACCTGCTTCCTCGATCAATACGACCAGTTCGCCAAAACCAGCAGTGACGCGGTCGTGGTCGATCTCTCGAGTTGCGCCTCGCGCGGCGTGGTCGAAGCGTTGCCCTCGCCGAGCAAGGCGCCGGCGGAGCCGGACGTGCAGTTCATGGTTTCGCGCCCGCAGCTGGCATGTCTGAAAAAGCAGCTTGAAGCGCCGGGCGTGGTGCTCGATCCCTCCGCCACCATCGAATTGGACAACTGCAAATGAAAAAGCCGGGGGGCACGACAAAGCAGATACAGGTGGCCGCGACCACCAAGGCGACGGCTGCGACGCAGACGCTTCCTGAAACCACCGAAGGTTTCCCCTGGCCGAGCAGCCATGAGATCAAGAAGGAAAGCAATCCGTTCACCGACCGCGACTGGCGTATGCTGGTTTACGCCTGGTCGGGAATGCTGGTGCGCTTTGCCATCATCTTCACTTTGGCATTCTCGGTCTACCAGTTCCTGGCCAACCAGGAGCAGAAGCGCGTCGAACAGACCATGTCGCTGGTCGAACTCTGGGAAACCAAGGACTACCAGCAGGCGCAGCGGGCGCTGAAGGATCGTCTCGCTGCCCTCAACGCCAAATACGACAATCTGCTCAGTGCAAATCCCTCGCCGACCGAGGAGCAGGTGTTCCGGCAGCGCATCGGCATCGAGGCGATGAGCGCCTCGGGGGGTGACATGCCGCTTGCCGATTTCAACGAAAATTTCGACCGCATCGTCTATTTCCTCAACCGCCTGTCCTTCTGCGTCGACGGCGACCTGTGTTCGCGCAAAGTGACCGATGCCTATTTCCACGATTATGCCGTCTCGTTCTGGAGTTACTTTGCCGGCTATGTCGACAAGCAGCGCAAGGCGGGTTCACCGACTTTCGCCATGGCCATCGAAGCCTATGTGCGCAATGGGCAGCTCGCTGCTGAAGCCAAATGACGGTGGGAAAAGCGGGCTTCCACCTTATGCGCGCCTGTCGCTGGCTGGCCGTGGCTGGAGCCCTGGTTTCCGCCTCGATCGCCCGCGCCGAGGACGTCCCCGATTTCCACCTCGACCTCGACACCGGCGGGCACAGCGCCCAAGTCACCGACCTTGCCTTCACGCCCGACGGCGAAGACATCGTCTCGGCGTCCGACGACAAGACCATCCGCATCTGGGACTGGCAGAGCGGCGTGACGCTGCGCACCATCCGCGGCTATCTCGGCAATGGCAGCGATGGCAAGATCTTCGCGGTCGCGGTTTCGCCGGATGGCAAGACGATCGCCGCCGGCGGCTATTTCGGCGCCAGCCTCGGCGACAAGCCGCCCTATGGCGACGTCAGGCTGTTCGACTTTGCCACCGGCAAGATGAAGGCCGTGCTCAAGGCCGCCGACTACGCGACCTATGATCTCGCCTTCTCCCCCGACGGCAAGACCCTGGCTGCCGGTGGTGGCGACGGCATGGTCTATCTCTGGCGGCCCGACGATACATCGGTGACCGGCTGGACGCTGGACAAGAAGCTCGACGCCGATTCCTGGCACATCGACAAGCTGGCCTTCGCCGCCGAGGGAACGCGCCTGGCGGCGGCCACCACCGACAATGGCATCCGGCTCTGGGATGTCGCCAAGGGCGAGGAGATCGCCTTGCCGGCCGAGGCGGAACAATTGAGGGACATCAGCGTCCAGGCGCTGGCCGCCTCGCTGGACGGCAGCCTGTTTGCCACCGGCAGCAAGGACGGACAGGTCCAGCTCTGGCGCGCGGCCGACGGCACGCTGGCGCGCACCATGCCGAAGCAGGATTTCCTGATCGGTTCGCTGACCTTCGCCAAGGGTTCGCGGCTGGTCGTCTCCTGCGGCTATCGCTGCGCCGACAAGCATCGTTCCACCGTCTGGAACACCGACAACGGCCAGAAGCTGCTCGACTACTCCGGTCACGACGGCACCGTCTACGCCAGCGCCGCCAACGCAGACGGCTCGCTGGTGGCGACCGCAGGCGGCACGCGCAACGCCATCCAGGTCTGGGATACGGCCACTGGCGAACACAAGGCATTGCTGCAGGGCTTGGGCGAGCCGGTGACATCAGTCGGCATCGATGCAGCGCACGGCGTCATCGCCTGGGGCAACGCCAACCCCTGCCCCGATCGCGTGGCCTGCCCGGAAAAGCAGGGCACGTTGAGCAACGCGCTGATATTGCCGACCACCGAGCGTTTCTTCGACGACCCGCAGCCGCTGACGGAACCGGGCTCGTTTGCCCGCGCCGTGCTGGCCGACGAACACTGGTCGCTACGTGCCGCCACGGGTGGCAAGGACGCGCTGGAAAATGCGGTGCTGGAGATACTTCATGACGGCAAGATGGTGCGCTCGATCGAGAACGATGCAACCGACGGCTTTGTCCATTCCGCCTTCACCCTGATCGATGACGGGCTTGGCCTGATCACCGGCGGCAATGACGGCGCGCTGCTGGAATACAAGGCCGCGACCGCCAGGGTCTCCGGCGAATTCATCGGCCACACCGGCGAAATCAACGCCATGGCCGCCTCGCAGAAAGCCGGCCTGCTGGTCACCGGGAGCGCCGACCAGACGCTCAGGCTCTGGAACCTGAAGACCCACGAACTGATCGTGTCGATGTTCTTTGCCGGCCCGCAATGGATCGCCTGGATGCCGCAAGGCTATTACTATTCCTCCGACGAGGGCGACAAGCTGATCGGCTGGCAGGTCAACCAGGGCCGCGACCACGAAGGCCGTTTCATCCGCGCCGGCCAGTTGAAGAAATATCTCTGGAGCCCCGAAATGGTGCGCCGCGCCATCATCCTGCGCAGCGCCAGACAGGCGGTCGAGGAGATGCGGCCGGGCGTCGATAACGAGCTGCAAAAGCTTTTGCAGCGCAAGCCGCCGGAATTCGGCATCCGTCTCGCCGAAGACCAGAGCAAGGTCCGCGACGGCTATGTCGCTGTCGAGATCACTGGCGCCAGGGAGGCCGGAACCGATGTCTCCGGCTTCTCGATCCTGTCGAACAGCCGCAACGTCGGGGACCTCACCGCGCGCTCGGTGGACGGCAACAGCACCATCATCGAGATACCGGTCGAGGACGGAAAAAACACTATCCGCATCACCGGCACCAACGAATATGGCTATTTGACCGAGCGCAGCGTCACGGCGCTGGCGAGGAAGACCGAGAAGGTCGAGGCCAAGGGCAAGCTCTATGTCGCGGTGATCGGTGTCGACAAATATCCGTTCCTGACCGACGCCTGCTCCGGCCACGCCTGCGACCTGCGCTACCCCGTCGATGACGCCACCGAATTCCTCAAGGTCATTGCGCAGAAATCGGCGCCGCTGTTCTCGTCCATGGAGACGCTGGTTTTGATCAACCGCGAAGCGCTCGACGAAGCCCCCGACAAAGCCAAGCAGACCTACAACGTCGCCAGCGCCGACACCGTCATGGAGCCCGATTCGGATACGATCGACGACCAGCTCGCCGATTTCCTCGACAGGCCTGGCGAGCACGACACCACCATCATCTTCGTTGCCGGCCACGGCATCAACATCGACGAGGACTATTATTTCATCCCGACCGACGGCCGCAAACAGGATGCCGAGCGCTGGAAGCGCTCCTCGCTGGTCGATTGGTCCGACATCCAGAAATCGGTCGAACGGGCCAAGGGCATGCGCTTCATGCTGCTCGACACCTGTCACGCTGCCAACGCCTTCAACCCGCGCCTGGAGAAGGACGCGCAGGATGCGCGCATCGTCGTGTTCTCGGCCACCGCCGCCAACAACACCGCCGCCGAACTGCCCGAACTCGGCCACGGCGTCTTCACCTATTCGATCCTCGAGGGCCTGCGCGGCAAGGCGAGGACGTCGGACGGTGGCGTCACGCTGTTCGGCCTCGCCGATTTCATTTCGCGCGAGGTGGTGCGGCTGACCGCGTCGAAGCAGAAGCCGTTCTATTATGTCGGCGGCGTGGAAAACATCGTGTTGGCTGAGCCATGAGGCCGATCTTCCTAATCGTGCTCATAGCCCTGCTCCCCCTCCCCACCTTCGCCGCCCCAGTCGTCTGCCCGCCCGGCACCGAAAACTTCCCACTTTTCTATGACGACGCCACATTGTTCAAAAATGCCGTCGCCAACGTCGCCGATATCCAGCCATCCAACCAGCGGCTGACCGGCATCACGGTGCCGCATCATCTGCTCGCCGCTGATCTGGTGGCGCTCGGTTTCAGGGCAGCCTCCGGCTTCCGCTACAAGCGCATCGTCATCCTGTCGCCGGACCACTTCCACAAGACGCACAAGCTCTACGCCACCTCCGTGCGCGGCTTCGACACCGTGCTTGGCTCGGTTGCAGCCGACGCTGAAGCGGTGCGCCGGCTGGAGGCAAACAGCGACATGGTCGAGGAATCCTGCCTGTTCGACAAGGAACATGGCGTGCGGGCAACGCTGCCTTTCCTGCACCACTATTTCCCCGAGGCAAGCATCGTTCCGATAGCGATGTCGGTGAAGGCGAAGCGTGGCGACTGGGACAGGCTGGCGGAGGCGCTCAAAGCCATCGTCGACCAGGACACGCTGATCGTCGAATCCACCGACTTTTCGCATTATCTGCCGCAGCACGACTCCACGCGTTTCGACCAACAGTCCCTGAACATGCTGGCCGCCGGCTCGCTCGACGGCATAGCGGCGCTGCGCCAACCCGATCACGCCGATTCCGTCGGTGCGCTCTACATCCAGACCAGGCTGCAGCGCGAATTGTTCGGCGCCCAGCCGCTGGTTATCGCCAACGAGAATTCGCAGGAGCACACGTCGGATTATGTAGAGCGGACCACCAGCTACGTGGTGGCGCTGTTCGGTGCGTTCGGCCCCGGCTTCAACAACCCGGCACGGCCAAAGGACAGGATCTACTATCTTGCCGGTGACGTGAATTTCGGCCGCGCCATGAAGAAGATTTTGGTCCGCGACGGCATCGCCGACCGCATCGTCGACAGCGTCCTTTCGCTGACTGGATCGCGGCCGCTGATCGTCAATCTCGAAGGCGTCATCCTGCCCAACGTGCCGGAAGCGATCGACGACATGACGCTGGCGATGCCGGGGGGCCTCGCCCTCGACATGCTGAAGCGGCTAAATGTCGCCGGTGTCAGCCTCGCCAACAACCATGCCTACGATCTCGGCCCGTCAGGCTATGCCGAGACGCTGCGCGCCCTGGACGAAGCCGGCATCCCTCATGTCGGCCAGGGCGAAACGCTGGCGCTCGCCGATCTCGATCTTGTCGGCCTGACCGATATCGGCACCAACGGCTCGAAGAACACCGACCTGCTCACCCCTGCCCTGCTCGACCGGCTGCTGCATGAGAATGCAAAGCGGCCGGTGGTCGCCTTCGTCCACTGGGGCCGTGAGCACAAGACCGAGCCGTCGCCGCGCGAAGACATGCTGGCCGACGAGATGCGCCTGCGCGGCGTGTCGGCCATCGTCGGCGGCCATCCGCATGTGTCGAGCGAGGCGATCGTGCCGCTGGCCGGCGGCGATGTCGCGGAGGTTTATTCGCTCGGCAACTTCCTGTTCGACCAGAGCGCGCAACGCTCGTCGGGATCGATGCTTGAACTGCGCGTCTTCGCCCAGGGCACGATCTTCACCAGGCTCATTCCGCTGCCGAATTATTTCGAGATGGGCAGGAAATAGCACCTGTCCGATTAAGCTATGTTGAGATTCAGGTCAGGCCGGCCTCACCTGGATATCGACATACCTTAGCCGCAACCGACCATATCGCGCGGCAGATAGCACGCCGCCGGCTCGGTCATGGTCTCGAACAGCGACCGCTTCGGCTTGAAATAGAAGAAGGTCACCGGCTTGCTCTCGCGCACGCTGCCATCGGCGAAATGCGCCGCGATGCTGAAGCTGTGGATCGACGACATCGACGACCACATCTTCAGCCGCGCCGTGTAAGCGCTGATGCTCTTGTTGCCACGCACCGGCATGGCGATCGTGTAGTCATGCTTGCCGATCGGAAACTCGATGTTCTGGTAGCGCATCGCCTCCGGCGTGCCGCCGCCGCCATCGCCACATTCGGCCATCGATTCCGGAGTCTCAAAAACCGCCATGGTCACGGAGGTGCGGAACGGCTCGCTCTGCTGGTGGACGTGACCTTCGTCATCCGCCCAGGAATAATCGAACTTGCCGATAGCATTCAGCGTCATCGCCTGTTGCATGTTGCCGAGATAGTCGGCGACCTCGCCGAACTTGATCTTGTTGGTCAGTTGGCTGCGGCAGACATTGAGACTGTCGACCGAAGGACAGGGAAAGCGTCCGGTCTCGAGGCTCGCCGTATCGACGCCAGCCTCGGCGAGCACACTCTTGACCGACACGTCGACACCTTCGCCGAAACCGCCGATGTCCTTGGTGAACATGCGGCTTGGCTGGCCGGTTGGGTCGCCATCTTCGTTCACCGCTGTGAACTGGATCGACATCTTCATGTCCTTGGCATCGCCCCAGCCATTGTTGATAATCGAGAAATCCGGCCGGAAGCCGACACAGCCGAAATGCTCCGATATCGACAGCATCGGCTTGCGGTAGGCATCGCTCGACGCGACTTTCATTTCCAGGCTGTCGAGCTTGACTTTGGATTTGCCTGTCGTCTTGAGGTCGACCTCGGCGAAGGCCGGCGCATCGTCCCAGTCCTTGCTGCCAAAGACATTGCTGGTCGTGATCTGCCCGCTGCCGTTCCAGCTGTCATTGTCCTCATCTGCCTGCGGATAGATCGCAATGTCCTCGTCGCGTACCAAGTGCTGGTACTGCATGTCGGACTGCTGGGTCATGCGCTGATCGACCACGACACCGATCTCGACCTTGTCGGCGTCACCGCCACCGGCCTGCGCCTTGATGAGGCCGCCCACCCTGGCGTCGGCCAGAACGTCGGGGCGCGACCCGCCGACCTCCTTGCCCATCACCCATTGCGACGCGTAGACCGTGCCACCGGCGAGCCGGGTCCGGCCCCTGCCGTTTTTCAGTCCGTCGACAAACGAGCCAGCAAAAATCTCCCCGGTCGTTGACGACAGTTGACCCTCGCCATTCGCAATGCCGTCGACGAACCGGCCCTCGTAGCGGTTGCCGTCGGCGTCGATATGCATGCCCTTGCCGTTGAGTTCCCCGGCGAGCCAATGCCCTTCGAAAACCTCGCCCGACCGCAGTTCGAGCCGGCCTTGCCCGTCAAGCCGGCCGTTCCTGACATCACCGAGATAGCTGGAATAGATGGACTTGGGATCGTAGCTCGCCGAGCCTCGCACCCGCCAAACCAGCCTGCCCTTGCCATTGACGGTGCCGTCCTCGGCGATCGTCCGATCCGGCGATTGGCCTGCAGCCGGTTCCCAGACGAAATCGAGATTCTTCTCCGGATGGAAATCCCAAACGCGCACTGCCCTGCGCAACACCGAACGGGTATCGGCCTGATAGAGGATCTGTACCCGCTCCGCCCAGGCGCCGCCGGCAGGCGCGGCGGCCGGATCGGCGAAAGCCGGTGAAAGCATCAGCGCGCCCAGCATCGATGCGGCCGCGACCCCGAACACTGCCCTTGCCCGCGCCATCCCTTGAGCCCCCTGGACGCCCCAACCCCTTGTCCGATCGAAGCGTAGTCGGCGACCCGGCCCCGTGCAAGCGAAGCCGCATCAACCCAGGAAAAAGGCGGCGAGATCGACCCGCCGCCTTTTCCCGTGTCGTGAATGTGCAGCGATTATTTATACAGGCTGTTGATCCACTGGATGTTGGCGGCGTTCAGACGCACGGCGGTGTTCGCGTCGGGACTTTCCGCCACGTTGACGCCGGTGATGATGCGCTGCTTGGAGTTGTTGTCATAGGCATAGACCGAGCTGCCGCTCGACCCCGGGAACGTATCGCAGTCATACTGGAAATATTCCGGACCGATGTTTTCGGCATGCACTTCGCAGCTTGCCTTCCACATCGTGCCCATCGGCTTGTCGCCGGGATATCCGACGAGGTTGGCGGTGAAGTCGCCGAGATCGTCATAATTGGCATAGCCCAGCCAGCCCAAATTGGTGCCGACATCCTGCTTCAGCGTGACGATGCCGAGATCCCACGGGATGACCGAACCATAGTAGCCCTGGTAATTGTCGATGAAGCCCTGCAGCACATAGGCGCTTTCATAAGCGAAGGCGCCGAACGGCGCGTCGTCTGCCGTGCTGCCGTTGAGGCCCGGCACGAACAGATAGTCCGCCAACCAGTCCTTGTCCTCATGGCTGTAGAGGCAATGCGCCGCGGTGAGAACGGTGCGCGGACCGATCAGCGTTGCCGAGCAGCTGCCGAAGCCGGTCTTCGACTTGGCTTCGAGATAGCCGATCGCCGAGAACGGATAGGTCTTGGTGTTCTTGACCTGCACCCGATCGTCGGGGCCGAAAACCTGCCGCCCCGCTTCGCCTTCGCCAAGGTCCGGATCATCGGTCTCGCGCTGGGCCCCGTCCGCGCCATCCGCCGGCGCGTTCAGTTGCTTGATGATAAGCTCCCGCAGCGCCTCGCTTGGCTCGATCTTGATCTCCTTGCCATCGGCGGAACGCCCGACGATGCCATAGGATTTGACAGCCGTTGCCTCGTCGGCGAGCGGCGCGGCGCGGCTGTCTTCATCGGTCAGCTTGGGCGGTGCGATCGGCTTTGCCCGCCCAGGCGTGAAATCGCCCGAAGTCACGTCCCGCATGCTTTCGCCGTTGCCGGCACTGGCTGAGCCGGGGTCGGCAGCGAAAGCGGGGACCGTCCATATTGCAGTGGACAGCAATACGGACGCAATCATAGCGTTTGTCAGTTTTGTCATGGTGAGACTCTCCCAAAAGGCAGCAAGGACTGGACCAAAATACAGAAATATTGTCGAGATCGTGGTGGCGTCGAAAAATCAGCAAGCCTATCGGCGCGCAGGCCGGATCGTTATTTGCCATGGTCAATCTAAAGCCCCCGCCAAAATGACCCTACCCGATATACTGCCTAAAATAATCCTAGATTGGCAATGATAAATCGCTTCCACGTAGCCCGTGGGGGGCTATAGGATTTTGTGCGGGTTCTGCTCGCGGGCACGGTTAGCAAAAGTGGGATTCGGTTTTGTGACCGATCGCGCGCCGATTGAATGCGGCAAGTGATCGGATGTCCGAACCGGCACCGCCTCCTTGCACAATGCCCGGCGCCGGTCCGCGCGGGAAATTGTCTTAGGAGGGGTTCAGGTGCACATCACAAATCGGTTCGGGTCGATCGTTGCCGCTTCGCTGCTTGGCGTCGCCGCTGCCGTCACATTCATCAACACCGGCCAGGCGGGCGAAGGCAACGCAAGACCCGAAGCGGCTGTCTCGCCGATGAAACGCGTGACCGATGCCAGGGCAAAGGCCGCGGCGGAGAACCCCGACGGCGCCGACCGGGTCTACGGCGGCAACCAGGCCGAGAAGGGCGCCTATCCGTTCCAGGTCGCGTTGCTCACCACCGAGAGGCTGGACGAGAACCCGGCCTCCCAGGCCAACGCACAGTTCTGCGGCGGCAGCCTGATCGCGCCGCAATGGGTGCTGACGGCGGCACACTGTCTCAACGACAACGGCCAGCCAATCTCACCTGGCTCCGTTACCGTGCTGACCGGCGCCACCGAGCTCAGCGAAGGCAAGCGCCACAAGGTGGCTGAAGTCATCGTCAACGAGGGCTACAGCGAGCAGACGCTCGACAACGACCTCGGCCTGCTCCGGCTTGCCGAGCCGGCCGATGCGCCGGCCATCAAGGTCACCCATGACGCGACCCCCGAGGCCGGCAAGACCACGGTCACCGGCTGGGGCAAGATGCAGGACGGGACATTTCCGACCACGCTGATGGTCGCCGACCTCGACTTGCAACCCAACAGCGCCTGCAACACCGGCATCAAGGCCATCTATGCGCATGACCTGAAGGCTGCACTTGGCGATCTGTCCCATCGCATGCGCTATTCGGAAAAGGGTATCGACGCCGCCGCGAACGCGATCGCCGCCGACATGACGGATCCGCTGACCGGCAACATGATCTGCGCCGGCACGACCAGCGGCGTGCGTGACGCCTGCAATGGCGACAGCGGCGGCCCGCTGTTCATGGTCGGCGCCGACGGCCCGGTCCAGGTTGGCGTCGTCAGCTGGGGTGAAGGACCGGCGGACGGAAGTGCAGCCTGCGGCCATAAGGATGCCTACGGCATCTACACGCGGCTGGCCAACTACACCGGCTGGATCGAAGCCAAGATGAAGACCTCGGCGCCGGCGCCGGAAAAACCCAAGGCGGGACTAGGCACGGCCCAGAAGCCGAAAGCACCCTGACGCAGCGATAGCGCGCATAAAATGGCGGCGAGGCTCCCGCCATTTGGTTGCCGGCTTCATGCGCGCGCTTACTTCCTCGGCGGTCCTTTGCGCTCGGCGGAGGCCGCCCACAGGTTGATGTCGGACTCACGCGCGTAAGTATCGATCTCGGCCAATTCGGCATCGCTGAAGTCGAGCACCTTGAGCGCCCCGACACAGTCCTCGACCTGCTCCGGCCGGCTGGCGCCGATCAGCGCCGATGTCACCTTGCCCCTGCGCAGCACCCAGGCGAGCGCCATCTGCGCCAATGTCTGGCCGCGTTTGCCGGCGATCGCGTTGAGCGCCTTGATGTTGGCGATGGTGCGGTCGTTGATGAAGGCTGTCTTCAGCGACTTGCCCTGGGAGGCGCGGCTGCCCTCGGGGATGCCGCCAAGATACTTGTCGGTCAGCATGCCTTGCGCCAGCGGCGAGAACACGATGGAGCCGACGCCGAGCCCATCGAGCGTGTCGAGCAGGCCGTCATCCTCGACCCAGCGGTTGAGCATCGAATAACTCGGCTGGTGGATGACGCATGGCGTGCCGAGCTGCCGCAATATGTCGGCGGCTTCGCGGGTGCGCTGCGAATTGTAAGACGAGATGCCGGCATAGAGCGCCTTGCCCGAACGCACCGCATGGTCGAGTGCACCCATGGTTTCTTCCAGCGGCGTGTCGGGATCGAAGCGATGTGAATAGAAGATATCGACATAGTCGAGCCCCATCCGCTTCAGGCTCTGGTCAAGGCTGGCCAGCATGTATTTGCGCCCGCCCCATTCACCGTAGGGACCGGCCCACATTTCATAACCGGCCTTGGTCGAGATGATCAGCTCGTCGCGATAACCGGCGAAATCGGTGCGCAGGATTTCGCCGAAGGCGGTCTCGGCCGAGCCGGGCGGCGGGCCATAATTGTTGGCGAGGTCGAAATGGGTGATGCCGAGATCGAAGGCCTTGCGGGCGATCGCCTGCTTGGTCCTGTGCGGCGTGTCATTGCCGAAATTGTGCCACAGCCCGAGTGAGATCGCCGGCAGTTTGAGGCCGGACCGTCCGCAACGGTTGTAGATCATTTTCTCATAGCGGTTTTCGGCAGGGATGTAGGGCATGACGGGAATTCCTCGAATTTGAACAGAGCGAGCACGGTCATCGTCGCCTGATAACAGTGCCCGCGCCCCTCCTTACCCTCTCCCCGGCCGAACGGGGAGAGGGGTAAATCAAAATTATCGATAATCCTGCGCCTACTTTGTCTTCGCCAGCAATTCCTTGGCTGCCTTGACGCCAAGAGCGGCCGGCCGCTCACAAGTGGTCTGCATGGCGACGAATTTGCCGGTCTCGCCGGAGCGCAATATGCCGGTCATGACGTCGACGGCATGCAGCGCCAGTTCCATCGAGCAGCGGTGCGGCCGCCCTTCGGCGATTGCCAGCGCCATGTCGGCGAGGCCGGCGGTGCGGTAATTGGCCATCAGGCCCTGGCCGTGCATTTCGTTCGGAATGCCAAGTGGATGTTTCCACTTCGGCAGCTTCTTGACCGGCTTGCCCTCGGCGGTAAAGCGCACCTCGCCGCCGAAAAAGTTCGGATCCGGTACGAACACAGTCCCCGCTTCGCCATAGAGTTCCATCGGCGCGTGGCCGTGAGCCCAGACGTCCCAGCTGGTGTTCAGCGTCACCACGGCGCCATTCTCGAACTCCAGCAGGCCATGGATGGTGGTCGGCGTATTGACCGGGATTTTTTCGCCCGCGCGCGGCTTTGAGCTGATCGTCCGTTCCTTGGCCGGGGTTATTGCGAAGGCCGCCACCTGCTTCACCGGTCCGATCAACTGGATCAGATTGGTGATATAGTACGGCCCGATATCGAGCACCGGCCCAGCACCCGGCTGGAAGAAGAAGTCCGGATTGGGGTGCCAATGCTCCATGCCATGGCCCATGACGTGGCAGGTGCCGCTCGTGATCTTGCCAAGCTTTCCCCCGTCGATCAGTTCACGCACCAGCTGGTGCGCGCCGCCGAGGAAAGTGTCGGGTGCCGAGCCGATGCGCAGCCCCTTCTTTTCCGCCCGCGCCTTGAGGTCCAGGCCCTCTTTAAGCGACAGCACGAACGGCTTTTCCGAATAGACGTGCTTGCCGGCATCGAGCACCTGTTTCGACACCTCATAGTGCACGGCCGGTATCGTCAGGTTGACGACAATGTCGATGTCGTCGGCCTTGAGCAGGTTCTCGACGGTCTCGGCGCGCAGCTTGAACTCCTTCGCCCGCGCCTTGGCCACATCCATGTTTATGTCGGCGCATGCGCGCATCTCGATGCCGCGAAACAGCGGCGCCAGCGAAAAATACGCCTTCGAGATGTTCCCGCAGCCAATGACGCCAATACCCAATTTCTTTGCCATTATGATTGTTCCTAATAGGTCTTGACGGTTGCGATCGAGCGACGGGCGAAGCGCTCGACGTCGTTGGGATTGTCCTGTTCCATGACGAAGTATTTTGCCTCGCTCTTGGTCCGCAGCACCCTGATGAGACCAGCCCAGTCGATCGTGCCGTGGCCGACATCCGACCAGCCATCCTCGTCCAGCCCCTCGCCCGGCTTGGCGATGTCCTTCACATGCACGGCGACGATGCGCTTGCCGTGCTTTTCGATCCAGGGCAACGGATCGGCGCCGCCGCGCACCACCCAGGCGAGGTCCATCTCCCAGCCGACATCAGGGGCGGAAGACAGGATGTGATCCTGCGGCACCGAGCCGTCGGCCAGTGCCTTGAACTCGAAATCATGGTTGTGCCAGGCAAAGCCGTAGCCGGCCTTCGACGCCACCTCGCCGACCTTGGCTAGGCGCTCGCCGAAGCCGCGCCAGCCGGCGCTGTCGGACGGCCTGTCCTCGGCCAGCAGATAGGGGCAGATCAAGAGCTTGATGCCGAGCGCATCGGCGATCTTGCGCACGCCGCCGAAGTCGTTCTCCAGAGCATCGATGGAAAAATGCCCGGTCGGCATGGCAAGTCCGTTCTTGTCGAGTTCGGCACGGAAGGCTTTGGGATCGTCATAGACACCGCCAAAGCCTTCGACCTGTGTGTAGCCGAGCTTGCCGAGTGTCTCGAGCACGCCTTCCCAGGGCTGGAAATTGCGGGCGCTGTAAAGTTGGAATGACCAGTTCATCGTCTTTGTCCGTTTTGCTTGTTTTGCTTTGGGGATGGTTATTCGGGCGTTAGATGCGGCTGCCGGTTTCGGCGTTGAATAGCGAGGCTCGCATCGGGTCGAAGCCCACCGTCACCGCCTCGTCGTTCTTGGGCGTGCGTTCCGAGGTGACCCGGACGCTGAATTTCTGCTCGGCAAGCTTCAGCCACACCAGCGTGTCGGAGCCCATCGGTTCGACCACCTCGACATTGGCCGCTGTCGAGAACGGCCAGCCCGTGCCGCTGTTGAGGCTGACATGCTCAGGCCTGATGCCGAACACGGCTGGGCCGGCTTCCGGTTGCCCGTCGAACTGATAGGTGCCGAGTGGAATATTGAGATCTTCGGCCACAAAGAACCAGCCATCACCGCGCTTCTCCAGCCGCCCTTCGACGAAGTTCATTGCCGGCGAACCGAGGAAACCCGCCACGAAGCGATTGACCGGGCGGTTGTAGATGGTCTGCGGCGCATCGAGCTGCTGGATAACACCGCCCTTCATCACCGCGATCCGGTCGGCCAGGGTCATTGCCTCGATCTGGTCGTGGGTGACGTAGATCATGGTGTTCTGCAGCCTGCGATGCAAAAGCTTGATCTCGACGCGCAGTTCCGAGCGCAGTTTGGCATCGAGATTGGACAGCGGCTCGTCGAACAGGAAGACGTCGACATCGCGCACCAGCGCCCGCCCGATCGCCACCCGCTGGCGTTGGCCGCCGGAAAGCGCCGAGGGCTTGCGCTGCAGCAGCGGTTCGATCTGCAGGATCTCGGCGGCGCGCGCGATGCGTTTGGCGATCTCGCCCCTGGGCAGGCCCGCGACACGCAGGCCGAAGGACAGGTTCTTCTCCACCGTCATTTGCGGATAGAGCGCGTAGGACTGGAACACCATGCCGATGCCACGGTCCTTGGGCTCTTCCCAGGTGACGTTCTTGCCCTTGATGAAGATGCGGCCCTTCGAGATGTCGAGCAGCCCGGCAATGCAGTTGAGCAAGGTCGACTTGCCGCATCCGGAGGGGCCCAGCAGCACGATGAACTCGCCATCGGCGATATCGAGATTGAGCGTCTGCAGAACCGACACCGCGCCGTAGTTCAGCGACAGGTTCTGGATCGATACGCTGGGATTTTCAATTTCTGCCATCATCATCCTTTCACCGCGCCGGCGGCAATGCCACGCACGAAAAGCCTGCCGGAAATGAAGTAGATGACGAGCGGGACCAGCCCGGTCAGGATCGTAGCCGCCATATTGACGTTGTATTCCTTCACGCCTTGCACCGAGTTGACGATATTGTTGAGCTGCACCGTCATCGGATAGGTGTCGGGGCGGGTGTAGACGACGCCGAACAGGAAGTCGTTCCAGATGCCGGTCACCTGCAGGATGACGGCGACGACGAAGATCGGCAGCGACATCGGCACCATGATGCGCAGGTAGATGCCCCAGAATCCGGCACCATCGACACGCGCCGCCCGGAACAGTTCCTCAGGCATGGAGGTGAAATAGTTTCGGAACAGAAGCGTCAGGATCGGCATGCCGAAAATGGAATGGACGATGACCAGGCCGCTGAGGCTGCCATAGAGCCCGATCTCGCGCAGGATGATGACGATCGGATAGATCATCACCTGATAGGGAATGAACGCACCGACGATGAGGATGATGAAGAACGTGTCGGCGCCCTTGAAGCGCCAGTTGGCCAGCGCATAGCCGTTTACGGAGGCTATCGCGATCGACAGGATCACCGAGGGCACGGTGATGCGAACCGAGTTCCAGAAGCCGCGCGAAAGCCCGTCGCAATTGAGCCCGGTGCAAGCCGTCGACCACGCCTTGACCCATGGCTCGAAGGTGATCTCGAGCGGCGGCGAGAAGATGTTGCCGAGGCGGATTTCCGGCATGCCCTTGAGCGAGGTGACGATCATCACATAGAGCGGCAAGAGGTAGTAGAGCGCCACCAGGATGAGCGTGCCATAGAGGAAGATGTTGCGGCGCGAGAACATGTGACGCGGCTTCGGTCCATTGGGTTCCGAGGCATCGGCTCGAATGGCGCCGGACGGTGCGGACGGGGAAACGGCATGATCAGACACGCTTCCTGCCTCCGAATTCGAGATAGGCCCACGGCACGATGACGATCATCACCGAGAGCAGCATCATGGTCGAGGCGGCAAAACCCTGGCCGAGATTCTGGGCGAAGAACATGTAGTCGTAGACATACTTTGCCGGCACTTCCGACGCGATGCCAGGCCCGCCGCTGGTCTGGGCGACGACCAGGTCGTAGACCTTGACGATGCCCGATGCGATGATGACGAGGGTGGTGATGAAGACCGGCCGCATCATCGGGATGATGATGAACAGATAGGTCTTCCACATCGGTATCCCGTCGACCCGCGCCGCCTTCCAGATGTCCTCGTCGATGCCGCGCAGGCCGGCCAGCATCAGGCACATGATCAGCCCGGTGCCTTGCCACAGCGCGGCGATCGATATGCCGTAGATGACGATGCTGGAATTGTAGAGCGGATCGAAATTGAAGCTTGTCCAGCCAAGGCCTCGTATCACGCCCTGGATACCGAAATCCGGATTGAGCAGCCATTGCCATACAAGACCGGTGACGATGAAGGAGAGCGCGAAGGGATAGAGGAAGATCGTGCGGAACGTGTCCTCGAAACGGATCTTCTGGTCGAGCAGAGCGGCCAGAATGAAGCCGATCACCAGCGAGAACACCAGCGAGATCACGCCATAGATCAGAAGATTCTCGATCGAAATCAGCCAGCGCGGAGTCGCCCACAACCGGTGATACTGGTCGAGGCCGACGAAATTCAGCCGCGGCAACAGCTTCGAATTGGTGAAGGAATAGAGCACCGTCCACGCCGTGCCGCCAACGAACACCACCAGCGCGGTGAGGATCATCGGGATCGAGGCGATCTTCGCATTCAAGTTGCGAAACAGTCGAATGGGGCGTTCGCTCTTGCTCATCGGTACAGCCATGCTGGATCGGGTAAGGGCGGCGGGCTCCCGGCCTGGTCTTGCACCAGGCCGGGAGGAAGGGAATTTGCCTGCGATATCAGTCCGCCGTCGCGATGATATCGGCGAAGCGCTTCTGTGCCTCTTCGAGCGTCATCTCGGGCTTGGCGAAGAACTCGGAGAACAGGTCCTCCTTCTGCTTCTGGCTGTCCTGCGAAAGCAGCTGATCCGTCCACGGCATGACGGCGCCCTTGGCGAGGATGGCGAGGCCCTTCTTCATGCAGTCGTTGGCTGCGTTGAGGTCGACGTCGCCACGTACCGGCAGGGAGCCCTTCTTGAGGTTGAAAGCGACCTGGGTCTTGGGATCGAGCAATGTCTCGGCCAGCACTTCCTGCGCCTTGGACTTGTCGGCATCCTTGAGCAGCGGGAAATAGAAGGCATCGCCACCGGGGGCGATGACCTCGTTCAGGCCGAGGCCGGGAAGGCAGGTATAGTCCTTGCCGGCGGTCTTGCCGGCCACCTGGAATTCACCTTGCGCCCAGTCGCCCATGATCTGGCCGCCGGCCTTGCCGGTGATGACCATGTTGGTGGCCTGGTTCCAGTCCTGCACATTGGTATTCTTGGCCATCTTGCGCGCATCATCGGCCGCCTTGAACACCTTGGCGACCTCGGGACCGGCGGCGAACTTGGCGTCCTTGTCCTTGTAGACCTTGAGGAAGGTGTCGGTGCCGCCGACCGCGGCAAGCAACACGTCGAAAGCGCCGGACGACTGCCAGGCCTGCCCGCCGACCGCGAGCGGCACGATGCCTGCCTTCTCCAGCGCCGGGGCGGCGGCGACGTATTCATTCCAGTTCTTCGGCACCGGCACGCCGGCCTTCTCGAACGCGGCGTTCGACAGCCACAGCCACTGCCAGGAGTGGATGTTGACCGGCACGCAATAGATCTTGCCGTCGATGGTGCAGCTGTCGAGCAGGCTCTTCGGCCGCACGACCTCGGTCCATTTGCCCTTGGTGGCGACATCGGTGAGGTCGCGCATCAGGCCGGCCTGCACCAACTCTTCCGCTTGCCGGCCGTGATTGAACTGGGTGGCGCCCATCGGATCGCCGCCGGTGATGCGGCTGATCATGATCGGCCGCGCCGTGCCGCCGGAGCCGGCAATGGCGCCATCGACCCAATGGTTGCCGGTGGCGTCGAAAGCCTTGGCGAGTTCCGCGACCGCCGCCGCCTCGCCGCCGGAGGTCCACCAATGAGTGACTTCCAGGTCCGTCGCGGCGGCTTGGCCGGCGAACTGCAGAGCGGCCGTTGCCGCCAGCGCGGCGGTCAAAAGTTTGTATCGCATTTCGGTTCCTCCCAGAATCTGAAACGTTACAGATTTTCGATACGGCAATTGCGCGGATGGCGCAACCCCTTGAGCAAACGGGCTCCGACATTTTTTCGAGCCATGAACAAATTCTATCGAAAACCCGTGTCGATGTGCACCGCAGCATAGATCGCTGCGACGCAAAAACACCAAACAGTGCATTAAAGCCGGCAAAAATCCGTGATCAAGGCATTTTCCTCTTGAATCCCAAGGGGTTTCGCAAAAGGCGCCATCACCTCTCGGACACGCTCGGCGTGGCGACATTGGCAATCTGTAACGTTTCAGTATATTGAGCCAATTCTGGCTGGAGCGCATATCGTATCGCAATGACGGCGATTGCCGACCCAGCCTGCGGCTGCTATGCGCCTGACGGGCGGGACGAATGGACAGACGGCGTACGGACAAGAATGACGAGGCGTCGGCGCAAGGGCGGCCGACGTTGAAGACGCTTGCCTTCATGACCGGGCTCGGCGTCACCACCGTCTCGCGCGCCTTGAAGGATGCTCCGGAGATCGGCGCCGAGACCAGGCGCCGCGTCCAGTTAATCGCCAAGCAGATCGGCTACCGGCCGAACCGCGCCGGTGTGCGACTGCGCACCGGCAAGACCAATGTCATCAGCCTCGTGCTCAACACCGAGCAGGAGATCATGAGTTTTGTCTCCGACATCATATACGGCGTCTCTGAGGTCATTGCCGACACGCCCTATCACCTGATCGTCACGCCTTATTCGCGCTCTCAGGATCCGCTCGACCCCATACGCTATCTGGTCGAGACCGGTTCCGCCGACGGCGTCATCATTTCACGCACGCAGCCGAACGACGCCAGGGCGCGCTACATGCTGGAACACGGCATTCCCTTTGCCACGCATGGACGCACCGAGATGGGGCTGGTTCATCCCTATCATGATTTCGACAACTACGCCTTCGCGGTGGAAGCCGTGCGGCGCCTGGCCGGCATTGGCCGCCGCAGGCTCGCTTTGCTTGCGCCTCCGGTCGGGCTGACCTATCACAGCCACACCGTCAACGGCTTTGCCGACGCACTGAGCGAGGTCGGTGCCAGCGAGATCCCGTTCAGCACCGTGTCGATCGATCAGTCGATCGAGCAGATCAGGACGAGGACCGCGCAGTTGATGCGCCGCGACGTCAGGCCGGACGGCTTCGTCAGCAGCGCCGCCGCCGCGACGCTCGCGCTCGTCGCCGGCATCGAGGATGCCGGCCTCAAGCTCGGTCGTGACGTCGACATCGTCTCCAAGCAGTCGTCGGACCTTTTGCATTTGTTCCGGCCGGAACTGCTGATCGTCAACGAGAACTTCCGGCTGGCGGGCTCCGAGCTCGCCCGCTCCGTGCTCGGCTGGATCGGCGGCGCCGCGCCCGGCACGCTGCAGTCGCTCAGCGTGCCGGGTGAAGTCCTGGCCTACAGACGTTCGGGCGACTAACCCGCCGCGCCGCTGCCCCACGGGCCGTGGAACGCGCCCTGTTCGCCGATGCGTTCGAAGCCGTGCGCGCCGAAGAAATCACGCTGCGCCTGGATCAGGTTGGAGGTGCCGCGGCCCTGGCGGTAGCTGTCGAAATAGGCAAGCGCCGAAGCCAGCGCTGGCACCGGCGAGCCGGCCTCGGAAGCCTTGGCCACGGCGCGCCGCAGCGACGGATGCGCCTCCTGCATCATGGTGATGAAGGCCGGCGCCATCAAAAGGTTGGTCGAAGCGCCGCCGCTGCCGAAAGCCTCGGCCATCGTATCCAGCATCTGCGAGCGGATGATGCAGCCGGCCCGCCATATCTCGGCGATGGTCGGCATCGGCAGGTTCCAGTTGAACTCCTTCGAGGCGCCGCTCATCACCGCGAAGCCTTGCGCGTAGGCGGATATCTTACCGGCGAACAGCGCCAGTTCGAGGTCTTTCAGCAGCGCATCCTTGTCGCCGGGAATCTTCGTCACGCCGATGTTGCCATAGGCCTTTTGCGCCGCCTGCCGCTCGTCCTTGATCGACGACAGAACGCGCGCCGCCACCGCGGCCTCGATCGCGGTCGCCGGAATGCCGAGCTGCTGCGCCTCGATGACCGACCATTTGCCGGTGCCCTTCTGGCCGGCGCGGTCGAGGATGATGTCGACCACCGGCTTGCCGGTCTTCGGATCGTCGGCGGCCAGCACCTTGGCGGTGATCTCGATCAGGTAGGAATTGAGCCGGCCCTTGTTCCAGGTTTCAAACACCGTGCCGATGTCCTTCGGCCCCATGCCCAGGCCGTCGCGCAGGATGCCGTAGATCTCGGCGATCATCTGCATGTCGGCATATTCGATGCCATTGTGGATGGTCTTGACGAAATGCCCGGCGCCGTCGGTGCCGAGCCAGGCGGCACACGGCTCGTTCTTGAACTTGGCGGAGATCGCCGTCAGCACCTTCTCGACACGCTTCCAGCTATCTTCGGTGCCACCGACCATGATAGACGGCCCGTGGCGCGCGCCCTCCTCGCCGCCCGACACACCCATGCCGATGAAGGTCAGGCCCGAGCCCGAAAGCTCGGAGAAGCGCCGCATCGTGTCACGGAAATTGGCGTTGCCCGCATCGATGACGATGTCGTTGGCCGACAGCACGCCACGCAGGGCTTCGATTTGTTCGTCGACCGGCTTGCCGGCCAGCACCATGATGATGATCGGGCGCGGCGGCCGGATCGCGGCGGCGAGCTCTTCCAGGCTGTAGCAGGGAACAACCATATCCCTGAGCGCGCCGGCATTCTCGACGAAAGCGTCGGTGCGCGCCTTTGTGCGATTGAAGACGGCGATGCGGTGCCCGTGCTCGGCGATGTTGAGCGCCAGGTTGGAGCCCATCGTACCAAGGCCGATCAGGCCGATTTCCGCTTTTTCCATCGTTTCTTCCCTGCCTTCGGATTTTGTTGAGACCGCGTTTTGCGAACGATGATTGACGGGCCTTGCGGGTCGCGTCAACCGCCTCGCCGAATTGTGTTGCGCCGAACTCCGGTCGGGGTGCTCGGCCCTACGGCCTGATATCCACCGGCGCCTCGATCTTCACCATGTCGAAATCCGAGACCAGGATGTCGAGGCGCACCGTCCAGCGGCCGGCAACCGGAATGACCAGGTTGTCGACACGCCAGCTGCCGTCGCCGGGCTTGGTCGCCGCTCGCTTCAGCGGCTCGATGCCGGAATCGGGTTTCGACAGGACCAGCGTCACTTCCTTGGCATCGAGCGGCCCGAAATCGCCGCTCATGATGATCATCGAGGCGGCAACCGGTCCGGCATGGCCGGGGGTGATGCTGAGATCGGCCATCGCCTGCAGCGCGTGGATGTGAACCGAGACCGGCTGCGCCGCCGCGATCGCGAGCGCCCTTGGCGGCGGCGTGAAGCGCCAGCCCGCAGCAACGCCGAAGATCGCCAGCACGATCAGAATTTCGACGCCGATCGAACGGGTGAGCCGGCGCTGCACCTCCGTCGATCCCGCCTCGGCCGAGGCGGTGAGCCTCCAACGGTTGACGGCGGCCAGCGTGAACAGAAAGACCAGCAGCGCGAGCTTGACCAGCAGCAGCCGACCATAGGCGGTGTCGACCAGCGCCACGGGCGTCTGCACCTGGATGACCGCCAGTGCGACGCCGGCCACGTCAAGCACCGCCACCACCGGCATGATCAGGCGCGAAAACCGCCGCAGGAAGGGTGCCGCATGTGCGGACGAACCCTTCAGCGCCAGGCCGAGCGGTACCAGGGCGCCGGCCCAGAAAGCAATGCCGATGCCGTGCAGGAACACCAGCGGCCGCGTCAGCCATTGCGGTTCGGCCGCACTGGCATGGCCGCTGGCGGCAAGCGCAACGCCGACACCGGCGAGGCCCGCAAGGGCGAATGGCCTGGCGACCACGCGCGGTCCGGCCAGCGAAAGCAGGCCAAGCCCAAGTGCGATCAGGGCGATCAGCACCGTCCAGCCGAAGCTGGTGCCAAGCCCGGTTCTCCAGATGACGGGCTGCGCCAGATGGGAGAGCGGCGCCCCGAGCGCATCGAGACCCTGAAAGCCCAGCGAAAGCGGCGCCGCCACCAGCCCACACAGGACCGCGGCCGTGACGAAGCGCTGACCGGCTCGTGCTTCACCGGCCAGCCAGGCAAGCGCGAAGGCTCCGCCAACACCGAGGAAAAGGCCCGTGTAGAGGAAGACCTTGCCGATCCAGATCGCCGACCGCAGCGGCCAGTCGACCGCTTCCGACACGACCGGCGGCTCGCTTGGCGCGCCAATCGAAAACAGCAGCGAGCCGCCGACCGGATGGCCGTCGGCGGAAATGACGCGCCAGCTCAGCACATGCGTGCCGGATTTGAGTGCCTGCGGATTGCCGATCTCGACAGTCTGGTCGCTGAGGCGGAAATCGGTCAACGGAACCGGCGTGCCGTCGGGCTTCACCAAGGTCAGCACCAGTGGCGAGACCGGCTCGCTGAAGGTCAGCGAGAACCGCGCCGGAACCTGCGCCAGCACGGCGCCATCGGCCGGATCGGTCTTGATCAGCGCTGCGTGGGCAAAAGCCTGATTTGTCGAGGCCATGACGATAAGCGCCATGACCACGGCGAGCAGCCCGCCGGCGGTCCAGCCGACGCGCTTGCCGGTCAGTGCGGTCCTTTGAAGTGGAAATATCGCGCTCATGCCACCGCCATCGAACCGGCGGCGCACTTTGCGGACGGAGTGCGCCGCCAGGGGATCATTTCTTCGGCAACAGCTTGATGCCGGGCGCCGGATTCTCCAGCGCGTCTTCATCCTGCCCCGCTGCCGGGATCTCGATCCAGCGGGCGGCGGCGCCGTTGCATTCCTGCACCACCGGAAAGTAGAGTTTCTGGCCGACGGGCAGATCCGCCGTCAGCGTCGCGCGGAAGACGAACTCGTCGTAGAATTCATCCGGCAGGCTGCCGCCGCTCCAGTCGACTTCCTTGACCCCATCGGTCACCGCCTGTCCGTAGAGCTGGTAGGACTTTTCGTATTTGCCCATCTTGGTCTGCAGCGTCCAGCCGGGCTTCGGCATCGGCTTCACCGCGATCACCCCTTCCGGAATCTGCACGCGCACGGCGGTCGTCGCCTTGCCCTCGCAACCATGCGGCACGCGCAGGACTGCCTTGTAGGTCGAGCCGACGGCCGCTTCCTGGGTTTCGAGCGTAATGTGCGCGAAGGCGGCATTCGTCCCCAGCGCCAGAAGTGCGCCGGCCGCCAAGAGATACTTGTTCATGATGGTCCCTCTGATCTCAAATTGTAGAACTGGCAGATCAATTGGCGTGGTCGTCCATGCCGCCGCCCATGCCCTCGACCGCGAACTCGACGCTGACGGCGCCGGCCTTCTCGAAAGTCAGCGTGGCGGAGAATTTTTCACCCTGCTTGGGTTGCCGCTTCAGGCCGATGAACATCAGGTGATAGCCGCCGGGCGCCAGCGCCACCTTGCCGCCGGCCGGAATCTCCAGGCCGCCGGCAACCGGCCGCATGGTCATGACACCATCCTTGACGCCCATTTCATGCAGCTCGGCTTTCTCAGAGACGTCGGAGGAAATCGACAGCAGCCGGTCTGGTGCGCTGCCCTTGTTGGTGATGGTGAAATAGCCGCCGGCCACCTTGGCACCGGCCGGCGTGGCGCGCGACCAGGGATGTCCGATCTCGAGGTCGCCGACCTTGAACTCGTGCGCCAGGACGGCTTGGGCGCCCAGGAGCACAAGCCCGAAGGCCAGTGCGGCAATGCCGAGTTTTTCCCGCAAGCGCGAGACGATGCGGCCGAAAATGATGTCCGCCGCGATGTGGAGGGAATGAGACATGGTTGCTCCATGAATTGACGATCGCGCCGTTGCCGGCCGCGAACAGTTTGATCTTTGGATGGGTGCGCCCGCGAAAGGTTCCACCGGGCAAACAAGCTCAGGCCGCCGGCGGCGGCGCGCGCGGGTTCGACGGCGAGCGCTCGCGCGCAAAGTCGAGATGGATGCTTGCCGGAAAGACGAAGGCGACCGCTTCGAAGGCCAGGCCTGCCAACCCCAGGCCGGTGTCGGGCGGCGGCGCATGAACGGACGAAAACATGCTGCAGCCAAGCGTGCAGCAGGCCGGCAAATGAGATGGGTGCTGGTCCTCGCCAGGGAGCTGGGTGGCGCCATCGTGGGTACAGATGACATTGCCGAAGGCATCGAGCTGCGCGGCGTTCGGCCCGATGCCGAAGGCGAATGCGCCGAGCGTCGACTGGAGCAGCAGCAGATAGGCCGCGACAAGCGCGACCGGCATGCTCCACCGTCTCCCCTTCTTGTTCAAACGACTTGCCTGTTCAAACCATCTGGAGAGATACCTATCACGCCCACAGAAGGTCGAAAATCGCCAAATCCAGACTGCGGCAACACGGCACGATCAGGATTTTTGCGGCCGGCTTTCGGGGATCGACGTCAGCAATGTCTGGCGCGCCGACTTCAGGTGCTTGCGGCAGGCGGCGTCGACCTTGCCGAGGTCGCGCGACTTGAGCGCCTCGATATACGCAAGATGCTCGCCGACCGCGACTTCATTGCGCTCGCGTTCCTGCGCCTTGTTCCATTGGTAGTGGTAGTGGAAGATCATGGCGATGACGTCGTAGAAATCGACGATGAAGCGGTTGTGCGAGGCACGATGGATGAGCCGGTGGAAGCGCTCGTCCAACTCGGAGAACTCGTTGAAGCGCGTCGCGATCTCGCTTGCCAGGAGACGATGCTCCCCGTCCAGTCGATCGAGATCGGCCCAGACCGGGCTGTCCTGCGGCAGCGCCGCGAAGGCGGCGGCCGAGCGCATTTCGAACATCTCGCGGATTTCGGTCAGTTCAAGTGCAAAGGCCCGTGTAAAGCCCTTCAGCACCCAATGGCTGTTGCGGCGCTTCTCGATCAGGCCGAAGCGGGAGAAGCGGATCAGGAACTCGCGCACGCTGGTGGTGCCGACGCCGATCTCGCGCGCCAGTTCGAGTTCGTTGATCTGCATGCCGGCCTCGGCGCCGCTGGCGAGCAGCCGCCGCATGAAGGACCGCTCGATGATCTCGGCCAGCGTGTCGGTCTCTTCCTCGGGGAAGAAATCATCGGGACGCGGATCGCGCAGCACCGTCTTGGCACGCTTGTTCCAGGCGATCAGCCCGGTTTCTTCCATGCGCGTCAGGATGCTGCGCACGGTCGTGCGGCTGACGCCGAGCAGCGCGCCCAGCTCAGGCTCCGACGGCAGGCTGCGCGTCTCGTCGAGCAGCCGGAGACACCTGTTGTAGGCATCCTTGTAGACGTTATTGCTCTTCGACATCCCCTGACCCAATCATGCCGGCGCTTGCGGCTGCCGGCTTGAAGCGCAATATGACGTTCACATGACCCTGAGAAGCGGAATCGCTTTCGCCAAGGACTCGCTCAACGGTTGCAGCACCACTCATCCAAGGCATGCAGAGCCGCCGCGAAAAAACAATTGACGCAAAACTGTTTTTTCCCGATAAAAGACATTAACTCTTAACAGGCGCGTGTCAATCCGCCCGCGCATCCCAGGATCACCCAGGAAACGCTCGTGAACGCCTCAAACACCATTCTTCTGTCCCCCGCCGACAATGTCGCGGTTGCCAATGGCCGCATCGAGATGGGCGCCGTGCTGCCAGGCGGCGCGCTTGCCAGCTCCGTCATCGAACCCGGCCACAAGGTCGCGATCAAGCCCATTCCCGCCGGTTCCGCGGTGGTCAAATATGCCCAGGCGATCGGCCGCGCCACGCAGGATATCGCGCCGGGCGAGCATGTCCATTCGCACAATCTGGTTTTCGAAGCCGGCCGCTTGCCGGTGGTGCCGCCGAGCGAGGCCGAACACGCGACCGAAGCCGATCGCGCCCGCACCTTCATGGGCTATCGGCGCGCCGACGGCCGTGCCGGCACGCGCAACTTCATCGGCATCATCGCCAGCGTCAATTGCTCGGCCACCGTCTGCCATTCCATCGCCGACACCGCCAACCGCACCTTGCTGCCGAAATATCCCGGCATCGACGGCTTCGTGCCCATCGTCCACGGCCAGGGCTGCGGCATGAGCGGCACCGGCGATGGCATGATGGTGCTGCACCGCACGCTTGCCGGCTATGCCCGCCATCCCAATTTCGGCGGCGTGCTGATGGTCGGCCTCGGCTGCGAGGTCAACCAGCTCACCCTCTACGGCCAGAAGGGTGCGGCCGCGGGAAAGCGCCATTTCAACATCCAGGACGCCGGCGGGTCGCGCAAATCGGTCGAAAAGGCGATGGGCGTGCTGGCCGAAATCGCCGAGGAAGTCGGCCAGTTGAAGCGCGAGCCGATCCCGGTCAGCGAGATCGTCGTCGGCCTGCAATGCGGCGGCTCCGACGGCATGTCGGGCATCACCGCCAATCCGGCACTGGGTGCTGCCGTCGACATATTGGCCGGCGTCGGCGGTATCGGCATCCTGTCCGAGACCACGGAAATCTATGGCGCAGAGCATCTGCTCGCCTATCGCGCCGCGACGCCGGAGATCGCCAAGAAACTCGACGGCTATGTGAAGTGGTGGGAAGACCACGTCGCCAAGCATGGCGCCTCGATCGACAACAACCCCTCGCCCGGCAACAAGCGCGGCGGCCTCACCACCATCCTGGAAAAGTCGCTGGGCGCGGTCGCCAAGGGCGGCCAGACGTCGCTCAACGGTGTCTTCGGCTATGCCGAGAAAGTCACCGGCAACGGACTGGTGTTCATGGACACGCCCGGTTACGACCCGGTCTCGGCCACCGGGCAGGTTGCGGGTGGCGCCAATGTCATCGTCTTTACCACTGGCCGCGGTTCCTGCTTCGGCTGCCGGCCGACACCATCGATCAAGGTCGCCACCAACTCGACCATGTATCACCAGATGGAAGAGGACATGGACGTCAATTGCGGCGTCATCGCTTCGGGAGAAAAGACCATCGCCGGCATGGGCCGCGAAATCTTCGAACTGATCGTCGAGACGGCTTCGGGCCGCAAGACCAAGAGCGAGGATTTTGGCTATGGCGACAACGAATTCGTGCCCTGGCATCTCGGCGCGACGCTCTAACGTCGACTGAATATCTGCTAGACTTGCCGGCCGGATGAGGGCCGGCAACGGGGAGGTTGTGCATGGAAAAACGCCGCATCGGCCAGACAGCGCTGGAGGTCACCGAGGTCAGCTTCGGCGGCGCCGCGATCGGCGGCCTTTACCGCGCCTGTTCGCGCGAGGCGGCGATGGAGACGATGCAAGGCGCCTGGGAGGCGGGCTTGCGCTATTTCGACACCGCGCCCTTCTATGGTTTCGGCCTGTCGGAACGGCGCTTCGGCGATTTCCTGCGCTATAAGCCGCGCGATTCCTACGTGCTGTCCACCAAGGTCGGCCGCCTGTTCCGCCCGGTGCCCGAGGACCAGGTTCCGGACCATTCCTATGTCGATCCGCTGCCCTTCGCGCTCGACTACGACTATTCCTATGACGGCATCATGCGGTCGGTCGACTTCAGCTATGCCCGGCTTGGCCTGAACAAGATCGACATCCTCTTTGTGCATGACATCGGCACCTACACGCACGGCGTCGAGAAGACCAAACTGCACTTTCGCCAGTTGATGGACGGTGGCCTCAAGGCGCTCGAGGAGCTGAAGCGGTCGGGTACGATTTCTGCCTACGGGCTCGGCGTCAACGAGGTCCAGATCTGCCTCGACGTGATGCGCCGGGCGCCGCTCGACTGCATCCTGCTCGCCAGCCGCTATTCGCTGCTCGATCGCAGCGCGGAAGCCGAACTGCTGCCCTTGTGCCGGGCGCAGCAGACATCCCTTGTCATCGGCGGCGTGTTCAACTCCGGCATATTGGCGACCGGGCCCGTACAAGGCGCGCATTTCGACTACCGGCCCGCCAACCGCGATATGCTCGACCGTGTCGACGCCATGGAGAAGATTGCCGGCGAAGGCGGCTACCCGCTGGCCGCCGCCGCATTCCAGTTTCCTCTGCACGAGCCAGCGGTCGCTACCGTGCTGACCGGCACCGCCAAGCTGGCGAACCTGACACGAAACCTCGAACTGCTCGACATCGACGTGCCGGGGACGGAATACGCCAAATATCGTCCCTACACGGTGGTCCAGGATCTGACGTGAAGCCGGTATCCGCACCGTTATGCCGTCAATGGCAGGCCCGGCTTCACAAATTCGCGACCTCGTAGGAAGAATGAATATTCCATATTGACTGATACATGGAATTAATATTCCATGTGTTTCCAGAATGGAACGGGAGCTTCTGGCTGCATTTGGGAGGAGCGGCGTATGCGCGTATGAATGTGTCTTCGCCCGAGATCGGGGGGGCGAAACACCGCTTGCATCCGCCGGATCGATGCACTATCAAAACAGCGTAAATGTTTTTTATTGATAAAGTTCTGTTTGGGCCACGCCTATCCGAACGGAGCTTCCGTAACGTTCACCGGGCGACTTTAGGGAGGATCCTATGAAATTCGTGACCAGCATTCTCAACCGCCGCGCCGTCATGGCGCTGGCCGCGGCGTCCATGCTCGCCGGCGTCATGCATTCGGCGCCGGTTTCGGCGGCGGACGTGACCATTCCGATCATCGTCAAGGACACCACGTCGTTCTACTGGCAGATCGTGCTTGCCGGCGCCCGCAAGGCCGGCAAGGATCTCGGCGTCAACGTGCCGGAACTCGGCGCCCAGGCTGAAACCGACGTCAACGGCCAGATCTCGATCCTCGAGAACGCCGTGGCCGGCAGCCCGGCCGCCGTCGTCATCGCGCCGACCGAAGCCAAGGCGCTCGGCAAGCCGATCGACGAGGCGGCGAGCAAGGTCAAGATCATCGGCATCGACTCCAGCGCCGACTCCAAGGCCTTCACCTCGTTCTTGACCACCGACAACGTCCAGGGCGGCCGCGTCGCAGCGGACGGTCTTGCGGCGGCCATCGGCGCGGCCAATGGCGGCAAGGTCGAAGGCAAGGTTGCCTTGATCACCGCACTGCCCGGCGCCGGCTCGCTCGAGCAGCGCGCCCAGGGCTTCAAGGAACAGCTCAAGGCCAAGTACCCCGGCCTTGAACTGGTCGCCGACAAATATGCCGACGGCCAGGCCACGACCGGCCTCAACATCGCGACCGACCTGATCACCGCCAATCCGGACCTGAAGGGCATCTTCGCGTCCAACCTGATCATGGCGCAGGGCGTCGGCCAGGCGATCGCCGAGAACAACCTTGCCGGCAAGGTCGGGCTGATCGGCTTCGACAGCGACGAGAAGCTGATCAAGTTCTTGAATGACGGCGTCATTTCCGGCCTCGTTGTCCAGGATCCGTACCGGATGGGCTATGACGGCATCAAGACCGCGCTTGCCGCCTCGAAGGGCGAAAAGGTCGAGGCCAATGTCGACACCGGCGCCAACCTCGTCACCAAGGCCAACATGAAGGATCCCAAGATCGACGCGCTGCTCAATCCGAAGCTCTAGCATCGGTACAGCCGCACAGTTTCCGGGGCCTGGTGCCCCGGAAACGACAGTCATATCGCTTGGAAATCCGTCAGCCTGGGCTAGGCTGCCTCAGCGGGCGTTCAAGAGCCTCGCGGCGTGCCAAATCGTGAGGCCGGTCTGGGAAGCCAGTCTCGGAGGCCCATTTGGGAGGCCCATTTTGGGAGGATTGTCATGACATCGACGGCGCAAGACCTGCACCCTGCTCCCGTTCTGGAGCCCGGCAGGACGATCCTGGAACTACAGGGGCTGGAGAAGAAATATCCTGGCACCCATGCGCTGAAGCCGGTGACCCTCGCCTTCAAGGCGGGTGAGATCCACGCCATCGTCGGCGAGAACGGTGCCGGCAAATCCACCCTGATCAAGCTTCTGACCGGCGTCATGCCGCGCACCTCGGGTGAGGTCATCTGGGAAGGCAAACCGGCCGCACTCGCGACCCCGCATGAGGCGATGGCGCTCGGCATCAATGCCGTCCACCAGGAAGTCGTGCTCTGCCGCCATCTGACCGTCGCCGCCAACATGTTCCTCGGCGAGGAGAATTCGCGCTTCGGCATCCTGCAGCAGCGCGCCATGGTCAAGGAAGCACAGAAGATCATCGACGATCTCGGCTTCGACCTGCCGGCGCATGTCGTGCTCGGAGACCTCACCATCGGCCAGCAGCAACTGATCGCCGCCGCCCGCGCCACCGTGCGCGGCACCAAATTCCTCATCTTCGACGAGCCGACCGCCTACCTGACCCGCAAGGAGGCCGACCAGCTCTTCACCCTGATCCGCAGGCTGAAATCCGAAGGCGTGACGATCATCTACATCAGCCACCGCATGGAGGAAGTGTTCGAACTCGCCGATCGCGTCTCCGTGCTGCGCGATGGCACGCTGGTCGGCACCAGGAACATCGCCGAGACCAACGACGCCGAACTGGTCAAGCTGATGATCAACCGCTCGATCGAGCAGATCTACCATAAGGAGCATTTCACCCCGGGTGCCGCGATCGTCGAAGCACGCAACCTGTCCGGCAAGGGGTTTGAAAATATCTCGATGACGGTCCGCGCCGGCGAGATCGTCGGACTCTACGGCCTGATCGGCGCCGGCCGCAGCGAATTCGTCACCACCCTATACGGCCGCCATCGCAAATCGGCCGGTCATATCCTGTGGGAAGGCAAGGACGTTCTGGTCAATTCCGAGCACGACGCGATCAGGCTCGGCATGGCGCTGGCGCCTGAAAGCCGCCGCGACCAGGGCCTCTGTCTCAATCTGCCGGTCGGCTTCAATCTCAACCTGCCGATCTACAAGCGCATCTCGAACAATCTGCTGATCTCCGGCGTGCAGGAAAAAACCCAGGCCGACCGCCAGATCGCCGATCTCAGGATCAAGACACCGACGCGCAATGCACTGGCCTCCAGCCTGTCGGGCGGCAACCAGCAGAAGATCGTCATCGGCAAATGGCTGGCGCATGGCGCCAAGCTGTTCATCTTCGACGAGCCGACGGTCGGCGTCGATGTCGGCACCAAGGCCGAGATCTATCGCCTGTTCAGCGCGCTCTTGTCGAAGGGTGCCGGCATTATCCTGATCTCCTCCTATCTGCCGGAAGTCTATGAGCTTGCCGACACGCTGCATGTGTTCCGCCGCGGCAAATTGGTGGCGACACACGGGTTCCGCACCGCCGATCACGAGGAAATTCTCACTCAGGCGCTCGCCGAGAAACAAGAAAAGCTGGGAGGACAGATATGAGCACCGAGGCGATTCCTGCTGAAAAACCGAAGCGCAACTACAACGCCTTATTCGGACTGACACTGCTGGCGCTGCTGGTGCTGCTGTGGGTCATCCTGTCGCTATCGACATCGAGCTTCGCCTCGGCGAACAACATCTCCAACCTCTTGCGCCAGGGCTCGATGATCGCCATCCTGGCTGTCGGCCAGACCTTCGTCATCATCACCGGAGGCATCGACCTCTCTGTCGGCGCCGTCGTCGGCTTCGCCACCGTCATTGCGGCGATGCTGATCAATGCCGGAATACCAGTGTTCCTCGCCATTCTGATCACGCTGCTGGTGGGCGTCGCCATCGGCCTGTTCCATGGTTTTGGCATCGTCAAGATGGGGCTGCCGCCCTTCATCATCACGCTGGCTACGCTGACATCCTTGCGCGGCATCGGCCTTCTGATGACCAACGGCAACTCGATCTCGATCAACAACGATGCCTTCCAGGTATTCTCGCGCAACTCCTTCCTCGGCGTCCCCAATCTGTTCTGGATGGTCATCCTGGTCGGCATCCCGGCCTATGTCTTCCTGCATCACAGCCGCTGGGGCCGCTATCTCTTCTCGGTCGGCTCCAACGCCGAAGCCTCGCGCCTGTCGGGCGTCAACGTCCAGCGCACCATCTATATGGCCTACACGCTGTCGGGTCTGTGCGCTGCCTTCGTCGGCGTGCTGTTGGCCTCGCGCATCGGCATCGGCAATCCGACCCAGGCCGAGGGCTGGGAGCTGCAGGCGATCGCGTCCTCGGTGATCGGCGGCACCTCGCTGTTCGGCGCGGTCGGCTCGGTGCATGGCCCGCTGCTAGGCGCCTTCATTCTCGCCACCATCAACAACGGCGCAAACCTGTTGAACGTCAACGCCTTCTGGCAACGCATCATCACCGGCGTTCTGATCATCGTCATCGTCTATTTCGACGGCCTGCGCCGCCGCGGTGGCAAATGACCCGCCACTGAAATTGGTCGCCGGCGCGCATCAAAGATGGGCCGGCGACTTCATGACCGACTGGATTGAAAGCATGAAAGCCGTCGTCTGCCGCTCGCCCGGCGAGCTTGTCCTGGAAGATCGCCCGGCGCCAGGAGCACCCCCAGCCGGCTGGGCGCTGGTCGCGGTCAGCCATGTCGGCATCTGCGGCACCGATTATCACATCTTCGAAGGCAAGCACCCGTTCCTCGCCTATCCCCGCATCATGGGCCACGAAGTGTCGGGAACGATCGTCGAGGCCGGCGAAGGCGTCGACTTGGCCCTTGGCGAGCCGGTCGTCATCAATCCCTATCTGTCCTGCGGCAAATGCATCGCCTGCCGGCACGGCAAGCCGAATTGCTGCGTCAGGATCGAGGTGCTCGGCGTCCATCGCGACGGCGCCATGTGCGAAAACATTCTTGTCCCGGCTCAAAATCTCTACCCGGCGAACGGCCTGTCGTTGGCGGATGCCGCCGCCGTCGAATTCCTGGCCATCGGCGCGCATGCCGTGCGGCGCTCACGCGCCGATCCCGGCGCCCGCACGCTGGTCATCGGCGCCGGCCCGATCGGCCTCGGCACCGCCATCTTCGCCCGCATCGCAGGGCTCGACGTGACGCTGCTCGACATGAGCGGCGAGAGACTTGCCTTCGCCGCAACCGAACTCGGCTTCAAGACCCTCGACGGCTCGCGCGGCGCAGTGCCCGATCTGGTCAGGGACGCGACATCAGGCGAAGGTTTCGACGTGGTCTTCGACGCCACCGGCAACACCCGGTCGGTGCAGTCGGCCTTCGCCCATGTCGCCCATGGCGGCACATTGGTGCTGGTCAGCGTCGTCAAGGACGACATCGTCTTTTCCGACCCCGAATTCCACAAGCGCGAGATGACGCTGGTCGGCAGCCGCAATGCCTTGCGCGCTGACTTCGACCATGTCGCTGCGTCGATCCGCAACGGTGCGGTGCCGCTGGCCAAGCTCGTGACCCACCGCACATCGCTCGACGATACGCCGCGCGATCTCGCCCGCTGGGCGCATGAGAAATCCGGCCTGATCAAGGCCGTGATCGAGGTGGGTCATAACATGGCAGAGCCCGGCCCGAATTGACGACGCTCCGCGCAACGTCGACCCCCACTCCGTCTCGGCTTCGCCGAGACGGAGTGGGGGAAGGCGGCCCTCAAATGCGCCGCCGCTGACAAGTGAACGCGACCGAGCTGGGCTGTTATCAGCGTGAGCCAGATGATCACGGTCTCGTATAACGCCGGCACTTCCTACAGCGCCGACAGTTTAAGCTCCACCCGCTCGGCCGAGAAACGCGTCTCGGAAAACTGGATCGGCTGGCCGTCAGGCGTGACGTTGACGGCGGCCGTGACCAGCACTATGGCACCCGGCTGCAGGCCGAGATCGGCAAGGTCGCCCGCATCGGCGTGGCGCGCCGACAGCACGGTCGATTGCCGGAGATAATCGTCGATGCCGAAATGCATCAGCGACGCGGTGATCGAGCCGGTCTGCGCCATGGCCTTGTCGATGCCGGCAAAGCGCCTGGCATCGAACCAGCTGGCCGCGCGCGACACCGGCCGGCCATCCGCTTCGCCGCGCGTCTCCAGCCTTATCACCTCGGCGCCCCTGGCCAGGCCAAGACCCTCGGCGACGCGCTGGTTGGCCGGCTCGACCGAGGAAGCCAGCAGCACGGTGTGCCGCTCCGACGTCTGCCCTTGCAGGCCTGTCGAGAAGCGGGTGCGCGCGCCGATCGGATAGGACAGCCGCTTGCGCGACAGCACGAAGGTGCCGCGCCCCTGCTCGGCCCGCAGCACCCCTTCCTGGACGAGGGCTGATATGGCGCTGCGCACTGTGTGGCGGTTGACGCCATAGCGCTCGGCCAGCGCCACCTCCGGCGGTAGAGCCGTATTCTCGGCGAAATCGCCGATGGCGATCGCGTGCAGGATCTTGTCGGCGATCTGCCGCCACAGCGAAACGCCGCTGCGCCGCTCGATGCCGTCAGCCGCCATCTGCCCAATCATGACTTGCCCCACCCAGCTTCTGTCGCCCCAGCCTTCATGACTTGTCACGCACCCGTCATGGACTCGCGTTAGGTAATATGTATAATTTGTATAGTTGTCTATATCAATAGACAAATTTAGCAAAGAGGAATGCTGCTGATGCGAGGACAAGAAGCCCGCGACCAGGCGGGGCGCAAAGCCGCCATGGCAACGCTGGCGCAATCCAGCGGTGATGACATCGTCCGGCTCTGGAACGAGGCCGGGCTGCCTTCGGAGGCTGAATTGCTGCGTGGCCCCGAGACCGGGCTGGTGACGTTGCGCGGCCGCATCGGCGGTGGCGGCGCGCCCTTCAATGTCGGTGAGGCAACGGTCACCCGTGCCACCGTCCGCCTGCCGTCGGGACAGGTTGGCCATTGCTACGCTCTTGGCCGCGACAAGCAAAAGGCCAAGCTGGCGGCAATAGCCGACGCGCTGTGGCAGGACCCTGCCCGCCGCGCCGAGGTCGAGACCCGGCTGATTGCGCCTCTGCAATCCGCCTTGGCCACCGCCCAGGAGAAACGCCGCGCCGAGACGGCGGCAACAAAGGTGGACTTCTTCACCATGGTTCGCGGAGAAGATTGATGGAGATCGCAGCGCAATCGATCGAAGGCGGTTTCGCCGATCCGGTCTTCAACGCCCAAGCGGTGTTCCGGGCGATCATGGACGCCATGGCGCGGCCGGGCAGCGTGCAGCCCTTGCCGGTCCTGGCCCGCCCGCCGGCACCGCTCTCGGCAACAGCCGGCGCCATCGCGCTGGCGCTCTGCGACAACGACACGCCGCTCTGGCTCGACCCCGCCTTGCACGCCTCCGCCGCGATCGGCTCCTGGCTCGGCTTCCACACCGGCGCACCGCTGGCCAACACGCCAGCCGATGCGCATTTCGCCTTCATCGCCACGCCCGCCGAGATGATGGCGATCGACGGCTTTTCGCAGGGAACGCAGGACTATCCCGACCGCTCGACCACCCTGATCCTGCAGGTAGCCGATCTTGCTTCAGGCGCCCCGCTGTTGCTTGAGGGCCCCGGCATCGAAACCAGCGCGACGATCGCACCGGCGCAGATGCCGCGCCATTTTGTCGAGCAGTGGAAGCAAAACAATCAGCGCTTTCCGCGCGGCGTCGACATCATCCTCGCCACGTCGGAAGGCGTGGCCTGCCTGCCGCGCACGACGCGCATCAAGACGATGGAGGCCTAGGATGTATGTCGCGGTAAAAGGCGGCGAGGCCGCAATTGCCAATGCCCACAGCCTGCTTGCCGATCGCCGGCGCGGCGACCGTTCGGTGCCCGCGCTTCGCCTAGAACAGATCGTCGAGCAGTTGGCGCTCGGCGTCGACCGGGTGATGAGCGAGGGTTCGCTCTACGACCGCGAACTCGCCGCGCTCGCCATCGTCCAGGCGCGCGGCGACATGATCGAGGCGATCTTCCTGGTGCGCGCCTATCGCACCACACTGCCGCGCTTCGGCTACTCGAAGCCGATCGACACCGGGGCCATGCGGGTCGAGCGGCGCGTGTCGGCGACCTACAAGGATCTGCCAGGCGGCCAGCTGCTCGGACCGACCTTCGACTATACCCACCGGCTGCTCGACCCGGACCTTGCCGCCGGCACTGATGTCGCGGAGCCGCTGCAGCGCGAGACGGAGGCGCAGGCGATGCCGCGCGTCTCGGCGATCCTCGCCCGCGAAGGGCTGATCGAGCCGGATGGCGAGATGCCGCAGGATCATGTTCCCGGCGACATCACCCGTGAGCCGCTGGAATTCCCGATGGCGCGCGACATCCGCTTGCAGGCACTGTCCCGCGGCGACGAGGGTTTCCTGCTGGCGCTCGGCTATTCCACCCAGCGCGGCTATGCCCGCAACCACCCCTTTGTCGGCGAAATCCGCATCGGCGAGGTCGAGCTGGAGCTCGATGTGCCCGAACTGCCTTTCGCGGTGCCGCTCGGCAGCGTGCGCGTCACCGAATGCCAGATGGTCAACCAGTTCAAGGGCTCGGCCAAGGCTCCGCCGCAATTCACCCGCGGCTACGGTCTGGTCTTCGGCCAGAGCGAGCGCAAGGCGATGGCGATGGCGCTCTGCGACCGCGCGCTGCGCGCCTCGGAACTGGGCGAGGACGTCGTTGCCGCCGCCCAGGACGAGGAGTTCGTCATTTCGCATTCAGACAATGTCCAGGCGACCGGCTTCGTCGAGCATCTGAAGCTGCCGCACTATGTCGACTTCCAGGCCGAACTCGACCTCGTGCGCCGTATGCGCGCCGAGTATGAGGCACGCGAAAATCCGATGACGAAGGACGAGAAGAAGAAGGCGGCGGAATGACGACGCAATCGACCGACATCGCCACCTACAACTTCGCCTATCTCGACGAGCAGACCAAAAGGATGATCCGCCGGGCGATCCTCAAGGGCATCGCCATCCCCGGCTACCAGGTGCCCTTCGCCTCGCGCGAAATGCCGATGCCTTATGGCTGGGGCACCGGCGGCGTCCAGGTCACCGCCTCGATCATCGGCCCCGACGATGTGCTGAAGGTCATCGACCAGGGCGCCGACGACACCACCAACGCGGTCTCCATCCGCGCCTTCTTCAAGAAGGTCGCCAATGTCGCCGTCACGACCGATACCGCCAGCGCCACCATCATCCAGACCCGCCACCGCATCCCCGAGCATCCACTGACGGCGGGCCAGGTGCTGGTCTATCAGGTGCCGATCCCCGAACCGCTGCGCTTCCTCGAACCGCGCGAGACTGAAACGCGCAAGATGCATGCGCTGGAGGAATACGGGCTCATGCATGTGAAGCTCTACGAGGACATCGCCAAGCACGGCCGCATCGCCACTACCTATGCCTATCCGGTCAAGGTCGAGGGCCGCTATGTGATGGACCCCTCGCCGACGCCAAAATTCGACAATCCCAAGATGCACCGCTCGCCGGCGCTGCAACTGTTCGGCGCCGGCCGCGAGAAGCGCATCTACGCGGTGCCGCCGTTCACCGAGGTCGTCAGCCTGGACTTCGAGGATCATCCGTTCGAAGTCCAGACCTTCGACCAGCCCTGCGCGCTGTGCGCGGCCGAGAATGTCTATCTCGACGAGGTCATTCTCGACGACCATGGCGGCCACATGTTCGTCTGCTCCGACACCGATTATTGCGAGAAGCGGCGGGCCGACGGCCATCGCGGCCACCTTGCTCCGGAAACCCATTCCGTCTCGGAAAAAATGGAGCCAGCGCAATGACCGACGAACCACTGCTGCGCGTCTCGGCGCTCTCCAAATTCTACGGCTCACGCGTCGGCTGCGACAATGTTTCGTTCGAACTCTGGCCGGGCGAGGTCCTGGCTGTGGTCGGCGAATCCGGCTCCGGCAAGACGACGCTGCTCAACTGCCTGTCGACGCGGCTGCTGCCCTCGTCCGGCACCGCCAGCTACCGCATGCGCGACGGCCAGTTCCGCGAGCTCTACCGCATGAGCGAGGCCGAGCGCCGCTTCCTGATGCGCACCGACTGGGGCTTCGTCCATCAGAACCCGGCCGACGGCCTGCGCATGACGGTGTCTGCCGGCGCCAATGTCGGCGAACGATTGATGGCGGTCGGCGACCGCCACTATGGCAAGATCCGCGCCACCGCCGTCGACTGGCTGTCGCGCGTCGAGATCGAGCAAGACCGCATCGACGACGAGCCGCGCGCTTTCTCCGGCGGCATGCGCCAGCGCCTGCAGATCGCCCGCAATCTCGTCACCGGACCACGGCTGGTGTTCATGGACGAGCCAACTGGTGGCCTCGATGTTTCGGTCCAGGCCCGCCTGCTCGACCTCCTGCGCGGGCTGGTCACCGATCTTGGTCTCGCGGCCATCGTCGTCACCCACGACCTCGCCGTGGCGCGCCTCCTGTCGCAGCGCATGATGGTGATGAAGGACGGCCGCGTCGTCGAAAGCGGCCTCACCGACCGCGTGCTCGACGATCCGCGCGCGCCCTACACCCAGTTGCTCGTTTCCTCGATTTTGCAGGTGTGACGATGGCGCCAAGGCACCCCCCTCTGGCCTGCCGGCCATCTCCCCCTCAAGGGGGGAGATTGGCTGTCACTTCCGTTTTCGCCAATTTTCGACGTCGGAGAATGTGCGAGGCCGAAAAGCTTTCGATCTCCCCCCTTGAGGGGGAGATGGCCGGCAGGCCAGAGGGGGGCGCTGGCCCGCAAACGAACGACTGGAGAACCCTCTGATGCCGACGCCGCTCGTTGTCTCCGACGTTGCCAAGAGCTTCACCATGCACCTGCGTGACGGCATCAAACTGCCGGTCGTCGCTGGTGTCTCGTTCTCCATCAGGGCCGGCGAATGCACGGTGCTCGGCGGCCCGTCCGGTGCCGGCAAGAGCTCGATCCTGAAAATGCTCTACGGCAATTATGCCGTCGACGAGGGCCAGATCATCGTCACGCACGATGACGCGCTGATCGATCTCGCCAACGCCAGTCCGCGCACCGTTCTTGCCGTGCGCCGGCAGACGATCGGCTATGTCAGCCAGTTCCTGCGCACCGTGCCACGCGTCTCGGCGCTGGATGTGGTTGCCGAGCCGCTGGTCGAACGCGGTGAGGACCGTGAGGCGGCAAGAGGCAAGGCGCGCGCGCTGCTGGCACAGCTCAACCTGCCGGAGAAACTCTGGGCGCTGCCGCCGGCGACCTTCTCCGGCGGCGAGCAGCAGCGCGTCAACATCGCGCGCGGCTTCATCACCGAACACCCGATCCTGTTGCTCGACGAGCCGACCGCCTCGCTCGATGCGAGGAACCGCGACGTGGTGATCGAACTCATCGCCGCCAAGAAGGCGGATGGCGTCGCCCTGCTCGGCATCTTCCACGACCACGACGTGCGCGAGGCGGTGGCCGACCGCATCATCGACGTCACCGCTTTCGCTCCGGGAAAACTCGCCGCATGACCAGGAAATTGTCGGAGACGCCGCTGGTTCACCCGACAGCGGAGGTGCACAATTCTACGCTCGGCCGCTGGACCGAGATCGCCGACCGCAGCCGGGTTTCGGAAAGCGAACTCGGCGACTATTCCTACATGATGCAGGATTGCGCCGTCTGGTGCGCGACGATCGGCAAGTTTGCCAACATCGCCGCGAGCGTCCGCCTCAATGCCACCAACCACCCGACGTGGCGGCCGACGCTGCACCACTTCACCTACCGCGCCTCGGACTATTGGGACGACGCCGAGCACGAGAGCGAATTCTTCGCGGAGCGTCGCGCCAAGCGCGTCACCATCGGCCACGACACCTGGCTCGGCCATGGCTCGACCGTCCTGCCCGGCATAACGGTCGGCGATGGCGCGGCGGTTGGCGCTGGAGCCGTCGTATCGAAAGATGTCGCCCCCTACACGATCGTCGCCGGCGTGCCGGCAAAACCGATCCGCGAGCGCTTTGACCGCCGAACGGCCGAACGCTATCAGGCACTCGCCTGGTGGGATTGGGATCACGCTCGGCTGCGTGCCTCACTCGACGATTTCCGGGAACTGTCTGCCGAAGCCTTCCTGGAGAAATACGAGGGATAGCTCCTCACATCGTCGTCATGGGAACTCGTTCATATCCTTGACACACGACTCGGACACGAGGCCATCTCCCCAAGGAGATCGCAATGCCCGACACAATCAGCCCCTCGCTCGCCGGATTCTTTGCCGGCTCCAACCCGACCCCACCGGCGCATCTCGGCACGCGCTACGACAGCTCGGGCAGCTTCCTGATCGAGCCCGGCAACACCGTTGTCAGCCATCTGGTCGGCGGCTCGCCGTCGCAGGCCGTGGTGCTTGCGGTGCGCGAGAAGATGCTGGCGATGCCCGACGCCGACCGGCTCGCCTTCACCCCTGTCTCCAGCCTGCACATGACGCTGTTCCAGGGCATCATCGAATATCGCCGCCGCTTGCCCTACTGGCCTCAGGATGTGCCGCTCGACACCAGCATCGAGGCGATGACCCGCCTCTATCTGCAACGGCTGAAGGATTTTCGGGGCTTCGGCCCGTTCAACATCAGGGTGGTCGAAATCGTGCCGACCGGCCTCACCGTTGTCGGCGCGACCGACAACGACGTGCGCATCATGCGTCAATGGCGCGATGCCCTGGCGGTGCCGTTCGGGTACCGGCACCCCGATCACGGCGCTTACGTCTTCCACATCACCCTCGCCTATCAGATCCAGCGTCTTGCCGACGACAGGGCGGCCGCATGGCAGACGCTGTTCGACGATTGCCTGGCGCTTTTCGCGCGCCGGGCGCCGGTCATCGAGATCAAGCCGCCCGCCTTCTGCAGCTTCCGCGACATGGAGCATTTCGAGGAATTGCTGGTCCTCGGCTGATCGCGCGGAAACGGGCGCATGACGCAGCGCCTGTGGAGCGTAACAAAACTGACATCAAGGCGACACGGCAGGTTCATGTGGCTGCGTTAGGCGAGAAGCCTGACGATCAACATGGTCCTGACGGGAACCTGCCCATGCCAGCAACCTCAGCCACGCTCGAAATCCGCGGCGTCACCCGACGATTTGGCAAGAACACCGCTGTCAGCGATATCAACATCTCGATCCCGCAGGGTCAGATGGTCGGCGTCATCGGCCGTTCCGGCGCCGGCAAATCGACCCTTCTTCGCATGATCAACCGTCTCATCGATCCCAGCCAGGGGTCGATTTTTTTTGACGGCGCCGAGGTCTCCCAGTTGCGCGGCTCGCCGCTGCGGCGCTGGCAGCGCGACTGCGCCATGATCTTCCAGCAGTTCAACCTGGTGCCGCGCCTCGACGTGCTCACCAATGTGCTGCTCGGCAAGCTGAACCACCGTTCGACGATATCGAACCTTTTCGGCATGTTCTCCCGCGCCGAATGCGCCGAGGCCGTCGCCGCCCTTGAGCGGCTCGACATCGCCCGCACCGCACTGCAGCCCGCCGGAACGCTATCGGGCGGACAGCAGCAGCGCGTCGCCATCGCCCGCGCCATGATGCAGCAGCCCAGGGTAATTCTCGCCGACGAGCCGATCGCCTCGCTCGACCCGCTCAATGCCAAGGTGGTGATGGATTCGCTGCAGGACATCAATCTACGCGAAGGCATCACCGTCGTCACCAACCTCCACACGCTGGATACCGCCCGCACCTATTGCAACCGCATCATCGGCATGGCCGCCGGCAAGGTCGTTTTCGATGGCGCGCCGGAAGAGCTCGACCGCGAGGCCGTCCGCCTCGTCTACGGCGCCGACAGCAATGGTGGCGAGATTTCGGAGGCCATCACCTCCACCAGCGTTGCCTTCAAGCGAAAGATCGCCGCATCCGCCGGACCGCTCGAACCTGCATTCCCAGCTTACTGAGTTCAAGAAAGAGCGGCTCGGATCGTCCGCCCGCGTCAAGGGCACCTGTCAAAATCGATAACGCTGCCGGCGCGGGGCCGGAACCTACAGGAGAGATATCAATGTTCAGGAAGATGGTTCTCAGCGCCGTTTCGGTGCTCGCCATGGCCACCAGCATGGCCCACGCCGCCGATATGAAGGAATTCCGCGTCGGCATTCTCGGTGGCGAGAACGAAACCGACCGGCTGCGCAACTACCAGTGCCTGGCCGACCATTTGAAGGCCGAATTCGGCTTCGAAAAGGTCTCGCTGTTCCCGGCCGCCGACTATGACGGCGTCATCCAGGGCCTGCTCGGCGGTACGCTCGATTTCGCCGAACTCGGCGCTTCCGGCTACGCCAGCGTCGCGCTGAAGGACCCGAAGGCCGTTACCCCGATCCTCACCACCCAGCAGACCGACGGCGCCACCGGCTATTATTCGATCGGCCTGGCACTCAAGTCCTCCGGTATCACCGACATCAAATCGGCCAAGGGCAAGAAGCTCGGCTACGCCGATCCGGATTCGACCTCGGGCTACCTGATCCCGCTGACCCAGATCCCGAAGGACACCGGCGCTTCGAACGAGACCTTCTTCGCTTCGACCCAGTTCAACGGCGGCCACGAGAACAACGTCCTGGCCGTGCGTGACGGCAAGGTCGACGTCGCCGTGGACGATTCCTCGGGCATCGGCGACTTCAAGAACGGCTACACTTCGGGCACCTTCCACAAGGAAGTCGCCAAGGGCGCCGTCGACCCCAACGACTTCGTCGAAGTCTGGCGCTCGGGCCTGATTCCGAACGGCCCGCTCGTCGTGCGCACCGCGCTTGGCGACGACATGACCGCCAAGCTGACCGCCTTCTTCACCGACCTGCCCAAGAAGGACAAGGCTTGCTTCGAAGGCGTGGAAGGCGGCGATTTTACCGGCTACGTTCCGGTGAAGGCGGACTTCTACAACGTCATCGTCGAAGCCCGTAAGGCAGCCATCGGCGGCTAACGGCGAAATCGGAAAGGGCGGCGCTGAAAACGCCGCCCTTTTTGCATCTCCGATCATGACCCTTTCCGTGACAGCCCCCTCTTCTGGCGTTACCCACCAGATGGCCGATGCCTGGCGACGGCAGACGTCGTTGCGCCGGTTCTATACCGCCCTCGGCGTCGCGCTGCTGCTTGTCGCCATGCTCGCCAGCATGTGGTTCGCCGACGAAGCCAATGCCGGCCATTTCTTCGACCGGCTGCCGCACATCCTGGATTTCCTGAGCTGGCTCGTCCCCAAGGACTGGAATGACGTCTGGCGGGCTTTGTTCGACATCGCCTCGCCGCATGATACCGGCACCCAGGAATTCAACTTCCCGCTTGGCCGCGTCTATGTCTGGGGCGGTTTCTACATCCCCGAATATTTCGAGCTGATGCTGACCACGGTGAACGTGGCGCTGGTCTCCACCTTCATCGGTTTCGTCTTCGCCGTGCCATTCTCCTTCATCGCCGCGCGCAACCTGACGCCGCACCCCTTGCTGCGGCTGGTCGTCAAGCGCTTCATGGAGCTGCTGCGCGCCTTCCCCGAGATCGTCATCGCCGGCCTGTTCGCGGCCATCGTCTCGATCGGCCCGGTCGCCGCCATCATCGCCATCGGCCTGCATTCGATCGGCGCGCTGGGCAAGCTTTTCTACGAGATCAATGAGAACATCGACATGCGGGCCGAGGAAGGCCTGCGGGCGGTTGGCGCCAACTGGTTCGAGCGGGTTCGCTTTGCCGGCCTGCCGCAGGTTCTGCCGAACTTCATGTCCTACACGCTGCTGCGGATCGAGATCAACGTTCGCATCTCCACCATCATGGGTGCGGTCGGCGGCGGCGGCATTGGCGAGGAGCTCAAGCTCTCCATCTCGCGCGGCTTCGGCGCCAAGACGCTGGCCCTGGTGCTGCTCCTGTTCACCACCATCTTCATCGTCGACCAGTTCTCAGCCTGGCTGCGCCGCAAGCTCGTCGGCGAGCAGGCCTTCGTGATGGGGGCTTAGACCATGGTACCGAAAAGTGGAGGCCGGTTTTCGGAAGAGATCATGGTCAAACAAAAAGATGAATCATGGCGACCATGACGTCAGACGAAATCAGCGCGATCGAGGACCGCTTTCCGCAGGTGTTCCGGCGGCCGGCCTACAAGCGCTTCGGTCCGCTGTTCCTGCTTCTGGGCACGGTGCTCTACCTCGCCTATGCGATGTGGTTCTTCAGCCTGCCGCAGGTGCTGCGGGAATCGCACTGGGAGCGCCTGCCGCTGTTCCTGTCGCAGTGGGTCAGCTACGATCTGCAGCCGGAGTTTCGCCTCGACCAACCCGAGATCACGCCAAAATATCCGCGCTTCTCCGCGCTTGGCGAGAAGCCGAACCCCGACTGGGTGATCAGGAACCCGGACGGCACGTTCACCGTGCAGATCGACGGGCCGGCTAAATCCGTCACTTTCGACAAGGCGCAGGCGACGATCATGGCCAACGGCCAGACCGTGCCTGTCACGCTGACCAGCGGCAAGCCGGTTATCTCAGGCCCGGTGCCGGACTGGATCACCGCGCATGACGATGAAGTGGTCGCCAAGATGGGCTTCGCCGGCGAGGTGCGCGTCACCGTCGACCGCGTCAAAGTGCGCAAGCGCTTCCTCGGCTGGGCGAATTTCGTCTTCGACACCCGCTCGCCCTTCTTCGGCAAATCGGCGGGAGACGTGGTCTCGCTGATCGTGTCCGGGCCGCAGCTGAAACCCGGCACCTCGAACCTCGCGCTTGCCGGCGACAACATCTGGAACAACGCCCAATGGCAGCACGGCGACGTCTGGACGAAGCTGCTGCAGACCATCGTCATGGCGTTTCTCGGCACGCTGCTCGGGGGCATCGTCGCCTTTCCGCTGGCATTCTTCGCCGCCCGCAATATCACGCCGAGCGGATTGCTGAGCCAAGTGCTCAAGCGCTTCTTCGACTTCATGCGCTCGGTCGACATGCTGATCTGGGCATTGTTCTTCACCCGCGCCTTCGGGCCAGGGCCACTGGCCGGCAGCGCGGCGATCTTCTTCACCGAGATCGGCACGCTCGGCAAAACCTATTCCGAGGCGTTGGAGAACATCGACGACAAGCCGCGCGAGGGCGTTGTCTCGACCGGCGCCAACGGCCTTCTGGTGCAGCGCTACGGCGTGATACCGGAAGTGGTGCCCGTGTTCATCAGCCAGACGCTCTACCAGTGGGAATCCAACACCCGCGGCGCTACCATCATCGGCGCAGTCGGCGCCGGCGGCATCGGCCTGAAATTGTGGGAAGCGATGCGCACCAACTCCAACTGGGCCAACGTCTTCTACATGGTTCTGCTGACGCTGGTGGTCGTCTTCATCTTCGACAACATCTCCAACTTCCTGCGCCGCAGGCTCAGCCGGACGATCCACGATTACAACAGGATCCAGGCTGAACAGGAGTAGGCATCTTCCAGAATGAGGCGAGACGTCGGCGGGACAGCACCCCCCTCTGGCCTGCCGGCCATCTCCCCCGCAAGGAGGGGAGATTGGCAGTTTCACAGGTGGCGCCTCCATTGCAACACTGGAGACTGGCGAAAGCCAGCACAACATCCGATCTCCCCCCTTGCGGGGGAGATGTCCGGCAGGACAGAGGGGGGTGTGAAGGAACGCGGCGTTCGTTGGACGGCGGCATTGTTACCTAAGCCGCCCCTCTCCACCCATCCTTGATATGCTTATACCCATCCCGATAAACCGCTTCCGGGCTCTCCGAAAAATCGCGCCACACCTTGGTCGCCGCCGCCAGTTCCTTAAGCGAGCGGCCGAAAGCTTCGATCGTCAGCCAGTCGTCGTAACCGCTCTTGCGGATCGCTGCGAACGTCTCTTTCCACGGAATGTTGCCGCGTCCCGGCACGCCGCGATCGTTTTCCGAAATATGGATGTGCACGATATTGCGGCGGTGCTTCGTGTAGGCGCCGATCGGATCGGCCTCTTCGATATTGGCGTGGAATGTGTCGTACATCGCCTTGATATGCGGCCGGCCGATGGCGTCGATATGCTCCGACAGGTCGGCCATCGTGTTGAGAAGATAGCATTCGAAGCGGTTCAGCGCCTCGAGCCCGATGGTGACGTTCCGCTTGCCGGCATGGTCGCCGATGGCGCGTTGCGAGGCGATCGAGCGTTTCTTCTCGGCGGCTGTCGGCCCGGAACCGGAAAAGGCGCCGAGCGTCGAATGCAGCGGGCCGCTCAGCGTGCGGGCGCCAAGCGCCTCGGCGCAATCGACAGCCCATTTCATGTAATCGATACCGGCCTTGCGCGTGGCCGCATCTGCCGAGATCAGGTTCATCGCCGGATCGCCCATTGCCGAAACGGCGGTCCGCTCCAGCCCGATGCGATCGAGCAGGTCGCCCAATTTCCTGTAGTCGTCGGGGGTGCCGGCGAAGATCGGTATCTCGACACCATCGAAGCCGGTCGCCTTGATGTCGCGTAGCAGCGGCTCGTGCTTCTTAGACACCGCCGTCGTCCACAAGAACATGCACATGCCGATTTTCATCGACTCCCCTCCCCATTTTACGGCGCACTGGCTGTTCCGCCAGCTTCGCGCCATGCTCCCTCATCCGGCCGCTTCGCGGCCACCGTCTCCCCAAGGGAAGGCGCGCGCCTACAGCTTCGTCCACGCCCCATTCTTCTTCGACGACTTCACACAGGCCTCGATGAAGGCCATGCCCTCGACGCCGTCGGCGATCGTTGGGAAGACGACATCCTTTGCCGGTTTGCCGCCCTTCCTGCGCGCTGCCCGGATGGCGCGTGCGGCTTCCTGGTAAATGTTGGCGAAACCTTCCAGATAGCCTTCGGGATGGCCGGAAGGAACGCGGCTGACACGGCCCGCCACCGGCAGCGCGCCGGCACCGTTGCGGGTGATCAATTGCTTCGGCTGCCCGAACGGCGTGTACCAGAGATAGTTCGGATCGGCCTGCACCCATTCCAGCCCGCCCTTCGAGCCATAGATGCGCAACTTCAGCCCGTTCTCATGTCCGGGCGCCACCTGGCTTGCCCAGATCATGCCCTTGGCCGGATGCGTCTTGCCGGCGGGCTTGAAGCGCAGCATGACGTTGACATTGTCGTCGAGCAGCCGCCCCGGCACGAAGGCGTCGAGATCGGCAGAGAGCGAATCAAGTTCCAATCCGGAGACGAAGCGGGCGAGATTGTAGGCATGCGTGCCGATGTCGCCCAGCGCACCGCCCGCACCCGCCTGCTTCGGATCGCCGCGCCATGATGCCTGTTTCTGGCCGGTGGCGGCGAGATCCTCGGTCAGCCAGTCCTGCGGATATTCGGACTGCACGATGCGGATGTCGCCGAGCACGCCCTTGGCCACCATCTCGCGTGCCTGCCGCACCATCGGATAGGCGGTGTAATTGTGGGTGAGCACGAACACCTTGCCGGTCTTCTCGACGATCGCCGCGAGCTTCTTCGCCTCGGCCAGCGTCGTCGCCAGCGGCTTGTCGCAGATGACGTGGATGCCCGCCTCGAGAAACGCCTTGGCTGCCGGCACATGCACATTGTTGGGCGTCACGATGGCCACCGCCTCGATACCGTCCGGACGTTTGGCCTCGGCCTTGGCCATCTCGGCATAGGAGGCATAGCTGCGATCGGGATCGAGCCCGAGTTCGGCCGCCGAGGCCTGGGCACGCGCCGGGTCGGACGACAGCGCACCGGCAACCAGCACGAAATCATTGTCCAAGCGCGCCGCGATCCGGTGCACCGCGCCGATGAAGGCGCCCTGCCCGCCGCCGACCATGCCGTAGCGGATCGGGCCGCCTCCCGTCTCCGACTTCGATGCGCCGACCATGTCTTTCTCCCTCATGTCTGAAATATCATTCCCTCGATGGAGGGAAGCCGCGTCAAATTCCCATCATGGCGCGCAACAGCTTCTTGTCGGTGGTGCCGGCGGCGAAATCGTCGAATGCCTTCTCCGTCACCCGAATGATGTGGTGCTGGATGAAGGGCGCCCCTTCGGCAGCACCGTCTTCCGGATGCTTCAGGCAGCATTCCCATTCCAGCACCGCCCAGGAATCATAATTGTACTGCGTCAGCTTGGAGAAGATGCCGCCGAAATCCACCTGCCCGTCGCCGAGCGAACGGAAGCGGCCGGCACGGTTGGTCCAGCTCTGATAGCCGGAATAGACGCCTTGCCGGCCGGTCGGGTTGAACTCGGCGTCCTTGACGTGGAAGGCCTTGATGCGCTCGTGATAGATGTCGATGAATTCGAGATAATCGAGCTGCTGCAGCAGGAAGTGCGACGGATCGTAATTGATGTTGCAGCGCTTGTGGCCGCCGACCGCGTCGAGGAACATTTCGAAAGTGGCGCCGTCGAACACGTCCTCAGAGGGGTGAATTTCGTAGCCGACATCGACGCCATTGTCCTCGTAGACGTCGAGGATCGGCTTCCAGCGTTTGCCTAGCTCGCCAAACGCTTCCTCAATGAGTCCAGCCGGCCGCTGCGGGAACGGATAGAGGTAAGGGAAAGCCAGCGAGCCGGTAAACGACACAGAAGCATTCAGTCCCAGATTGCGCGATGCTTTGGCGCCGAACTTCATCTGTTCGACAGCCCACTTCTGCCGGGCTGCGGGATTATTGTGCACCGACGGCGGCGCAAAGCCATCCATCTGCGCGTCATAGGCTGGATGAACCGCGACCAGCTGCCCCTGCAGATGCGTCGACAGTTCGGTGATCTCGACGCCGGCGTCAGCGCAGATGCCCTTCACCTCGTCGCAATAGGCCTTGGAAGACGCCGCTTTCTCGAGGTCGAACAGGCGTGCGTCCCAGGTCGGGATCTGCACGCCCTTGTAACCGAGACCCGCGGCCCATTTGGTGATCGAAGGCAGCGAATTGAACGGCGCCGCATCACCCGCGAACTGCGCCAGAAACAGTCCAGGACCCTTCATTGTCGTCGGCATCGGCATCCTCCTCATTTGTCGCGACCAAGCATAGCGCCGATTGGAAGCAGGGCCAGCCATTTTGGTCTTCTCGCATCGTGCGCTTTGCAGGCACTGCCATTCTGGTATTACCAAATGAGCAAATTTGGTCAAGTCTCCCAATGCGCCGCCAAAGCCCTCCAGCTACTCAAAATGATGGCATATATCGCAATGTAATCAATAGAGTAATCCGCACGAAAAGTTGCGATGCCGCGCTTCTTGCCGTTCCGGGGAATTTGCTGTAGACCTCATTTGAGGCCCAATTGGTCGAACCAGTTTGCAAGGAAAAGGCTGGGGATGCCTTGGGGAGGAACCCTTGCGTCGCCTTTCGGCGATGCATGTCGCAGGCAAACCATACGAACGAATTTTGGGAAGGACGGACCATGCATCTTTCGACGCACAACTGGATGCGCGCGGAACCTCTGGAGACGACGCTCAAGCGCATCAAGAAATTCGGCTATGAGTCGATCGAGATTTCCGGCGAGCCCGAACAGTACAAGACCAAGGAGACGCGGGCGCTGCTGAAGGAACATGGCATCCGCTGCTGGGGCGCGGTCACCTTGATGCTGGGCGAACGCAACCTCGCCGCCAGGAACCAGGGCCAGCGCGAGCGCTCGGTGCAGTATGTCAAGGACGTGCTGACCATGGTCAGCGAACTCGATGGCGAGATCATCACGCTTGTCCCCGCGACCGTCGGCAAGGTGGTGCCTGACGGCACCGAGGAAGAGGAATGGAAGTGGGTGGTCGATGCGACCCGCGAGTGCTTCACCCACGCCAAGAAGGTCGGCGTCAAGATCGCGGTCGAGCCGCTGAACCGCTTCGAGACCTATCTGTTCAACCGTGGCGCCCAGGCGCTGGCGCTGGCCGACGCGGTCAGCCCCGAATGCGGCGTCTGCCTCGACGCTTATCACATCCACATGGAGGAATTTAACGTCCACGACGCTATCCGCCAGGTCGGAAAGCGCCTGTTCGACTTCCACGTCGCCGACAACAACCGCTTCGCCGCCGGCCTCGGCCAGATCGACTGGCCCAGGATCGTCGCCACCTTGAAGGAAGTCGGCTACGACGGCGCGCTGACCAACGAGTTCGTCGCCCCGGTCGACCGCACGCCGGCGGCACCCTACCCCGAAATGGTCGAGCGCCATCCGGTCGACATCTCGCCTGAACAGCTGAAGTTCATCCAGGACCACGGCTCCAGCGTGCTCACCGAAAAATTCTACACCGACCAGATGCGCATCACCGCCGAAACGCTGCTGCCGCTGATCAAGTAGTCGACTGCTTTGGGATTTTGCCCTTTCGCCCTGGCCGGCGGCAGGGCTGGGGAAAAATATGCGCATCAAGACCGTCCAAGCCTGGTGGGTCCGCATCCCGATCGAAGCCGCTCGGCAACACCGTAGCGACTTCGGCCAGGTCACGACCTTCGACGCCGCCATCCTGCGCATCGAAACCGATGATGGGCTGGTCGGCTGGGGCGAAGGCAAGAACGCCGCCGGCAGCGCCGGCAGTTACGGCGCCCTTGTCCATATGTTGAACCATGAGGTTGGGCCGCAACTGATCGGCCGCGATCCGACCGATATCGGCGTCATTTGGGAAATGCTCTACAACGGCGTGCGCCACGACAGCGCCGCGCGCACCGGCCATGCCATGCCGCAGCTGGCGCGGCGCGGCATGAGTGTCGCCGCCATCAGCGCCGTCGACATTGCGCTCTGGGATATTCTGGGCAAATCGCTGGGCGTCCCGGTCTGGCGGCTGCTGGGCGGCCGCAAGGCCGACCGCATGCAGGCCTATGCCTCGGGCGGCTGGGCTGCCGCCGATGCCATCGGCGAGCAATTGAAGTCCTATATCGCCCGGGGCGGCTTCAAGGCGCTGAAGATGCGGGTCGGCGCCATGGATGGCGCCGCGCACATTTCCGCCGCGCGTGTCCGCGCCGCGCGCCAGGCGCTCGGTCCCGATGTCGAACTGATGGTCGACGCCCACGGCACCTATACGGTCGCCGAAGCAAAGCGCTTCATCCATCTCGTCAACGACCTCGATCTCGCCTGGTTCGAAGAGCCGATCATTGCCGATGACAAGCCGGGCATGGCTGAAGTGCGCGCCTCGGGCGCCGTCCCCATCGCCACCGGCGAAAGCGAGGCGACGCGCTATGCCTTCCGCGACCTCGCCGTGCTCAAGGCCGCCGACATCTTCCAGCCGGATCCCGCCTTCTGCGGCGGCATCAGCGAGGCGATGAAGATCGGCACCATCGCCAGCGCCTTCAACCTGCGCTTTGCGCCGCATCTGTGGGCCGGCGCCCCCTGCTTCTTTGCCGGGCTGCATGTCTGCGCCGCCTCGCCGGCGAGTTTCACGGTCGAATATTCGCTCGGCGCCAACCCGATGATCCACGATCTGATCGAAGAGACTGTCGAAGCAAGGGACGGTATGATAGCGATCCCCGAAAAGCCGGGTCTGGGATTCACCATTTCGGAGCGGTTCCTGGAGGCGCACGCGCAACGCAATTGACGATGAAAGAAAAGAACCTCCTCGCGGAACTCGCCGCCTATCTGTTCTCCCACTCGGACAAGGAGACCGGCCGGACACCGTCGGAACGTGAGCTGGCGGAGCATTTCGGCGTCAGCCGGGGCCAGATCCGCGAAGCGCTCGCCATCCTCGAAGCCATGCGGATCGTCGAACGCCGTGCCAAGTCCGGCATCTACATCGACACCAAGCAGGCGAGCGTCGAGGCGCTGGCGCTGTTTGCCCGCGCCGGGCTGCCACTCGATCCGCTGCAGATTTACGAGACTGTCGAGTTGCGCAAGATCCACGAGATCAAGGCCGCCGAGCTTGCCTGTTCGCGTGCCACCGAGGAGAATTTCGAACGCCTGCGGGAAATCCTCAGGGCTTCCGAGGAGCGCATCGCCGCCGGCGAGGGCCTTGCCAAGGAGGATCGCGAATTCCACCTTGAGATCGTGCGCGCCACCAAGAACAGCGTCTTCCACAACATCTGCAGCGTCTACTATCTGATGGGCGAGCAGCGCCTGCCGATCTATTTCAACGATCCCGAACGCAGCGTGCGTTCGCATGCCGAGCACGTGCAGATCTACGAGGCGCTGCTGCGCCGCGACGGCAACCTCGCCCAGGCGCTGATGAGCGCACATCTGCAGGGTGCCGAAAGCTACTGGAAGGGCCTGATCGAAGGCGGCATGGCGGCTATTCCGCCGAGCCCTGCGCTCGAAAAGGTCTGACCGTGGCCCAGCCAAAGATCCTGTCGACCCATCCGCTGCACCCGCGCGCCGCGGCCAAACTGGCGGGCGCCGGCCAGCTTGTGATCGCATCGGCGCTCGATGCCGGCACCTTGGCCAGGGAGGCGAAGGACGCCGACATTGTCATCGTGCGTGCACCGCTGCCGCCGGCGCTGTTCGAGGGTGCCTGGAAGCTGAGGGCGGCCATCCGCCATGGCGCCGGGCTCGACATGATCCCGATGGAGGCGGCGGCCGCCGCCGGCGTGCTGGTGGCCAATGTGCCGGCGGTCAATGCGCGCTCGGTTGCCGAACACGTCATGTTCACTGCACTTGCCCTGCTTCGGCAATTCCGCAGGGTCGACCGCGACCTGCGCGCCAAAGGCTGGCTCGCCGGACGCGAGCATGCCAACGCCAACGTCGAACTCGGCGGCAAGACCATCGGCATCGTCGGCCTTGGCGCCGTCGGCCAGGCTGTCGGCCATATCGCAGCGCACGGCTTCGACTTGAAAGTGGTGGCCACGACGCGCAGCATGCAGCCGGCACCGGAAAAGGTCGGATTCCTGTCGATCGACGCGCTGGTCGAGCAGAGCGATATCATCGTGCTCTGCTGCCCGCTGACGCCGGAGACGCGCGGCCTGATCAGCCGAGAGCGCATCGCCCGCATGAAACCCAATGCGCTGTTGATCAACGTGTCGCGAGGCCCGGTCGTCGATGACGACGCGTTGATCGAGGCCTTGCAGAAGCGCCGTATCGGCGGTGCCGCGCTCGACGTTTTCTCGACGCAGCCGCTGCCGTCAAATCATCCCTATTTCGGCTTCGACAACGTCATCATCACCCCACATATGGCAGGGATTACCGAGGAATCGATGATGCGCATGGGCGTCGGCGCCGCGGGCGAAGCCCTGCTGGTGCTGGCTGGCAAACTGCCGGTCAACCTGCGCAATCCGGAAGTGGTCGATCACTACCGGCGGCGCTTTCCGCTCGACATATAGCGCATCGCGGTTTCGCCCCAATTCTCCGCGACGTTGCAACCATGTCCGGTTTTCGCCTCGCATTTCTGACTGTTGTAGCTTCGTCGATCTTCGCTGTGCCGGCACTCGCCGCAGGCGAAAGCAGTTATGTCTATTGCGACAACGGGCTTCGCTGCTTCAAGGCGCCCTGCCCGTCGAACAGCGCGCTCGACCTTGCCACCGGCACGATCATCAAGGGAGTATCGATCGACACCAGCGGATTGCCGCAGGCCGACAAGGCGATAACGGACCAGTCCGACATGCTCTACAGCGGAAAGATCGTGGTCAGGGGTTCGATCGAGCATCGCACCCAAACCATCACCGGCAAGGACTACAGCCTGCCCTGGCTGGTCGCGACCCGCATCGTGCGCACCGCCAAGGATAGTGAACGCAAGCACTGTTCGTCGCACTGATCCACCATCAGCGGTCGACTGCCGATCATCCGCCCAGCAGCCTCTCCACTTCAGCGGCAATCCGCAAAAGACGGCGATCATGGCCATTGCGCGCCACCAGCATCAGCCCCGCGGGTAGCGTCATGCCCGGCATCGGCAGCGAGATCGCGCAGAGGTCGAACTGGTTGGCAACCTGCGTGTTGCGCAGCAGCAGGCCCTCTATGTGATCGCGCAGCTCGGCATTCTCGGCCATCGATACGATGCTCGGCGCCGTCACCGGCGTCGTCGGCAAGGCCAGCACATCGACCGATGTCAGCCGCTCGTCCATGGCGGCGGCCAGCGCAGCGCGGCGGCGCAAGGCCCTGATGTAGACCGGCGTCGGTATGGCGGCTGCCCGCGACAAAGGCCCGCTGACATGCGGGTCGACCGGCACCGATGCTCCCGTCGCCAGCCAGTCGGCATGGATTTCAGCCCCTTCCATCGCAGCGATCGAGCCACGCTTGGTCGCCGCGCGCATCTCTCCAAGCAGATCGTCTATCGACATGTCAGCCAGGCGCGCATCTGCCTGTTCGATCTTGCCGAGACAATGCTCGAACGCCGCGGTCACCCCGCTTTCCGCGTCTCCGAAAAGAATGCCGCGCGGAATGCCGATGCGAAGGCCTGAAACCGGGATCGGCGCCAGATCGGCCGGCACATTGCCGGCCATCACGGCATCGGCAGCGGCACACTGGGCTACCGTTCGAGCGAGCGGCCCGATCGAGTCCAACGTGCCTGACAGCGGAAAGGCACCGGTCAGCGGCACGCGCCGCGCCGTCGGCTTGAAGCCGACGATGCCGTTTAGCGACGCTGGTATGCGCACCGAGCCGCCGGTGTCGGAGCCGATCGATATTTCGCTCGTCGCCTCGCCGACGGAAACGCCGGCACCCGAGGACGAACCGCCGGGAATGCGGCTGGCATCGACGGCATTGCCTGGCGTGCCGTAGTGCATGTTGTCGCCGATCGCGGTGAAGGCGAATTCGGTCATGTTGGTCTTGCCGATGATCACCGCGCCGGCTTGCCGGAGCCGGCTGACGATGGCGGCATCGCGTAGCGCGGGCGTGGCAGTTTTGCGCATCAGCGAGCCGGCCGTGGTTGGTTCGCCGGCGACATCGAACAGATCCTTGACCGAGACGATGGTGCCGTCGAGCGGTCCAAGTGTCACGTCTGCCCGTTTGCGGGCATCACTGGCATCGGCTGCCGCCCGCGCCACTTCGGCGTAGAGCTTGGTGAACACGCGTTCCTCACCGGCACGAGCGGCAAGGCGCGCCAGGATGATTTCCAGATGATCGCGGGCTGACTGCATTTTCGGTGTCGGACTCCGGACGCCTCGAACGTCCTTGGGCAAGCGCATGGAATGCCAAGACTTAACCCGGCGCAGGTGGTTTTGCACCCCTGCCGGACGCAAGGAAGAAACGATGCTCTACAAAGGCAGCTGTCACTGCGGCAAGGTCGCCTTCGAATTCGAGGCGGAGCTGACCGGGGCCGTGCGGTGCAATTGTTCGATCTGCTCGCGCAAGGGCGCGCTTCTGTGCGCCATTCCGCACGCGGCCTTGGCCGTGCTGGCCTGGGGTGATGATTTGGGCACCTACATGTTCGGCAATCACGCGATGGCGCACCGCTTCTGCCGCACCTGCGGCATCCACCCTTTCGCCGAGGATGTGCGCGAAGGCGGGGAACGCAGTGCCTACATCAACCTCAACTGTGTCGCCGGTCTCGACCCGTCGACCTTGTCGATCTTCGACTTCGACGGGCGCTCGGCCTGAAACCGTCGCATAAGCCATCACAATGGCAGCGGACCGAGGACCGTGACGGTTCTCGGTCCGCTCATAAATCAGGAATTCGGCGGCACTATTCCACGCGCTTCGGACCGCGCAGGAACACCACGATGGCCGCCAGCAATGTCGCCGCGCCGCAATAGGCGAAGGCGCTGGGGACGCCGGCATGGTCGACCAGCAGGCCACCAAAGACGGCGCCCAATGCAATCGCCACCTGGAACGTCGCCACCATCAAGCCGCCGGCGCTTTCAGCCTGGTCGGGAGCGGCCCGCACCAGCCAACTCTGCAGCCCGACCGGCACCGCGCCGAAGGCAAAGCCCCAGATCGCGACCGACACCGCGGCAATGGTCGGCGAGGCGCCAAGAACCAGCATCGAGGCGGCGGCCAGTGCAATCAGCAGGGGTGCCAGCGCGACCGCTGCCTTGAGATTGCGCTCGGCCAGGATGCCGCCGGCGACATTGCCGAAGAAGCCGCCTATGCCGTAGGCCAGCAGCACCAGCGAGATCGTCTCGATGTCAAGCACGGGCACCTTTTCGAGGAACGGGCGCACATAGGTGAAACCGGCAAAGTGCCCTGATGCGACCAGCAGCACGACCAGCAGCGCAACCCTGATCGACGGGCGCTCCAGCACCTCGATCAAGGTGCGGAAGCTTGCCACGCCCACGGGCGGCAGCTTCGGGATGGTCGCCACCTGCACCAGCAGCGCCAGCGCGCCGACGATGGTCGCGATCATGAACGCGGTGCGCCATCCCCAGATGTCACCGACATAGGCGCCTACGGGGGCCGCGGTGACGGTGGCCAGCGAAACGCCGGTCAGGATGATCGACATGGCGCGCGGCATCAGCCGCATCGGCACCAGCCGCAGCGCCATGGCAGCCGACATCGCCCAGAAGCCGCCCAGGGCGACACCAAGCACGACGCGGGCAAGCAGAAGCGTGGGCAAGGATGAAGCAAAGGTGGCCAGGAGATTGGACAGGATCAGGAACATCGTCAGCATCCACATCACCAGCCTGCGGTCCATGCGCCTTGTGATGATCGCCATGGTCGGTGCGGCAATGGCGCCGACGATCGCGGTCGCCGTCACCGCCTGTCCCGCCACGCCCTCTGTGACGCCGAGATCGCGCGCCATCGGCGTCAGCAGGCTGGCGGGCAGGAATTCAGCGGTAACGAGGCCGAAAACGCCAAGGGCGAGGGAGACCACGGCACCCCACGCGGGCTCTGTTCGTTCCTCCTGGTCGGCGGGGTTCAGTAGGGCGGCATCGACGGCGCCCGTTGCGGATTCGGCCATGGTCAGTCTCCGATGAAGTTGCAGCGCAGCATTTGGCTGCAGTGCAACATAGGGAGTGACTGGCTGGAGTTTCCATGTTAGAAACACCATTATGTTTGACCGTTCGTCCAAAATTCCGGTCACTGGCGACGCGCTGACCGACATATTGCGCGGCTTGCGTCTCGATGGCGTCGAGTATGGCCGCTGCGCAATGAAAGAGCCCTGGGGGATCCAGTTCCCGGCCCAGCCCGCGGCCCGGTTTCACTTCATCGGCCGCAAAGGCTGCTGGCTGAAGCAGCCTTCCGGTGAGTGGGTGCAGCTCAATGCCGGCGATGCGGTGTTGCTGCCGCGGGGCGCGGCTCATGTGTTGGCCAGCGAACCCGGCGCCCAGGCCTGGCCAATTCACAGCTACGGCCGCGAAGAGGTCTGCAAGGACGTCTATTGTACGTCGAACTCGGAGATGTGTGACAAGAATGGCCAGCCGGGCACGCTGCTGTTCTGCGCCAGCATGTATTTCAACCTCGATGGCCTGCATCCCCTGCTCGGGATGATGCCGGATGTGATGCGCACGCACGAGCTCGAAGACTACGAACCCGGCATTCCGCACCTGCTGGATTCGATGGCGCGCGAAGTGACGATGGAGCGCGTCGGCTCCGGCGGCATCCTGGCGCGGCTGGCCGACGTGCTTGCCGCCACCGTCATCCGCTCATGGGTCGAGCGTGGCTGCGGCGACTCCTCCGGCTGGATCGCGGCGGTCAGGGACCGCGACATCGGCCGCGTGCTGGCCGCCATTCATCTCGAACCGGACCATGACTGGACGGTCGAGTCGCTGGCCCGGATGATGGGCGCCTCGCGCTCGGGCTTTGCCGAGCGCTTCGCCACCATCGTCGGCGAAACGCCGGCAAAATACGTCACCCAGGTCAGGATGCATCAGGCGCGGCAATGGCTGGTCCGTGACCGGATGAAGATATCGGTCGTTGCCGCCCGTCTCGGCTATGAATCGGACGCCGCCTTCAGCCGCGCCTTCAAGCGCGTCATCGGTTCGGCGCCCAGCCACCTGCGCGCCGAGGAACAGGCCGACATCCGCCAGGCCAGCTGATGCGCCGGCCGTGACGGCTGGTGATTCCGGTTTGCCAAGTTGCCCTCATGCAATAGTTTGCCCGGTAATGGAGGGCCGGCGGCAAATCAGCCTTTGGAGGATAGCTGATGCTAAATCATGTGAAAATCCTGGCACTCGCCACCATGCTCGTCGTCTCAGGACGGGCATTTGCCATCGAGGATAACTATTTGCCAGCCAACAAGATTCCCTATGTTTCCGAAGCACCGGGCCAGCCGCAGCGCCTCGGGCCATTGTGGGGCGAGCGGGCCAAGGGCCCGGCGGGCACGTTGCTGAAGGTCCCGGGCAACTGGCGTGCTCCCGTTCACGCGCACACCGCGGACTACCGGGCGGTGGTCATTAAGGGGCTGTGGACGCATTGGCAGATGGACGGCGGCGAAGCAACCACGGTCGAACTGCCTCCCGGGTCCTACTGGACCCAGAAGGCCAACGAGATGCACGACGACGCCTGCCTCTCCGACACCGAGTGCGTGATCCTTTTGATCAACGACACCCCTTACGAGACCTACATGGAAAAGTGATCGGGCGCTCTATCCGGCGTGCCGCAAGCTGACGCCACTGCCCTTGTCGAACAGCACGACCTTGTCCGGGTTCCAGGCAAAGCGCACCGGCTGCTCGATCGCGACATCGGTCCTTGCCGGCACCGTCGCGCGCAGCGTCGTGTCGCCGACCCTGAGCGTCAGTATCTTTTCGACGCCGTGATTCTCGACATCGTGGACGCGCGCCTCGACCGGCGCGCCGCTTTCCAGATAGACGTCCTCCGGACGGATACCGAAGACGAGCGGGCGGCCGTCGGTCGCGCCGCTCGCCTTTAGTCCCGACAAAGTATTGGCGCCCCCCGAATAAGGCAGTTCGAAATTCAGCGGTGCCATCACCGCGCGGCCGTCGACCAGTTTGCCGTCGATGAGGTTCATCGGCGGCGAGCCAACGAAGCTCGCCACATAGGTGTCGCGCGGGTTGTTGTAGATCTCGTGCGGCGTGCCGGTCTGGACGATGCGGCCATGATTGAGCACGCCGACCTTGTCGCCCATCGACATCGCCTCGATCTGGTCGTGGGTGACGAACAGGAAGGTGGCGCCGAGCTGTATCTGCAGGTTCTTCAGTTCCGTGCGCAGCGCCTCGCGCAGCTTGGCGTCGAGCGCCGACAGCGGCTCGTCCATCAGGAACACGCGCGGCTTGCGCACGATTGCGCGGCCGATGGAGACGCGCTGCATCTCGCCGCCCGACAGGCGGTCGGTCTTGCGGTCGAGCAGATGCTCGATCCTGAGCGTGCGCGCGGCGCGGTCGACGCGATCCTTGATCTCGGCATCGGGAAGCCGGCGGATCTTCGGCTTGAGCGGGAATTCGAGGTTCTCGCGCACCGTGTAGCGCGGATAGAGCGAGTATTGCTGCAGCACCAGCGCCACGTCGCGCTCGGCGGCGCCCCAATCGGCGACGTCGACGCCGTCGATGAAGACCTGACCCTCGCTGGGCTTTTCCAGGCCGGCGATCAGCCGCAGCGTCGTCGTCTTGCCGGCACCCGTCTCGCCCAGCAGCACGAAGAACTCGCCATCGGCGATGTCGAGATCGAGCCCAACCAAGGCGGTGTGGTTGCCGAAGGTCTTGGAGATGTTCTTGAGCTGAATATGCGCCATCAGAGTCTCACATCAAGCGACTTGCCGCTTGCCTTGTCGAAGAAATGCGCCTGGGTCGGGTCGATCCTGGCGAACACCTTCTCGCCGGGTCCGGCGACGAAACCGCTTTTGGTGCGCGCGCGCAGCATCTTGGAACCGACCTTCAGGTCGACGATGTCGAAGGAGCCGAGCGGTTCGACGATCTGCGTTTCGACAGCCATGAAACCCTCGGCCGCGTCACGGCGGATGAGCACGCCTTCCGGCCGGATGCCGAGTGCCAGCCCACCCGCGGCATGGCCGTTGAGCTTCGACAGGAGAGCTCGCGGAAACTCGAAGCCGGTGGCCGCATCACCCACGGTCACCGATGCGGACGAGGCTTTTTCGGCCACCGCCGCGTCGGCGACATTCATCACCGGACTGCCGACGAATTGCGCCACGAACAGATTGGCCGGGCGCGAATAGACCTCGTCCGGCGAACCGACCTGCTGCAGCACGCCTTCATGCATGATGACGATGCGGTCGGCGAGGCTCATCGCCTCGATCTGGTCGTGCGTGACATAGATGGTGGTCGAGCCCTGCTTGATGTGCAGCCGCTTGATCTCGGCCCGCATCTCTTCGCGCAGCTTGGCGTCGAGCGCGCCGATCGGCTCGTCCATCAGCATGGCCTTCGGCCGCCGCACCAGCGCCCGGCCGATGGCCACGCGCTGCATGTCGCCGCCCGACAGCGCCGATGGCTTTTTGGCCAGCAGGTCTGTTATCTGCAGCGTCTTGGCGACCGAGCGCACCTCGCTGTCGATCTCCGCCTTGCTCTTGCGCGTGGCGCGCAGGGGAAAGGCGATATTCTCGTAGACGCTCATATGCGGGTAGAGCGAAAACGACTGGAAGACCATGGCGATGTCGCGGTCGGCCGCCTTCAGATGCTGGATCGGTTTGCCATCGATGAGGATATCGCCTTCGTCGATCGTCTCCAGCCCGGCGATGGCGCGCAATGTCGTCGTCTTGCCACAGCCCGACTGGCCGAGCAGAACGATGAACTCGTTGTCGGCGATCTGGAGGTTGAGGTCCTTGATGACTTGGACGGCACCGAAGAATTTCTGGACGCCGCGAAGCTCGATCTGGGTCAATGCTGTGCTCCCGGATTTCGCGCCTGCATGTCCCCGGAATGCCCGGTACCGGCCTTGTCTTCCGGTGCGATCTTCGAGGTGACATTGAAGCCGATCAGCCCGATCAGGATGATGGTCAGGCCGTATGTGTGCAGCAGCATGTTCCACGGCTGGCAGAGCGCGACGATGCCGAGCACCATCAGCACCTGGCTGCCTGGCTCCAGATATTTCTGATTGATGGCGCGAAAGCTCATTTGCGGATCGCTCCGAAGGACATGCCACGCAGCAGATGATTGCGCAGCAGGAAGGTGAAGATGGCGACCGGCAGCAGGAACAGGAAGGTACCGGCGGCGATCACCGTCCAGTCCGGCAGGCCGGAGCCGACCTGGCTGGGGATGAACGGCGGGGCGGTCTGCGCACGGCGATTGGTCATGATCAGCGCGAAGGCATATTCGTTCCACGCGGTGATGAAGCAGAACACGGCGGTGGCGGCGATGCCGGTGGCCGCCTCCGGCAGCACGATCTTGAAGAAGGCTTCCATCCGCGTATAGCCGTCGACGAGTGCCGCCTCCTCGTATTCTTTCGGTATCTCGTCCATGAAGCCCTTCATCAGCCACACCGAGAAGGATAGGTTGAAGGCGGTGTAGAGGATGATCAGCCCGACATGGGTGTCGTTGAGGCCGACCGCGCGGTACATCAGGAACATCGGGATCGCCACCACCACCGGCGGCAGCATGCGTGTCGACAGGATGAAGAAGAGCAGGTCCGCCTCCCCCTTCACCTTGAAACGCGAGAAGCCGTAGGCGGTGAACGTGCCCATGCCGACCGCCAGCACGGTCGAGGTGATGGCGATGATCAGCGAGTTCAGGAAGCGGCTCGGATAGCCCGACCACTGCACCTGGCCTTTACCGTCGCGCACGATCTTCTCGCCGCCGTCGAAAACGACGCGCTCCCACCACGGGGCGGCCGCGTACTCTTCGGGCGTCGGCGGACTGCGCAATTGCGAGCGCTTGGTGAACAGCTTCACGAAAGGTGAAATCTCCGGCTGGAAGACGACCGTCGGCGGGATGGTGGTGGCCAGGTTGCGCGGCTTGAAGGCCGTCGAGGCGATCCAGTAGATCGGGGCGAGGAAGATGATCGTCACCAACAGCACGGCGACGATGGCGACGCGGTTGAAGCCGATCTCGGAAGAAGTGCGGACTGCAGCCATCTCAGCGCTCCTTCACCTTGTTGAGGTATTTGACATAGATGTTGGTAATGGCCAGCACCATGATCAGCACGATGTAGGCCATCGCGCAGGAACGCCCCGTCTGCCACTCCTGGAACGCCATCTTGTAGAGCCGGATCGAGATCAGCTCGGCCGTCGGCTGGCTGGTCAGGATGTAGGCGAGGTCGAAGGTCTTGAACGCCTCCATGGTGCGGAAGATGACTGCGATCATCAGGATCGGCGCGACCAGCGGCAGCGTGATGCGGAAGAAGGTGTAGAACGGCCCGGCGCGGTCGATCGCGGCGGCCTCGTAGAGATGTTTCGGCACCGCCGAGAGGCCGGCCAGCGACAACAGCATGACGAAGGGCGACCACATCCAGATGTCGGTCAGCGCAACCGCATAGAGCGCCATCTTGGGATCGGCCAGCCACTCGAAATTGCCAAGCCCGAGCGCATAGTTGATGACGCCCCATGATGGGTCGTAGAGAAGCTTCCAGAACAAGCCGACAACAGCCATCGACAGCATCATCGGCAGCAGCAGGAGCGTGGTGATAAGGCCCTTGAGCGGGATATCCCGGTTGAGCAGCATCGCCACGCCGAAGCCGACAAACAACTGGCCGGCGACCGAGATGATGACGTATTTGGCGGTGATGGCGAAATTGGACCAGACATAGGGGTCGTTGAGCAGGTCGCGATAGTTCTGCAGCCCGACGAAAGTCGCCGGCGCATTGGTCGACGCACGAAAGTCGGTGAAGGAATAACCGAGCGAATAGATCAGCGGAAAGATGTTGAAGACGATCAGGAACAGGACCGTCGGGATGATGAAGAGATTGCGGATGGAAGTGTCGCTCAGGCCGCGCGCGGCCGCTCTTGAAGACCTGTCCAGCGTGGTGATCATCGTGGTCGCCAAGACCCTGCTCCCGGTTGCGGAAAAAGAAACGGAGGGGGCATCAAGCCCCCTCCGCGAGGCATGATCGTTATTGGCCGCGGCCGTACTTCTTGAAGGTCGCGTTCCAGTCGGCCGCCAAAGCGTCCAGCGTTTCCTTGGCGGTACCTTCCCCGCCGATCATGTAGGGATAGACGCGCTGGTTGAGCTGCTGCAGCAGTTCGGCGTATTCCGGCACCGCCCAGAAATCCTTCACCTTGAACATGGTCTCGTAGAAGGCCTTGTTGTAGGGCGTGGCGTTCTGGAATTCCGGCGACTTGAGCACCGCCGCGCTGCAAGTATAGCCGCCAAGGGCCGCCCACTTCTTCTGGGTCTCGTCCTTGATGAACCATTCCAGGAACTTCGTGGCCTCTTCCTGCTTCTGCGAGTAGGAGACGATGGAGATGCCCTGCCCGCCGAGTGCGGCGAACTGGTCGCCGTTCGGGCCTGGAGGGTTGGCGAAGAAGCCGGTGTTCTTGGCGTTCGGGTTCGACGCCTCGTTGATCAGCGAGGGGAAGAACGCGAAGTAGTTCATGCTCATAGCGGCCAGGTTTTCGGTGATCGCCTGGTTGTCCTCGACGAAGAACGACTTGGCCCAGCCTGGAGGGGTGAACTTGTAGAGTTCCTTGTAAGCGTCGAGCGCTGCGACCGCCTTGTCGGAGTTGATGAAACCATCGACCTTGTAGGTCGAATAGTCACCCAGTTCGCCGCCATAGGAGAACAGCGCGTTCTCGAAGCCCATCGCCATCGCGTCGTAGGAATTGTCGGTGTAGATGGCAATGCCGTATCTCTTCTGGTCCGGCCGGTAGAAGAATTCGGCGATGTCGCGCAACGCCTTGAAATCCTTCGGCACGTCGAGGTCGTAACCATACTTGGCCTTGAACGCTTCCTTTTCCTTGGGATCCTCGAACCAGTCCTTGCGATAGGACCAGCCGACGGCGTCGCCTTCAAGCGGGATGGCCCAGTACTTGCTGCTTCCGCCCGGATATTCGGCATAGTACTTCACCGTCGCCGGTGCCATTACCTCGCCGAGCTTGTGCTTGTTGAAGAAGTCGGTCAGGTCGACATAGTGGCCACCGGTCGAGCCGGCGCCGAGCCATTGCGAGTCGCCGACGACCATATCATAGGCGTCGCCATGGGCGTTGAACTCGGTGAAGGCCTTGGTCTGGAAGTCGGACCACGGGGTGGTTTCCACCGTGATCTTGACGCCGGTTTCCTTCTCGTACTCGTTGCCGAGTTCCTGCAAATAGTTGGCCGGATCCCATTCCGCCCAGAAGATGGTGAGCGACTTTTCCTGCGCGTAGACGGACGTTCCGCAGGCAAGCGTTAAGCCGATACCAGCAAGCACGCTGGTCACTAACTTGCGCATAATGATTTCCTCCCTTGTGCGCGTTCTACCTTGTCATGCGAGCCGGCGACGCAGCCGACCCTGGTAGTTCCTCCCGTAATCGCACCTTTCCGGTTTCGGCCTCCTCGCCCTGCCGGAAAAATGGATCGCAACCCTCACTTTCAATCCACTTTTCTGATCCAATCTGGTATTACCAATCCTGCGTCGGCGTCAAGCCCTTTCTTGGGAGCCCGACATCCTCAGCGCTCCCGGATTCAGACATTATCTGCCTGTTTTCGCATGATTTTCCTACTCAGTGATATGCACAGGTGTTGCCTGGCACCTCGCGCTGGAGTTAATATCGACAGGCGGCATGCAAATCTGGTCGCACCAGATTGGTGCTATTTCACGGCTGTCCTTGAACCGACACCGCCTCCTTCATCGATCGATTCCGCGACCGCCGCACGCACCAGCGCACCAGCCGCCCATTGCGCGACCGCCATCGTTTTGCGGCTATCCAGCCCCCAGATGTCTTTCAGCACGATCAGCACCTCGACGCCGAAGATCAGCGACAGTGCCTGCGCCAGGCGTTTGAAGTCGCGCGGCGGCAAGCGCCCTTTGAGCGGCGCGATCGCCTCCTTCAAAAGATCGACGCGATGACCGCGCGTGAGAGCCGGCTCGCCACCCAGCGTGCCGGCCTGGCGCCTCGCCCACTGGTCGAGCGACAGCTTCAGCGCCGCCTTGAACGTCGCCTCGAAGGCCTCGATGCGCGGCATGGCGGTGTCAAACAGCTCTGCGACCCGGCGCCCGGCATCGGGGGAGGTTGATTGCCAGGTCAGGATCGGGCCGAGCCCCTCGTTGACGACTGCCTGCACCAACGCCGCCTGGCTCGGGAAATAACGATAGGCGGTGGCACGGGAAACCTGCGCCGCTTCCGCGACTTCGCTGACCGAAGGCGTGACGCCCGCCTGCATCAGCCGCGTCGCCGTCTCCAGCATCAGCCGTTTCGTGCGCGCCCGGGGTCCGCGCGCGGCTCTCTCGCTGGCGTCGTCCTGCACGGTGGCTTGTTGACGTGAGACATCCATGTCAATACGATACGCGCGTCTCAAAAATTTGCAATGACCTGGGAACGCCCATGAAGCGCATCTATGTGGTGGGCACCGCCGACACCAAGGGCGAGGAACTCGCCTTCCTGGCCGATGCGGTCGCCGCCACCGGCGCCGCTGTTTGCCGTGTCGATGTCGGAACGCGCAACGCGACCGTGCCTGTCGACATCACCGCCAAGGAAATTTCCGGCCATCACCCCGACGGCGTCAACGCCGTGCTCGGCGGAAGTGATCGCGGCGCCGCCGTCGCCGCGATGGGCGTCGCCTTCGCCCGCTTCATCCAGTCGCGAAACGACATCGCCGCGATTATCGGCATTGGCGGCGGCGGCGGCACGTCGATCATCACGTCGGGCATGCGCGCCCTGCCGCTCGGCCTGCCCAAGATCATGGTCTCGACGCTCGCATCGGGCGACACCGCACCCTATGTCGATGTCTCCGACATCATCATGATGCCTGCCGTGACCGACATGGCGGGGTTGAACCGGCTCTCCCGCGTCGTCCTGCACAATGCCGCCCAGGCGATCTCCGGCATGGCGGCGCGGCCTGCGCCGCCGCCCGACGGCAAGGCTTCGATCGGGCTCACCATGTTCGGCGTCACAACGCCGTGCGTGACCGCCATCGCCGACCAGCTTCGCTCCCGATACGATTGCATGGTTTTCCATGCCACCGGCACCGGCGGCCGCAGCATGGAGAAGCTCGCCGACAGCGGCCTGCTCTCCGGCATCATCGACATCACGACGACCGAAGTCTGCGACCTTCTGCTCGGCGGCGTGCTGCCGGCGACGCAGGATCGTTTCGGTGCGATCATGCGCACCCGCTTGCCCTATGTCGGTTCGGTCGGCGCGCTCGACATGGTCAATTTCTGGGCGCCTTCGACCATTCAGGAACGATATCGCGGCCGGCTGTTCTACGAGCACAATCCGAACGTCACGCTGATGCGCACCACGGCTGACGAGTGCCGCCAGATCGGCGAATGGATCGGCGCCAGGCTCGCCCGCTGTGAAGGACCGGTGCATTTCCTGATCCCGGAAAAGGGTGTCTCGGCGCTCGACGTCAAGGGTGGCGCCTTCTTCGATCCGGAGGCCGATGCCGTCCTGTTCGAAGCCATCGAGCGCACCATCCAGCCAAACAACACGCGCTGCGTCACCCGCCTGCCGCTGCACATCAACGACCCCGAATTCGCCCAGGCGGCAACCGCCGCCTTCCTCGACATCGCCAGACACTGAGGTCCAAGAACATGCCCGCCATACCGCGCAAGGACATACTGAAGAAATTCCGGGGAATGATCGACAAGGGCGTGGCGATCGTCGGCGGCGGCGCCGGCACCGGCCTGTCGGCCAAGGCCGAGGAGGCCGGCGGCATCGATCTCATCATCATCTACAATTCCGGCCGCTACCGCATGGCCGGGCGCGGCTCGGCCGCCGGCCTGCTCGCCTATGGCAATGCCAACGAGATCGTCAAGGAGATGGCCTATGAGGTGCTACCGGTGGTGAAGAAGACGCCGGTTCTTGCCGGCGTCAACGGCACCGATCCCTTCGTCATCATGCCCCTGCTTCTGGCCGAGCTGAAGACCATGGGCTTTTCCGGTGTGCAGAACTTTCCGACCATCGGCCTGTTCGACGGTTCCATGCGGCAGAGTTTCGAGGAAACCGGCATGGGCTTTGGGCTCGAGGTCGACATGATCGCCGAGGCGCACAAGCTTGACCTCTTGACCACGCCCTATGTCTTCAACCCCGACGAGGCCCGCGCCATGACCAAGGCCGGTGCCGACATCGTCGTTGCCCATATGGGCGTGACGACGGGCGGCTCGATCGGCGCCACCTCGGCCAAGTCGCTCGACGACTGCGTGGTCCAGATCGACGCCATCGCCAACGCCGCCCGCTCGGTGCGCAAGGACGTCATCCTGCTTTGCCATGGCGGCCCGATCTCGATGCCCGACGACGCGCGCTACATTCTCTCGCGAGCCAAGGGCCTGCACGGCTTCTATGGCGCAAGCTCGATGGAACGGCTGCCGGCCGAAGCGGCGATCGCCAGGCAGACTGCCGATTTCAAGGCGCTCGGCAGCGAGAAAGCCGCGAAGAAAAAGAAGGGGTGATGAGAGATGATCGACAAGAGCAAGGTGTTTGTCTACCCGAAGGACGTCAGCGCCTTCGGCTTCGACTGGGGCAAGCTGTCGCTGACGGTGGCTCCGGAAGTGAACGGCGCTGTCCGCTTTTCCGGCGGCGTGGTCGACCTGCCCTCCGGCAAAGGCCACGCCCGCCACAATCATCCAGGCGCCGAAGAGATCATCTTCGTCATTTCGGGCCATGGCGAGCAGATGGTCGAGGACGAGAAGGGCAATCCGGTGATCGCGAAGGTCGGTCCCGGCTGCACCATCTATGTGCCGGAGAGCCGCTTTCACTCGACATTGAACACAGGCGACGGACCGATGCAGCTCTTCGTCGTCTATTCGCCGGCTGGCCCGGAACTGGGCTTGCGGGAACTGCCGGATTTCAGGCTGATTCCGGCGGGTGGCGAGTAGTCTCTCCTCCCGCTTCCGCGTTTGCGGGGAGGCCCCTTCATCCGGCCGCTTCGCGGCCACCTTCTCCCCGAGGGGAGAGACAGAAGCCAGCGCCGGCGCGAACTCCTCTCCCCTTGGGGAGAGGTCGGATTGCCCCGAATTGCCCTTCGCAATTCGGTTGGCAATCCGGGTGAGGGGCCCCGCGCCGAGCTAGGCTGTCCCACCTCGGTTCCACCCCCTGCCCCGATCACCGAACATCACATAGCCGCTCTCGGTCACCGCCAGTGTATCCTCAAGCTTGATGAAACCACGCGTCGGGTGGAGCATCGTCGTCTCGACCGACAGCACCATGTTCTTCTCCAGCGGCTTGGCCGCATAGGTGCCTTCATAGGTCACCGGATGGTTGGTCATCAGGAACGGCGCCTCATGCGTGATCAGGCCCATGCCGTGGGCGAAGAAATCCGTATAGGCAGCGACTTTTGATTTCTTCAGCACGCCCTCGGCGTGTGAAATCATGTCGCCGCCGAGCGTGCCTGCCTTGACCTTCGAGAAGGCAGCCTGCTGCACCGTCTCGACCTCCGCCAGCAAATCCTCAAGCTCGGCATCCGGTTCACCCAGGATGCCCATCCGGCAGAGGTCGCCGATGTAGCCGTGGTAATTGCCGCCGGAATCGATCGACAGCACCTCGCCCGTCTTCCATGCCTGCGGTGAAGCGGCACGGTTGTGGCTGGAGCCCAACGTCAGCAGGCAATATTCGAAATGGATCCCGCGATTGGTTTCTTCGCGCCGCAGCTGCTCGATCATCTCGGCCTTGGTCGTGCCCTCGCGCGCCCATTGGATGGTCGCCAGCATGGAATCGGTGATCAGTTCAGAGGCCGTGCGCAGCTTCTCCAGCTCGGCATCGGTCTTGATCGCACGCATGCGCTCCAGCATGTCGGTCGCATCGATCAGCTTGGCCTCCGGCAGCGCCTTGCGGATCAGCGTGTAGGCGTCCGACGGCAGGAAACCCGGCTCGATGCCGATGCGCGCGCCCGCCTTGCCGATCTTCTGCAGATGTTCGACGGCGAGGTTCGCGGCGTCGAGCGTGCCCCAGCAGGCGGCATGCAGCGTCGGTGTCCAGAAGGGGTTGTTCTGGTGCTCGCCGCCTTCCATGCGGTTGCCGATATAGGCGGCGTGATCGGGTCCGCCCTTCTCGTAAATGACTATGGGCAGATAGCGGCTATGGCCGATCGCATCCATGGCGGCGAAGAAGATGAATTTGTAGCCGCCAAGCAGATATTGCGTGTTGTGCTTGGAGGTCGCGAGCAGCACATCGATGCCGGCCTCCTCCATCAGCCGATCGACCCTAGCCTGGTCGAACGGGATCTTGCTGACGGCACTCTTGCCCGGGGCAATGTTCATCTCTCTCTCCCTTGGATTGCCTGGGATCACAGGCCGCTCCGCGTCCCGATCCGCTGGCTGTCGATCAAATCTGCACCATTTTTCCCACACTGGTCTAGCCAGAATGCGCGAAGAGCGCGACTGCGCCGTCACCAAGCCGTCATCGGCCGTATATCCATCAAATCTGGTCTTACCAGATAGATGGAATTGAGCCATTTCCCGCAAACTGGTCCAGCGGACGGAAATTTCAAAGCCAAGCAAGGATGCGCCAATTCCGTCTCTGGCGAAACCCTTGGCAAGGCTCATAATCGCCGCCGCAAGGATGCCGGCGGGCTCGCAGGCGTCCGAGGGGTATGGCGCGCCCTGTGGGGTCGCGGAGAGGACGGAGTTCGATCATGTCAGGTTTCACGATTTCCAGACGCAGAATGCTTGCCGGCTCGGCGATACTGCTCGCCTCCACCGCCATGCCGACACTTGGCTGGGCGCAGACACCGAAGAAGGGGGGCCGGCTGGTGCTCGCCGCCGATTCCGAGCCGCGCAACCTCAACCCGGCGATCGTCGCCTCAAACGGCGTCTTCTTCATCTCCAGCAAGATCGTCGAAACGCTGGCCGAAGCCTCCTTCGACGGCAAGGACGGGCTTGCGCCACGCCTGGCTCTGAGCTGGGAAGGCGCCGCCGACGGGCTCTCGGTGACGTTCAAGCTGCGCGAGGGCGTCAAATGGCATGACGGCAAGCCGTTCACATCGGCCGACGTCGCCTTCTCGGCGCTGCAGATCTGGAAGCCGCTGCAAAATCTCGGGCGCACCGTGTTCAAGGACCTGGCTGGCGTCGACACACCTGACGATCTCACCGCCGTGTTCAAATTCGCCAAGCCGACGCCGTTCCAGCTGATCCGCAACGCGCTGCCGGCGCTGAGCAGCGTCGTGCCGAAGCATGTCTACGAGGTCGGCAAGATTGAGGACAACCCGGCCAACAACGCGCCCATCGGCACCGGGCCGTTCAAATTCGGCGAGTACAAGGCCGGCCAGTATTACCGGCTGATCAAGAACACGGATTACTGGGGCAAGGACGAGCCCTACCTCGACGAAATCATCTACCAGGTGCTGCCCGACCGCACGTCGGCGGCAAGCGCGCTGGAAGCCGAGGAAATTCAGCTCGCCGCCTTCTCGGCCGTGCCGCTGGCCGACCTCGACCGCATCTCCAAGGTGCCGGGCCTGAAGGTGATCACCAAGGGTTATGAAGGACTGACCTATCAGCTCGTCGTCGAGATCAACCATCGCCGCGAGGAACTGGCCGATGTGAAAGTGCGCCAGGCGATCGCGCACGCCATCGACAAGGATTTCGTCGTCAAGACCGTGTTCCTTGGCTATGCCGCGACCGCCACCGGCCCGGTGCCGAAGAACGATCCGCAGTTTTACACCGCCGACGTGCCGACCTATGCCTTCGACGTCGCCAAGGCCAACGCCTTGCTCGACGAGGCCGGCTACAAGAAAGGCCCGGACGGCAAGCGCTTTACGCTCAAGCTCCTGCCCGCTCCATATTTCAACGAGACCAAGCAGTTCGGCGACTATTTGCGCCAGGCACTCGCCGCCATCGGCATCGACGCGGAGCTCGTCAACAACGACTCCGCCGCGCACATCAGGGCCGTCTACACCGACCACGCCTTCGACCTTGCGGTGGGTCCGCCGGTGTTCCGCGGCGATCCGGCGATCTCGACAACCATCCTGGTGCAGAGCGGCAATCCCGACGGCGTGCCGTTCTCCAACCAGGGCGGCTACAAGAACGACGCGCTCGATGCGCTCATCGCCAAGGCATCCGAGACGCTCGACACCACGGCCCGCACCGACCTCTACAAGGAGTTCCAGAAGGAGGTGGCCGCCGACCTGCCGCTGATCAACGTCGCCGAATGGAGTTTCATCAGCGTCGCGCGCGATACCGTTGGCAACATCGCCAACAACCCGCGCTGGGCGGTGTCGAACTGGGCGGACACGTATCTGGAATCGTGACACATTTGCGCGGATGAGAATTCGCGAAATCATCGTAGACGTTGAGTTCTACGAGGCCCCCCTCTGTCCTACCGGACATCTCCCCCTCAAGGGGCCCGTTGCGTTATTGATCTCCGGGCGTGAGAGGAGAAGGCAAGGGCAATACGGAGGGGTTTTCGGCTCGGGTTT